>JBEAVK010000311.1:0-23803 GCA_041160955.1 Bacteroidota bacterium
TACGCATCACACAAACAAATGGTTTACACACTCACTTTTAACCCTTTTTCAGAAAATACCTATATCGTTACGGACGACACCAAGGACTGCATTATTTTTGATCCAGGTTGCTACGACCCCGAAGAAAAAGCAGAACTAAAGGCTTTTATCGCGGATAATGGCTTGCGTCCAGTACGTTTAATTAATACACATTGCCATTTAGACCATGTTTTTGGAAACAAATTTGTGGCCGACACCTGGAACCTTTCCCTCGAAATACATCGTGGAGAGTTGGGTGTTTTAGAAAATTATCCATCGGTTTGCCAAAAATACGGTGTCCCCAATTTTGATCGTTCGCCCATGCCCAATCGCTTTATCGAAGCCGACGATACCATCGAGTTTGGCCATTCTGCCTTGAAAGTATTGTTTACACCGGGGCATTCGCCTGCTAGTTTGTCTTTTTACAATGAAAAAGAAAACTATGTCATCGCGGGTGATGTATTGTTTTTAGAAAGTATTGGGCGTACCGATTTGCCCGGCGGCAACCATGCCACATTGTTGGAAAGCATTCAAACACAGATGTTTACGTTGCCCGGAGAAACCATTGTTTACCCCGGACATGGCAACCCCACCACCATCCGGCACGAAAAAGAGTACAACCCGTTTTTTTAATACCCTCCATCTGATTTACTTATAAATGCTTTCGAGACACGCCATTTGCTCCGGCCACAAAGCCGCTCTTTATACATTATCGGGTAGCCATACACCACGACATTTTTTGTCGGCGGGCGGCGATGGCTGGATAACCGAATGGAATTTTGATGCCCCCGAAACGGGTAGGGTAGTGGCCAATGTGGATTCAAAAATATTTTCACTCGCCATTGCTCCGCCCGAGTGGCCCGATCAGATGATCTTGGCAGGCAATATGCTCGGCGGTTTGCATTGGGTCAATCGCCTCAGACCAACAGAAGGCCGCAATGTATTACACCATTCAAAAGGTATTTATGATATAATATGGCTGGGCAACGAAGTATTTACGGCGGGCGGCGACGGTATGTTTACCCGTTGGGATGCCACGCAACAACGCGCAGTAGAAAGTTTCCAACTGAGTAATCGTTCTTTGCGCTCCATTGCTTACAACCCGATTACAGGTATTTTTGCCATTGGAGCAAGTGATGGCAATATTTATTATATCCAAAAATCAGATTTTTCGCTCCTTTCGCAGGTTGCTGCACACCAATTCGCTGTTTTTTCCGTACTGTGGTCGCCCGATGGCCAAGTACTTTATTCCGGTGGCCGCGATGCCCTACTAAAATCATGGGTCAATTTTAATACAAATACCAGTAGCCAACCTGCGCATTTATACACCATCAACCACCTTGCGCTATCGCCGGATGGCCAATATTTAGCCAGTGCCAGCCGTGACAAGTCGATCAAAATTTGGCGCGCAAATGACTTGAGTCTCCTCAAAGTATTGGAAACTTTTCGCGATCATGGGCATCTCAATTCGGTGAATCGCTTGCGTTGGACGCATGAAGGGCTATTGTCGTGCAGCGATGACCGAACGATCCTGATTTGGGCATAACTGTGCGATTTTCATATACAAAACCCATGCAGTCGAAGCATATCTAGGGTAAATGTCATACCTTTGCAGATTATTTTGCAAACCTAACTTAATTTTTATAGTGCAACCAAAAGAGTTTCTCCGCAAATTGGGCTTAAAAAGCCAAAATGCAGGTACATGGACGGGCCAAAACAGCCTTACGGGCAGTGCTCGTTCAATTCAAAGTTTTTCGCCTGTTGATGGCGAACGCATCGGTGCGGTAACCACCACTACCCGTGACCAATACGAACAAGTTATCGCTTGTGCTCAAGATGCTTTCAAAGTATGGCGCGAAATGCCCGCCCCTAAACGCGGCGAAATTGTGCGCCAATACGGTGATGTACTGCGCCAATACAAAGACCCATTGGGTCGTTTGGTGAGTTACGAAATGGGCAAAAGCCTACAAGAAGGCTTTGGTGAAGTACAGGAAATGATCGATATCTGCGATTTTGCAGTGGGTCTTTCCCGCCAATTATACGGCCTTACGATGCACTCCGAGCGCCCCGCACACCGTATGTATGAGCAATGGCATCCTATTGGTATTGTTGGTATTATTTCTGCCTTCAATTTCCCTGTAGCCGTATGGTCTTGGAATGCTTGTATTGCTTGGGTCTGTGGCGATGTTTGTGTTTGGAAAGCATCAGAAAAAACACCACTTTGCGCAGTAGCATGCCAGTTATTATTCCAAAAAGTATTAAAAGCGAATAATTTGCCGGAAGGTATTTCTTCAATCATCAATGGCGACTATAAAGTAGGCGAAATGATGAGTAAAGATACCCGTATTCCGCTGGTGAGTGCTACCGGTAGTACGCGTATGGGCAAGATAGTAGGTAAAACCGTTGCAGAACGCCTCGGTCGGTCATTATTGGAATTGGGTGGTAACAATGCGATTATCATTGCGCCATCTGCCGATATGAAAATTGTACTTACTGGTGCCGTATTTGGCGCAGTGGGTACTGCTGGTCAGCGTTGTACTTCTACACGCCGCTTGATCGTACATTCCAGTATGTACAACGAAGTAAAAAATGCCTTAGCCAGTGCATATAAGCAATTGCGTATTGGCGATCCACTAGATCCTAATAACCATGTAGGGCCACTCATTGATAAAGGCGCAGTGGAAAATTACCTCCAAGCCATTGAAGCCGCTAAGGCTGCTGGTGGTAAAATGGTAGTAGATGGCGGTGTGCTGGAAGGTGCCGGCTACGAAAGCGGTTGTTATGTAAAACCATGTGTCGTGGAAGCGCAAAACGAATGGCCAATAGTCCAACACGAGACCTTTGCGCCTATTTTATATTTGCTTCAATACGATACTTTAGCAGAGGCTATTGCCATGCAAAATGGTGTACCACAGGGCTTGTCATCGGCGATTATGACGACCAATTTGCGCGAGGCAGAACTGTTCCTTTCTACCGCAGGCTCGGATTGCGGTATTGCCAATGTGAATATTGGTACATCAGGTGCTGAAATAGGCGGTGCTTTTGGTGGGGAAAAAGAAACTGGCGGTGGTCGCGAATCTGGTTCTGATTCCTGGAAAGCGTATATGCGTCGCCAAACTAATACGATCAATTACTCGGAGACCGTACCATTGGCGCAAGGGATTAAGTTTGATTTTTAAAGTTGGGCTAGCAAATACTATTTTGCTTACTTTAAGCATTTAAAGAGGAAAACAGATCGCATATCTTGTTGATGAATTATTAACAAAAAAATAGCGTTAATTAATCACCCAAGAATGGCTTTTTCCTTTAACTTTGCACAAGTTCGAATGAATTAAATTCGTTTAAAGATAAAATTCTTCCTTAAAAAAGAAGAATTTAAATAAATTACGGTAGGAAGATTGATTTTTCATGGGTCGCCTGACGTAAGTTCGGCGGCTTTTTTTATTTTTTTTAAAAAAATATTTTTTCCTTTTAAAAATAATAAAAAGTATTTTACCTTTGCCGTTATTAGTATTTTATAATGTTTTGTTAAAAAACTTGCATTGTATTATGCTAGTTACTTATCTTTGCAGCAGAAAAAATAACAAACCTTTTTACTAAGGTTGTTTCAAGAATAAAACACGGTAGGAAGATTGATATGAGGCGCTGCCCGACGTAAGTTAGGCAGGCCTATTTTTTTTATACAGGCTCGTACTTCAACTTCATTTATTCCATTATTATTATGAAATTACGCCAGCAAACCCTCGAGGAAGAATATGCCAATGCCTTTACGCACGGTATTGGTATTGTATGCACCGTATTAGCATTACCTTATTTATTAGAAAAAGCCAGTGATTCGGGTCAATATGGCGCGTATTTTGCCACATTACTCTTTGGATTTGGGTTATTGTCGGTCTATGTCTGCTCCACGTTGTACCACGGCATACAATCGCAACCCGCAAAGCGATGGTTTCATATTGGCGATCATGTCGCTATTTTTTTCCTGATAGGCGGGAGTTATATGCCTTTTGTACAGCGTTATGTCGATGCGCCTATGTCCACTGTCTTTTTGAGTTGTCAATGGGCGATGATTCTTACAGGTGCTATTTTAAAGCTGTTTTTCACTGGTAAATACCATAAAGCATCCTTAGTTGTTTATGTTTTTCTTGGTTGGTCGGCGGTCTTTTTAGTCTATCCCTTTATGGAAAAAATGCACTTTGAAGTTTTTCAATGGATATTAGTGGGCGGGTTGAGTTATACAATTGGTATTTTTTTCTATCGCTGGGAGACCCAAAAATACGCCCATACGATTTGGCATTTGTTTGTATTAGGCGGATCCGTGGCACATTTTTGGGCAGCGTATAGGATGTATCAGTTGAATTAACCGATGATTGTCGCTCTCCATTTTTGTAAGTTTAATAAGTCTGCTGCTGGTAGTAATTTTCGTTTTCGTCGGTCTAGCATTGCACGCCAGCAATCGAGGTAATATTCTGCAAAAAGCCCCAACAATAAAAAGCCAATCAAGACCGCCGGATAGTGCCAAAAAGCAGTATAAAACGGCTTCCCAAAATGCCAAACGATCCACAACATTAAGGGCATCATAAAGAAAATCCCTGCCACTACTTTTACAGTAGATGAATAGCCAATATACAAATTGAGTTTTTTATTCAATAAATAAGGCAAATAACAAGGAAGTGCCCAAAACAAAAATGCAGGCAATAACAGCGGCCAACCTAACAACAATACCAATCCCTGTATGGCCGTAAATTGCCCTGCCACTACATTGTCATCTATGCCTTTGGCTTGCAGTGTTTCAAAATATTGTCCTGTTTTTTCTCGTAAATTACTATTGTTTAAGTCTTTTTTGATCCGTTCTTGCGTCCGGTGGTACTCCGCTGTCAAAGGAAGTGGGTCGGTTGTATGGAGCATGGTTTCTAAACGAGTGATAAAAACCTCGCCTTCCTCGTCATCGGTATGAATACTGAGAATTTTTAATTGGTTTTCGATATGTTGGGTAAGTTGGTCCACTGTGGCTGGGACATTTTCACGCCAAGCAGGTAACCAATCTGCCACTTGTATCGGCGTGCCAACGCGCATTACTGCATTACTACGGAACAAATGAGGTGAATTATAGGACAATCCAATGGGCAAAATCTTGAGTCCTAAATTTCCCGCATTTCGGGCTTCTGCGCCCAATCCAATACGCGCCGTCCCTGTCTTGAGTGGCCTGATATATCGGTTCATATAACTTACGCCTTCTGGGGCAATAAAGAGCGCACCGCCCTTAATCAGGTGTTCAAATGACATTTCAAAAGCATTGTCGTTATCGCGCTCTTCGCCTTCGGCTACATCTTCTTTTCGTTTGACTGGAATACAGTATAAACGGCTAAAAATCCAGCCACTCACAGGGTTTTTGAACAATCCATAATTAGCCAAAAAAAACATTACCCTTGGAATATAAGCACCGGGCAACAACACATCCATAAGCGTTGAAGGGTGATTGACCACAATGATCACAGGCCCTTTCACGTGCACGAGGTTTTCTTTGCCCAGTACCGCCAACCGACGGAAATAAACACGAGACCCAATATAAGCCAGTATCCTACAAAAATGGTAAAATGCCCTTAGAAAGGGATTAACTTGCATATTATTTTTTATTTAAAATCGCTCCTTACTTTCCAACCTTCGCTGTAAAATCATATTTCAGACCTTTGTACGATTTGAGTACCACCTTCACCGAACCTACCGAAACAGGAGACTCGATCATTACAGGAATACGGTTCTCATCATCACCTACCCAAACCGTCATTTTGGCATCTTCTTTAAAAACATTACCAGCAATGACATCTGGCTGGAACTTGAGGGTTTTGTACTTTCCCATACCATGAATGTTTTTACTAGCGTTTTTGCCGATATAACGCATTTTTAGTGGAAATTCTTCTTGATCCATAAAAATAGAAAAGGTTTCAGAACTCCCCGCACCTTTGGAGACAAAATCAATGGTACGCAGCCAAAACATGGTGGAAAGTACATCGTGTACTTTAGCCTTTACTTCGTGTTCTGTTTTGGTTTCTGTGCCACCGCGCTTGGGTGCACGCCAAACTGACATTTTTTTACTATTCTGATTAAAAGCTATTTTTTCAAAAATTTGGTATTTGCCTTCACTCACACTGCGTTCGGAGTAATTGGGCAAACAAGTAGATTTTTCTACCCACGACTCATAGCGGTCGTCCACCGCAAAAAACCATTCGTAAGAGGAATAGGTTTTGCCAAACGCCTGATAATGGAATTGGGTGCCTTCGTCCCAAACCTTAAAAGTAACCTCACCAGCGGGCATCCATACAAAATTCCAATTGTAAAAAATTTTGTACGTCAGTTCTTCACCGTGCTTAAAGGGTACTGTTTCTGTAGTGTAAACCTTATCCTGTGCTGTCGTCAGGTACGGAGACAGAGACAGCGTGAGCAGGCAAATTAAGATTTTCAGGGTGTTCATTAATGGTATCAGTTTCATATCCAAGTGATTTGGAAATATTGACGTGAAAAAACGAAAAAGTTCCGATTAACGCGGGTATGACCAAGTTTATTACCCACAATGTAAAGGTGGCTGCCAAAGCGGCTACTTCATTGGCTCCAAACTGCGCCCAAAGTAAAACGGCCAAATTACCTCGCGCCACCAAACCCGCAAGTGGAGGCAAAGGTATGCTAGTTTGCAGTAAAAAAAGTGCCGAAATACCCGCATAACCACCGATGATGCCTGTTTTTATGCCAAAAAAACGCAATAAAAGAAAATACTGGGTAGCATATATAAAAAAGCGCAACAAAGCCCAAAACAGGATAGAGGTACGTTCTGCTTTGGTAAATTGCCGAATTACCCCAAGGTTCAATTGCCTCAATAACGGTAAAACGGGTTGCACTATTTTAACCTTTTTTACGAAATCAATAACAAGTTCAAAATGGTAATATACCCAAAACATAAGGGGGAGCGCCGCAGATCCAGCGATGATAAGTAATGTGGACAGCCGCCGATCTATGATGTCAAAATGCCCTACAATATAAATTGTGCCGAATAATCCCATCCCCAGCAAGACTATAAATTGGCAAAAATTGCCCACTACATTGGCTACTACGGCCCGCCATTGGTTGCGCGGATGCACGTATAACATTCGGCCACCATATTCCCCTACGCGATTGGGGGTAAAAAGCGAAAAGGTTACACCTGTAAAAACGGCCATAAGTGCGCGCCAGCGCGGCATATACTCGTAACGATGTACAAATTGCCGCCATTTTTCCGTTTCGGCAAACCAATTAAAGGGCATCAGCACCACAGCAAGTATCAATAGACTTAAGTTGGCGCCTTGTAATTCTTGTAAAAATATTACCCAAACCTGCCCAAGATGGTTATTGCTGCTCAAATCAAAATATAGTACGAGTACCAACAAAACCACCACAACTGTTTTTAAGCCAATATCCAAGTACCGATTGGCACGAATAGTATTCCTGAAAACAATCAGGTGCTGGATCAGTTGTTGTATAAAGGACATGTGGCTGCAAAGGTAGGGGCAAATGGGGGGAAATACTTAAATCATTCCATAATACCGCGCCCCAATTGTAACGCCTTCTGTTCCGACCGCTGTAAGCCCCCAGCGTCCTTTCACGGGCGCGTATGCTAGAGATTGAGTGCCTGTGTGTAGATCGTGGTATATTTGATAAGAAATAGCTTTCCGATCGTTAATTTTTTTAAATACCTCAAAATGCGTTGTAACAGCACGCCATTCTGCAGCCACTGTGGCTTCAAAAACTTTTGCTTTAGAGCCAGACCCGTAAGCCACAAAACCGAAACGTTTTCCTGCGAGTTCGATACCTTCTGTAAGGTCACTTTCTAACGTACTCATCAATGCCAAAAACACGGATGCCGTATATAGATTACCCATTTCACTGCTAGCACGCTGCGCTTTTTCGAGTTTTTGGGCGACAAATTGCTTATAAAGTGTGGACTCACTCACTGATTTAACAAAACCAGCCTGTGCTTTTGAGAACGATTTTTGGTCTTCAAAATCGGAGCGAACTGGCTCCTTAAAACCGTATTTTTTTACATCGCCGTCCCATGCGCCTTTTGCTTTGCGCTCGGCGATAAATGGTTCGGTAAACATGCGTTTTGCATGGAACGCATAAGGTAAGTGGAAGATCATACGCGCCCAACGCTCGCTGAGTGCTGGGTTTTGCTCCGGTTTCATCAGTCCCGAGTGCTCCGCCTGTACCCTAAAATGTTGTAAGGCTTCGGTCATTCGGTCTTGGTAACATTGGTTCGAGTATTGGCCATCAAATACGGGTGTTTCTGTAAATATTTCCCGGCGTGGCTTATAAAAATCGTGTACACTTTCTGTAGCAATACCTACCACCGGTTTTATTTTGAGTAAACGTGGGTTGCTTTTGACCAAAAGTGCGACTGCTCCAGCACCTTGTGTATATTCACCAGACGACTCTAATTCGTACTTTGCAATATCGGAAGCAATGACAATACCGATCCGATTTGGTTGTGCCGCTACCCAATCAAGGGTATTGAGTAAAGCATCAGTGGCTGCGATACAAGCAAAAGTCATGTCCAGTACATCACAATGCCGGAAACAATCGTTGCCATATTTGCCTTTCAATCGCTCTTGCACCATGCCCATTGCGTAGGTGGCCGTTGGTTTGGCCATATCCAATGCACTTTCGGTACCCAAATAAATACGCCCAATAGTATTTGGATCAATATTATTGCGTGTGATCAGTTCATAGATGACCTCAGCGGCCATGGTAGCAGCGTCCTCATGTGCATCAGGAAGTGCCATTTTGTGCAGACCTAAGCCATCGCGAAGTTTCTCGACGGCAATTTGGCGTGCTGTGGCCAATTCACTGATGTCTAAATAAATCTTTGGCGCATAAAATGCCATATCGTCAATGCCGACTGATACCATATTTAGTATTAAAATCTTGAAATATAAAAAAAAACCGCAAGCGGGAGTACGCTTGCGGCAAATAAAACGCTGTTTTTTAAAAATAGTTGAAAAATTATTGACCAATTAAAATCGGAGCACCTTTGCTATTACCCATTAGGATCACTTTTGCATTGGGTGAATTGGCCAATTCCTTTTGTGCTTTAATCTGTTCGTACTGCAATAACTTATCCGTCAGGCTCGATGTCAGGATACGTTGATAATCGGCAATACCCTGTGCTTCTACGCGTTTACGATCGGCTTCCTGCTTTTCTTTTTCCAATACATAACGCATTTGTTGTGATTGTTGCTCGGCATTGATCTTGTTCTCAATGGCTTGCCGAACCGAAGCAGGTAAGGTGACATTGCGTACCAAGATATTTTCCAAGGTTAATCCACGTTGCTGAAATTCTTTGGTAATACCATCAAATAACTTGGATTGGAACTCTTCCCTTTTAGAGGAATACAAGGAAACAGCATCATAATTGGCTGCAAAATCCCTAATTTTGGTACGTGCGATGGGTCTAACAATTTTATCCGTAATTTCTCTGCCTATTGTTTGCAATATTTCGGGTGTTTTTGCGGCATCCAAGCGGTACAATACTGTTAGATCGAAGGTGACTTCCAAGCCATCAGCAGAGAGTACGCGGATACCATCGTCGCCATCTTTATCGCCTTCACTGTGTATTGCCGACATGGTATAGTTTTGAGTTCGGGTATCAAAATCCACAATATCAACGAGCGGATTTACAAAATTAAGACCTTCGGTGAGTATATCCGGCTGCACCTTTCCGAATAATGTTTTTACACCAACATGACCAGGTTGGATTTGCTCTGTGCTTGCTACGAGCAAGCCTAAAACAACGAGTCCAATACCAAACATGTTGCCGTATTTGCCTAATTGGGCGCGTTGAGGGTTAGTTTTGGCAATTACGGTAAATATAAACCAAGTAATTGCACCAAGAAATATGAAGAACATAAGTATGAATTTTTGAGAAAGGGTTGGTAAGTACTTGTACACAATTAATTGCAGAAATGACCAAGTTCAAAATGAGAATTAATTGTGTCCAAGTACTTAATGGCCACCTCTTTCGGTGAAACTTGGTGCAATATTACCATGGTTATTGTGCGGTTTTGATACGATACACGACTAATCACGTAAAAAAGACGATGGAAGTGACTAAAGTGATGCTCAACGTATTTTAACATTTCACTTTTCTACATTTACTAGACTGATATACTAAAACAACGTGTACCTTTATGGGGCAAATAAAAGTACAAACATGCATAAAACACTACTCATTTTACTAACGTTACGCCTCCTAGCGTTCCAATCTCAGATCTCTGCACAAGGTGGATTTTCAACCAGCAATCTCCCAATCGTCGTCATTGATGCCAATGGTGCTGATATTCCCGATGATATAAAAATAGAGGCCAAACTAAGGATTGTTGACAATTGGCCCGGCCAAATGAATAATGTAGCAGGCCCATACAATGATTATGATGGATTAATGGGGATCGAAACCCGTGGACAAACCTCTCTGTACTTTTCGCCTAAAAAACCATTCAGTATCGAATTGCGCGATGCCGCAGGTGCTGATATAGAGGAAAAATTACTCGGTATGCCCAAAGAAGGCGATTGGGTACTGCTTTCTCCGTATTCAGATAAATCGCTGCTGCGCGATGTATTGGCTTTTGAAATGAGCCGCCGACTTACGGCACTCAATTATACGCCGCGTACTCGATTGGTAGAAGTGGTACTCAATGGGACGTACCATGGTGTATATGTATTGACTGAAAAAATTAAACGCGACGGTGATCGCGTCGATATTGCTAAAATAGACAATGCTGATAATACAGGCGGCTATATTATCAAGATAGACAAGGGGGCTGATGCGCCTAATCTCTATTGGAATTCGCATGTGCCTCCATTCGGTGTATCTGGGGGGCAATTGATCCAATTCCTCTATCATTACCCTAAACCCGATTTAATCACTCAAGCACAACGCACTTATATTCAAGGGTTTATGCGCCAAATGGAAGATGCTTTGCGTGGGAGCAATTTTATGGATGCAACGGTAGGTTATCAAAAATATATCGACCGCAATTCGTTTATTGATTTTATGCTCATCAACGAAATGAGTAAAAATATTGATGGTTATCGCATTAGTACTTTTTTGTACAAAGACCGCGATACCATGGGTTTTAGTAAATTACATGCAGGGCCAGCCTGGGATTTTAATATCGGGTATGGTAATGTCAATTATTGTCAGGGTGAATCTGTCTCGGGTTGGTCTTGGGATTTTAATTCCATTTGCCCCGATGATAGTTGGGTTGTTCCGTTTTGGTGGCAACGGCTGCGACAAGATAGTAATTACCTTATTGCTACCCAACAACGCTGGAAAGCACTCCGCCAAACCACACTCAGCGACATGGCTGTAAATGGCATTATTGATTCCATGAACGCCTTAATTAGTTTTGGACCCGCTGCACGTAATTTTCAACGATGGCCAATTATGGGCATCCCCCAATGGCCCAATTATTTTGTGGGTAATTCGCATGCTGAAGAGATCGAATACCTGCGCAATTGGACTATTGATCGCCTGCACTGGATGGATGGTGCTATTGCAGGTATTTATGTAGGTACTTACAATAGTGCTGAGTATTTTAACCCAAAAATATACCCTAATCCAGTACGTTCGGGTGGTATGTTGCATTCCGAATTTTACTTGCGTTCTGGTGATGGGGTAACTATTGAAATCATTGATATGCACGGACGAAGGGTTGCCTCCACAGATGTATTTACCCGCAGAAATGGTGCTATGCACTATGATTGGCAATTGCCTCAGTTAGCACCCGGTATCTATACCTATAAAGTAAGGACTGCAATGGAGGAACAACCTGCGTTTGTTGGGCAATTGATGGTGTATTAAAAGTGATTTTATGAAATACATGATTTGGGTACTCCTTTTCCCAATTTCCATCCTGGCGCAATCCACCTTGCGCGTCTCGGAAAAGTATCCGCGTTATTTTGAATACCAAGGCAAACCTTTGATACTTTTAGGCTCGGGAGAGCATTACGGGGCGGTATTGAACCCTGATTTTGATTTTCAACAATACCTGAATACCATAGCGGCGGAAGGGTTGAATTATACCCGTATTTTTACGGGTCAATATGCAGAATCATACAATTCGGGTACTTTTGGAATCCCCAAAAATACTTTAGGCCCGGCGAAAGATCGTTTGCTTACGCCTTATCTTCGTAGTAATGAACCTGGTTATATTTTTGGCGGTAACAAATTTGACCTTACACAATGGGACGAAAATTATTGGTCGCGCCTGCGTACATTCGTCGAGGCGGCGGAACAAAGAGGCATCATTGTTGAAGTTACCCTGTTCTCTTCACTCTACACCGATGACGGTTGGAAAAGCAGCCCGCTTTGTGCGGAATCCAATGTGAATGCTACCGAAAATGTCGGCAAAGATTCAGCGTTTGTGCTAAAAAACGAACGTATATTGGCCTTTCAAACGGCTTTTGTGCAACGTATGGCCCACGAACTCTATGCTTTTGATAATGTGCTGTACGAAATTCAAAATGAGCCTTGGGCCGATGCGGGTGTATCAGGAATGCCCGTTCAACAACACGATTCTATTGCCCCTGCGAGTGCAGTGGGCTGGCAAAAATCGGCAGATTACGCGAATCCCGATCGTATGGCTTGGCAAATGTATATCGCTCAAGTGCTCCATGATGCCGAGCAATCGCTGAATAAACAACACCTTATTGCGCGCAATCACTGCAATTTTAGGTCGCGTATCGATACGCCTGATACATTTGTTTCGGTTTATCATTTCCATTATGCCCATCCCGATGCGGTATATGATAACCTGCACCTGAAGCGACCCATTTGTTGCGACGAAACAGGATTTAATGGCACCGCAGATGCACCTTACCGCCTGCAAGCGTGGCGGTTTTTTATAGCAGGAGGCGCCATGTTTGACCATTTGGACTATTCCTTTACAGTAGCCCATCCCGATGGTACCGATCAGCAGGATGCTCCTGGTGGTGGAAGTGTAGATTTGCGTCGTCAATTCGCATTGATGCGTCGTTTTTTAGAAGCAGCAAAGGTTTGGGAAATGAAACCGAGTCGTCATTTAATCAAAAAAATAAGTACAGGCCACAAAGCCGAGATGTTGATGACTCCCAATACCAAACGAATCGTTGTATTTGCCGAAGGTGCTAAAAAGCCGTTAAATATGGCTATCCAACTGCTAGGAGGCACTTATACCATTACGCAATACGACCCCATTACTTTAGAAAAAATACTCGTATTGAAGCAAAAAACAGATAAACAAGGCTTGTTGGTGGTACATTTAGAAGGGTTTGATGGTGAAGCAGTACTGGAAATCAATCATTAGTTTTCTTGAAATACTGTAATTTTCAGCTGTTGTCCAAATTCTCGGAGGGAATGCATGTTTATAGGGTTGAATGAAAAACTAGATCAATTCCCATAGGGAATGTATGTTATTTTATGCGTTTTTTACATAAAATCCCTACGGGATTTGGACGCACGCACCTATTTAGCCTATAAACATATATTCCCTACGGGAATTATTTATGGCTACCGGATAATTACGAAATACTAAATAAATCCGCGTATGTTTGCCCTAATAATTCATCTATAACGAATAATATGAAGCATTTATACCTTTTGCTGCTCTTCATAGCAGCATGTATTCCAACTTGGAATCCAATTCAAGCGCAAACTACCTTAACGCCTACTGAAACTGGCGTTAATTGGCGCAATGTAGGCCCTTTTCGAGGTGGCCGCTCGGCTGCTGTTACGGGCGTAGCAGGCCAACCTAATCTCTTTTATTTTGGCGGTACAGGCGGGGGAGTATGGCGTACCCAAGATGGTGGCCGTAGTTGGGAATGTATTTCGGATGGCTTTTTTGGCGGTAGCATTGGCGCCATTGAGGTTGCACCATCCGATCATAATGTGATTTATGTTGGCGGCGGTGAGGTTACGGTACGTGGCAATGTCAGTTACGGTACAGGCATGTGGAAATCCGATGATGCAGGCCGAACTTGGAAGAGTATTGGTTTGAAAAACAGCCGACATATTCCTCGTTTGCGGGTACACCCGACCAATTCGGATATTGTATATGCCGCAGTAATGGGCGATTTGTTCAAAGACTCAAACGACCGCGGCGTGTATCGCTCCAAAGATGGCGGTAAAAACTGGGAAAAAGTACTTTTTGTAAATAGTGCCGCAGGCGCAGTCGATTTAGCGATGGATCCAACCAATCCACGTATCCTGTATGCTTCCACTTGGCGCATCCGTCGCAATCCGCACAGCCTTTCTTCTGGTGGAGAGGGTTCTTCTTTGTGGAAAAGTACCGATGGCGGCGATTCTTGGGTAGAATTGATCAAAAACGAAGGCATGACGAAGGACACCATCGGTATCATTGGTGTGGCGGTCAGCGCCGTACGACCCGATCGTGTTTTTGCCATTGTTGAAAGCAAAACAGGGGGCGTTTTTCGCTCGGATGATGGTGGTAAAACTTGGAAAAAAACCAATGATGACCGCAATTTGCGCCAACGCGCTTGGTATTATTCGCGGATTTATACCGATACTGAAGACGAAGACGTGGTCTATGTAATGAACGTATCCTACCACAAATCAAAAGACGGAGGTAAAACCTTTTCTCGCAAAAATGCCCAGCATGGCGATCACCACGACCTTTGGGTGGCACCAGAAGACCCACGCCGGATGATTATTGCCGATGATGGCGGCGCACAAGTCACTTATGACGGCGGCGAAACTTGGACGACTTACCATAACCAGCCCACCGCGCAGTTTTATCGCGTTACGACCGATAATGCTTTCCCTTTCCGAATTTATGCCGCGCAGCAGGATAATTCCAGCGTTAGGATAGAACATCGTACCAATGGCGGTAGCATTGGCGACCGTGATTTTGAATCCACTGCTGGCGGCGAAAGCGGCCATATTGCGGTGGATCCATCGAATCCAGATATTGTTTATGGTGGCGAATATCATGGCTTTTTGAGCCGTTATGACCATGCTAATAAATCGCAACGCGCCATCAATGTATGGCCAGAAGATAATATGGGACACGGTGCAGAAGATGCAAAATACCGTTTCCAATGGAATTTTCCGCTGTTCTTTAGTCCCCACAATCCTAAAAAACTATACGCTTGCTCCAATAATTTGCATGTAACGACCGACGAAGGACAAACTTGGACGGTCATTTCTCCCGATTTGACAACCAATGATAAAAGTCGCCAAAAATCATCAGGTGGTCCGATCACACAAGACAATACAAGCGTTGAATATTACTGTACCATTTTTGCCGCTGCTGAAAGTCCGCGCGTACGCGATTTGATCTGGACAGGTAGCGATGATGGTCTGGTAAATGTGACCCGCGATGGCGGCAAAACTTGGAATAACGTAACCCCGCCAAGCCTTCCCCGCTGGACGATGATCAACTGTATAGAACCAGATCCATTCAACGATGGCGGCTGCTATTTGGCAGCAACTTCTTATAAACTGGGCGATTACAAGCCGTATTTGTGCTATACCTCGGATTATGGTGTTACTTGGAAACAAATTACAAATGGTATTGGGGAAGAACATTTTACAAGGGTGATCCGCGCCGATCAAAAAGTAAAAGGTTTATTGTACGCAGGTACGGAACAGGGTATGTACTATAGTTCGGATAATGGTGCTAATTGGAAAACCATGCAATTGAACTTGCCTATTGTGCCTGTTACCGATTTAACGATCAAAGAAAATAAACTCATCGCAGCCACCCAAGGGCGCGCATTATGGATGATTGACGACCTGAATCCGATACAACAATTGGCTTCCGAAACACAATCCAATGCCAATATCCGTTTGTTTACACCCGCTGAAACCTATCGCATGGGGGGCTACAGCGGTGGTAAAAGTAAATTTGCCGGTGAAAATCATCCCAATGGCGTAATGGTACATTTTTGGATCAAGGATTTGCCCAATGAAAAGGATACCATTGCGCTTGCTTTTTACGATGCAGATAATAAACTTGTCCGCAGATACACCAATAAAACCGACGATGCAAAACTGGACTTAAAAAAAGGCGGCAATCGTTTTGTATGGGATATGACCTATCCGCCCGCTGAAAAATTTGATGGAATGGTGCTTTGGAGTTACGATTTGGAAGGGCCTAAAGCAGTACCCGGCAACTATACCGTTCGCTTGGAAACCAAGGCAGAAACGCTGAATGCGCCGTTTAAAATTGTACCCGATAAGCGTTCAAAATCGACACCTGCCGATTTTAAGCGTCAACTTGATTTTGTACAATCGGTGGGTGAAAAAATCACCAAAGCACACCGTGCGATCAAAGATATTCGGGATGTGCGCGCACAATTGGCAGTTTTGAAAGAAAAAACGGATAAAAAAGCGGAATTTAAAGCCTTAACGGATCTAATGGCCAAAACCGATTCTGTAATGACGAGTGTGGAAAAAGCCATTTATCAAACCCAAAACCGTTCGTCTCAAGATCCGCTCAATTTTCCGGTTCGGTTAAATGACAAATTAGCCAATTTGATGGGATTGAATGCACAATCAGATTATCCGCCCACCCAACAATCATTAGAGGTACGTGAAATGTTGTTTCGCCTCACCGATGAGCAGTTGGCTAAATGGGAATTGATTAAAAAGGATAATTTACCGGAGATTAATCGGTTGTTTAGATCATTGGGTGTGGATCTATTAAAAACAAAGTTTTAGACATTATACAGCATTACGACTCTAATTCTGTATAATGTCTGTTGAAGAATATTGTTAAGATTTAGTAAATTCTATTCAAATTCAAACAACTATTGTACTTTTGTATTGTCTAAGAGATTGTTCTTTGATCACATTATTTTATCACAATTAAAAAATTGTTTTTCGCCATGAAAAAGGTGTTATTTTTATTTGGTTTTCTTTTCGCGTTGAGCCTTGGTGCTGCTAACGCACAATGCTCAGGCGGTTCTGCATCTGCTGGTAAATCTTGCTGCGCAGGTAAAGTAGCAAAGGCTGCTGCTGCTGATGCAACGATTGAAAAGCGCGTTGACGACGCTGGTGTTGTTTCTTATGTTCGTAAAGAGCAAGATCAACAAGGTAACGTTAAATTTGTAAGTGTACGTTTTGACGAAGGTGCTAACACTTTCGTAAACGAAGCACCTAAGTCTTTGTCTGCTGATGCAAAAACTGGCATGGTAAAGAAAGAAGGTAAAGCTTGCGCTGCTGCAGGTGAAGGCAAAGCGTGCTGCAAAAGCGGTACTGCTGCTGCTGGCAAATCTTGCTCAAAAGAAGGTGCTGCTGTTGCTGCACCTGCTAATCAATAGTTTTATATTTTAGCAGTACTCGATTATATAGAATTGAGTACTGCTAATTAGGTGCAGCGCACTGAGATATTTATAGCTAATAAAAAAGGGTAAAACGCAAACGCGTTTTACCCTTTTTTATTAATGGATGAAATATGATCTTAACCCACCGAACAAATCTTTACACATTTCTCCAACGACTCCAGTTTGTTTGTATTTTTAGGAATAAACTCCTGTGCTACAAAACCTTTATACCCTGTGTCCACGATGGCTTTCATAATGGCGGGGTAATACAATTCCTGCGATTCGTCGATTTCGTTGCGCCCCGGTACACCGCCAGTATGGTAATGTGCAATATACTTATTGGATTCGCGGATGGTGCGGATTACGTCGCCTTCCATGATTTGCATGTGATAAATATCATACAGTAACTTGAAATTATCGGAACCGACCGCCTTGACCAAATCAACGCCCCAAGGAGTGGTATCGCATTGATAATCACCATGATCCACTTTGCTATTGAGCAATTCCATACAGATCGTAATCTTGTATTTTTCGGCCATAGGCATTAGTTTTCTTAGACCTACTGCACAAATTTGGATACCCAGTTCGTCGTCCAATCCACCGCGATTACCCGAAAAGCAAATAATTTTTTCGATCCCCGCATTGGCTGCTTTTTTAATCAAATCTTCGTAAAATGGCACCAATGTATCGTGGTGCTCGAAACGATTAAAGCCGTTTGGAATGCCGTAACCTTTTGGTTGGTCGGTACCCATGCTACAGGTGAGGCCATATTTACGGGCGATGGGCCATTCTTCGGGTGTCAGTAAATCAATAGCTTGTAAGCCAATTTCTTTACCTTTTTTGCAAAGATCATCCAACTGAACATCGCTGTAGCACCACCGACAAGCGGAGTGGTTTACTTTATCAGCAAAATCTTCCCCGTGCAGCACAGTATCTGCTGCGGCCACGCGGGCACTTAGGTTTTCTGTAAGGAACGCAGCAGCCGTAGCTGTGCTGATCGATTTAATAGCGGTGCGTCTTTGCATCTTTGTTTATGTTTTAGGTGAATTAAATGGCAGCAGTTGAATGCATTGAAATAAGCGATTCAAACATACCACGACCATCTGTATTAGCGAGATCTGTTTCGGAGGCGCGTTCGGGGTGTGGCATCATACCAAATACATTGCGGCCTTCATTGCAAATACCTGCAATACTGCGCTCTGCTCCATTCGGGTTGCTTTCGGGCGTAACGTGACCGTACTCATCGCAGTAGCGGAAAAGGACTTGATTATTGGCCTCCAAACGATCTAAAGTAGCCGTATCGGCATAATAGCGACCTTCTGCGTGTGCAATTGGTATTTTTAATGCCTTGGTGGTATCCAATTCAGTCGTAATTTCCGATTCTGTAGTGATGGTTTTGAGGTAAATATTTTTGGAAATGAATTTTTGATTGGCATTGCGCAACAGCACACCGGGCAATAACCCCGCTTCGCATAAGATTTGGAAACCATTGCAAATACCCCAAACATAGCCGCCCTTCGCTGCAAATGCCTTTACATCTTGCATAATGGGCGAAAACTGCGCAATAGCACCCGCACGTACATAATCGCCGTAAGAAAACCCGCCGGGCAAAATGACGCAATCTTTAGTCGTAAAATGGCTGGGCAATGCGGTCTCTTTATGCCATACTTTTTCTACCTGACAGCCCATTACTGTACCAAGTACATGGATCATATCATCGTCGCAGTTGGAACCGGGGAATACAATGACGGCAAATTTCATATTTCTTTATTTAAATTTTTGTTGCTGATTATTGGTGATTCGTAGCAAATGTCCTGAATTTTAGCCTTAAAAAGGCGTATTTCTGATCATTTTATTACCAATAAATATTTCGCAGCAAAGATGGTGAAAAAGCCGTAATTTGAGTGCGTATTGGAAAAGAAAAAATGAAGATTGCTATGGGACTACCAATTCCCAGTTACCTTTTTCACCTCCAAACTAGCCAAAAGAATATTATATATAGCAATCAAGTAGTTATTCTCGGCGGTTTGTAGCGATAATTCACTGCTTTTGAGGTCATTTTGCAAAAGCGCGCCCTGCTCAAAGCGCAATTGGTCGGTTTGATAAATTTGCCGCGCCAAAGTGGTGTTTTTTTCACTTTCCAGCAGGTCAAGTTGGGCTTGTTCTACTTTTTTGCGGGCGGTTTTTAATTCAAAATTGAGGTCAGATTGTATTTTTTCAAGGTTAATTTGATTGATTTGCTGTTTTATCGTAAAGTCTTCTGCGGTGAGTTTGGCTAATTTACCATCGTACAATGGTTTGGATACTTTTACACCCACATAACTAAATGGGCTGATGTTTTCGTTGAGCGCCAACAGCGAAAAATTGCCATAAGCCGATACTGAAAATGCGTTTTGTTTGAGGCTTTTTTCAATCTGTAACTGGTTGTCAGTCAAGGCTATCTGCTCCGATTTTATAGTGGTGTTGTTGATTGTTGCATCCAGATTGGTGTTGCTTTTTAACAACAAAGGAAGCGTTTCGGCCAGTACCAAATTGGTCTCTTCGGGTACTTGCATACGGTATTTTAGTTCGCTCCACGCCAAGGCGTTGTCTTGTTGGGTTTTGCGCAGCGAAAGTTCGGCATTACTCACATCCAGCGCGAGGCGATTGATATCGTTGGTGAGTGCTTTTCCATTGGTTAGGCGGATATTTCCATTGTCCAAATTCACTTTGGCGCGGTCGAGGGTTTGTTGCGCCAGTTTCACTTTTTCCTGTTGGTACAATACATTATAATAAGCCGATGAAATGGCAAAGCGCAGGTCATTTTTGCTTTGTTCGAGGTTGTTTTTTTGACTTTCTACCTTGTTATCGTTTATTTTTCGGTTGATACCTTGTTGGGCATCGTAGAGTTTTTGGGTCGCATCAAGACTGATGGTCGCATTGAAAGGTACGCCAAAAGCGACGGTTTGCACCGCATCACTGGGGGTATTGGGCAGCCCAAAAGCACCGATCGGGATAACGCTTTTTTGTAAAATGGCATTATAGCGTACATCGCTGGAGGCGGACACTTGAGGTTGGTTGCCGGCGCGGATTTTGGCATTTTCTGCGTTGGAAATCTGCACCTGCAAGGTTTGTGTTTTTAGCGTAAAACTATGCTCCAATCCCTGTTGTATCGCATCCTGTAACGTTAGGTTTTGCGCTTGTAAAATTGGGAATGAGATGAAAAATAATAGTATAAATATAGTTTTTTTCATTGTATTTGATAGCGTTTTGAATATTAATTCTCAATGTTAAACGCTTAATTTTAAATGTTAAAGTAAAAAATTAGATAGCACACGGATTACACGGATTGGACACGGATTTGCCTATTTTTACGTAATAACAATCCGTTTTTTTTAAAAACCTTTAAAATCCGTGTCTAATCCGTGTGCCACTCTATGTAGTTACATATCAAATTAAGTATGGCCTCACTTGAAGATAACAATACCTAAATTACATTCTAAACACCTCTGCTGGCTCCAATTTCGTAATTTTTCGCATGGCAAAAAGGCTACTAATAATCGAAATAAAGACCGTAACGACCACCATAAAAATGATGAGCCAAGGCGGTAATTGCGCATCCAATGTTTTTTTAGTGCCGTTGATAAATCCTTGTACCATCAAAATGGCCAAAATGAAACCTGTAATAGCGTAAATAACAGATTGATAAAGGATAATACGCCGTACCACGCCATTGGTACCTCCTATAGCCTTGATGGTGCCATAGTCGCGCACACGGTCTTTAACCGCCGAAAACAAGGTAAGTCCCACAATGGCAAAACCCGTAATGATCGCAAAAACCACTAAAAAACCAAACGAAGTGACGATACCGCTGGACGTAGAAATATAACGCAGGGTTTCGCTGGCAAATGTTTTGCCGTCCCGCGCTTTGATGCTGGGTATTTCTTTCATAATATTGGCCACTACCTGCTGCGGTGTGTAGCCTGCTTCCCATTCCACCAACAAAGCAGATGCTACATCTGGCGATATTTTACCCATTTTTCGCGCCAATTGTAGGGTAGTAAAGGCATACGATTGCCCTAAACCGCGTGCGCCGTTGGTACTATCTACGAGTTGAACGGTGGTGCCATTTACCTCAAATTTGTCGCCCACCTTTACATTCTCGTTGAGTACCGCATCCCAACCATCGGTAATGATAGCGCCTTCTTGTAGCAAAACATTGCGGTCGCCGGAGAATTTCCAGGGGCCACCTGCAAAACTTTGCGGCGAAACACCAATCACACTCAAGGGTGCTTTTATACCATTGTTGAACTTAGCAGATCCAGGTACTACCACGATAGGATTGACCCGCTTTACACCTGCTACCGACATGAGCGAGCGCGCAATACGCATATCAATTTCGGGTAAATCATTCACTTCGCGGCTTTTGTCGCTCACCACCCAAATATATTCTTGATTAAAACTCGCCAAGGAAGACGCACTCCCGATCAACGCCAAACAAATACCAATTTGCTGACCGATCAAAAAAACGGATAAAGTGATACCAAACAAAATACCAAACATTTTGGCTTTGTCGAACCACATAAATTGAAACGCTGTTTTTAACATGTGGTTTATTTTAGCAAAATGATGCAATCTACCCGACTGCCGATAAGCGGTTTCGCACCAGCCTCTATTTTAATATGTACTTCGCGGATGCGTCGGTCTTCCTGTTCGGTGGATTGGTCTTTAAACAAAGATTTGGCCTTTAAATAATCGGCGGCAAAATACACCGTGCCTTGTGCAATAGTATCGCCAGTGGTTTGTGAAAGAAGCAATGCTTTTTGTCCCAATTGGATACGGTCTGCAAATATTTCGTCCACTTCGGTTTTGGCTACTAAGGCACCATCTGGGGCGAATTCTGCGATTTTTAGGTCGTTTTGGACATACTCGCCTGCTTTTACGTTTACTTTCAGGATTTTTCCACTTCTGGGCGCGAGTACCTTTTTTTGACCTAATACCGTTTCAAAATAAGCAATATCCGTTTTTATTTCATCAATTCTGCTGTTGGCTTCCGCTACTTTTGCTTCTGCTTCTGCAATTTCTTTTTGATAGCGGTCCACTTCAAATTGGCTATTGTCCAGTTCCTCTTTGGTCAAGGCTTTGCCGTTGAACAGGGCAGTATTGCGTTGGAGGATTGTCTGGGCATTTCGGAGGTTGATTTTCAACGTTTCCACATTGGCACGCTGCGTGGTAATGGCCGCCGTTTGTGGCCCTATTTTGCTTTTTGCCTGCAATAACTGGCTTTTTTCGACGCTTTGATCCACAGTTATCAAGGTTTGCCCTTGCTTTATAGACTGATTTTCATCGATAAGTACGGTTAGTACTTTGCCGGAAGTTCCAGCCACGAGGTCGGTAATGCCATCTTCGGGTTCTACTCTAGCGATACCGAAAACGCGATCGTTGGTTGTTTTGGTGGTGGTAGTAACGACAGCAGCCTCCTCTTTTTTACCGCCACAAGCGGCACCGCAAAGCAGGAGGAGTAACAAATGTAAAATTGGAAATTTCATAGTATTTTTTATGTTTCTAAGCACTTTTTTGAGTATCACTTTTGGCGGCAAGGGGCATTTCGGTGACAAAACCGTTTTTAACTTCCACTGCACGATCGGCGTATAGTTGTAACCGTGGGTCGTGTGTTACTACTGCTACCGCCTTACCCCTGCGGGCCAATGCCTGTAATTCGCCCATAATCACCGAGAGTGAATCTTTATCGAGCGAGGCAGTAGGCTCATCGCACAAAATAATAGAGGGATCGGTGACCAATGCACGAGCGATGGCGATACGTTGTTGTTGTCCGCCGGATAATTGCTTGGGCAGGTTTTTCCTGCGGTCCACCATATCCACCATTTCGAGTGCTTTTTGTACGCGTTTTTTGATTTCACTATTTGATACGCCTAACATTTTGAGGGGCATGGCGATATTATCCTCGGCATTGAGGGGCGATAATAAATTGAATTGTTGGAATACAAACCCAATATTTTCCAAGCGCAACTTGGCCAATTCCTTGGCATTGAGTTTGTTGACATATTGGCCTTTGACGTACAAATCACCTGTGGATGGGTAAATGACACATCCCAACAAGGACAATAAAGTGGTTTTTCCACTCCCCGATGGCCCAATAATCAAGGTAAGTTCACCTTCCTGAAGTTGAAAATCAGTGGGTTGTAAGGCGATAATTTTTTGATCGCCTGTTTGATATTCTTTGCTGACCTTCTTTAATTCTGCTAACATATTGGAATGGAAATAATTATGCCAAGTTTTAACAGGAGAGTACACAGTATGTTTAAGAAGTAGTTGAAAATTATTCTAAAAAATTGTACTAAGGAATGAAAGACAGGAGCGTATTTGGTTAAAAATAATCCAGCCGTTGTTGTCTTTAGCGACTAACAACGGCTTGAGGAGTATGATTGGTTTTATT
>JBEAVK010000318.1:0-15397 GCA_041160955.1 Bacteroidota bacterium
GAGCGTTGTATTTGGTAAAGTAGGCAATGTGGTACTGTATCCTACACCAACTACCTCTACAATGAATGTGCGTTTGGAAGAGGCTTTCCAAACCGAAGCCAATTGGCAAGTGATTGACCTAATGGGCCGCATCATCACAGCAGGTATTTTCCCAGCGGAGCAAACAGATACACAAATTCCAGTGGGTACTTTATCGGAAGGCAACTATGTATTGCGCATTACTGCCGGACAAGAAGTGATCACACAAAAATTTCGTAAAATAGAGCAGTAAATTGTTCTTTTTTAATAAGGTAAAAAATTAGCGTCAACCCAAAATTTGAGTTGACGCTAATTATATTTTCACTATCATTCCTGAAAATAAGGTCAAAATCTAAAAAGAGTACACTTTTTTCAGGTGCAGCGCACCGCAATATTGAATTAATGTTACGGTGCGCTGCACCTTCAACCTTGATTTCGCCGATTTTTGATACAAATATTACGGTGCGCTGCACCTTTTAGAAGAAAAACCTGGATTTTCAAGTGGGTATCACTCTTTTTATAAAGAAAAAGTCAGCAATTTCCCATGTAGATCAAAACTAAGATAGGATAGCAAAACGGATGAAACGGATTACCCGGATTTAAACGGATTATTTTGAAACAATCCGCTCTAATCCGTAAAATCCGTTCTCCCATTGAACAATAGGGTGCATGTAGATCAAAACTAAGACAGGATAGCAAAACGGATGAAACGGATTTTACGGATTTAAACGGATTTTTTTGAAACAATCCGCTCTAATCCGTAAAATCCGTTGCATCCGTTCTCCCATTGAACAACAGGGTGCATGTAGATCAAAACTAAGACAGGATAGCAAAACGGATGAAACGGATTACCCGGATTTAAACGGATTCTTTTGAAACAATCCGCTCTAATCCGTAAAATCCGTTGCATCCGTTCTCCCATTGAACAACAGGGTGCATGTCACATGGGAAAATACTAAGAAAAAGTGTACCCTTTTAAAGTCAAAATCCAGATGCCCCCTACAAAGAAATAATATTAGCAAACAAACGATAAGCCCCCGGCACACCCGCTGGCAACTCCCTAAAGAACGACAAAGCAGTATAAACAAAAACCCCCTTACCGTAATTGGCCACTAAAAGGCTTCCATCCGCAGGCGCTTCATTCGGGTCGTTGCAGGAAAGCGGTGCTACAAACGACTTGTCCCATTCCGAAGGAAAATACAACCCGCGTTCTTGTACCCAACCTTTAAAATCTGTTTCGGTCAGTTTGTTGGGCGTATTCAGTACGGCATGTTCGGGTTTCAGAAAGCGCATTTCTGCCGTTTCGTCCGTCACACGGGTACGCGAAATCTTGAGCGATAACGGAGATAGTTTTTCCGTTGTGTAATCAAAATTGTTATTGTATTGGGTCACCAATGTACCGCCTTGGTTGACGTATTCAAATAGATCAGCATTGCGCAACGCCAGTGCTTGTTTGGTATTGTAAGCGCGTATGCCCACCACAATGGCATCAAACTGGGTCAGTTTATCGATCACTAAGTCTTTATCTTCCAAAAGCGTTACCTGACAACCCATAAGGCGCAGCGCATCCGGTATTTCGTCGCCAGCACCCATATAATAACCGATCTTTTTAGCACTCACTTGCAACGACAAGCAAGAAGCCTTTACCTGTGCTGGTAACAATACATTTTGCGTAGGAATATGCTCGTATTCAATAGGAATCAAGCGCATATTATACGTTCGGCCATCAATGGTCAATACCGCTCCGAGGTTTATTTCACCCGAAGTGGCCGTGGTGGATACATTAAAAGTGAGCGTTTTTTCCTCGCCTTTGCGTGCTATAAAAAAGTGGTCATCTCCTGTGGCTGTCCAACCTTCTGGGAAACTGAGATCGGCCAAACCCGTTACACTATCGCGCATGGCTTTTACCCGTACCGTCACTTGTTGGCTGGGCGAGGTGAACAAATAAGAACTTTGCGTAAATTCTACTACTGCTGGCGGCAGTATATCAAATGGTTTCCACACCTCGCCTTTGGCGGATTCTTCCACTTTGTAGGCCACATCCGTTGTGTATTCAATCGGTACGCCATTCACCAAAAACGACCAGCGCACCTTAGTGTAGCGCGGTGTTTCGGGCATATTGCGCATGAGTTGCTCATCTACGGTGTACATACCCGTGGAGAAGGGTTTTTGCAACCAATAAGGTGAAGTAAAGGGCGCATTGGCTGGAATGGTTACTTTTCTGGTATAAGTAAAATCGGCGTTATCGGCCAAAACAAAGTTCATCGTAGTATCAAATAAGGCCGGTTGAATGGAAATGCCTGTCAGCACCAATTTGATATTTGCGCGTTGTATGGCTTCTAGTTGTAGGGTAGCAGGTGCGCCCGGCGTGCCAGTTGGGTTGTCGGCTACCGCTTCAAGGTAGAGTCCCATACAGCTTTTAATGACCTGTTTGATCTCGTTGAGTTTGGTAGTGCGCCAGCGTCCATTGGGCAATGCCTCGATCATTGCCATCGCTTTGAGCAAATCTGGGATAGCGGCGGCGGCATTATCGGAGCGGTAGTTTTGGTCAATTTTGGTGAGCAATTTACCAATTTTTTCACCACCTTCTACCCGTGTCCAAGTGGTATTGATACCATCGAACATATCGGAATTGGTGGATTTTTCGCCTTTAACCAAATCGAAATAATCCACATTGCTACCACGGCGCGACATATCACCAAAGCCTTGGCAACGGTGCATAGAGCGGGCTTCTGCGGATATTTCGTTATTGCTTTTTCCTTTCAACGGCAGGTAAACACCTAAGTCGATGGAGAGCATATTGGCTTTATCGGCCTTTTCAAATTTTTCGCGGCTACCATAAAACCACCAAGAGGTATTGAAAAACACACGTTTGGGTTGCCAAGGTTTTACAAACGCTAATTGTTCTGTAAACACATCGCTTTTACCTGCCAAATCGTAGGCTTCCAGCGACATCATAGCAGATGTGGTGTGGTGGCCGTGGTTGGGGAATTTTTTATCGTGGTGAAAGCGGTTCACCACCACATCCGGCTGAAGGTCGCGGATGGCCCAAATCACATCGGAAAGCACGGCATCGCGGTCCCAAATCGTGGTAGTTTCTTCTGGATTTTTGGAATAACCAAAATCATTGGCGCGACTAAACCGCTGTTTGCCACCGTCAATAGAGCGTGCGGCCAACAGTTCCTCGGTACGTAAAACGCCCAATAATTCGCGCAATTCGGGTCCGATGAGGTTTTGTCCGCCATCGCCACGGGTGAGCGAGAGGTAAGTCACGTCAAATAGTTTATGGTTGGCGCAATAACTGATAAAGCGCTGGTTCTCATCGTCGGGGTGAGCAGCCATATACAATACCGAGCCCAATACATTTAATTTTTTGATGGACTGGTGTATATCGGCGGGATTGGGTTTGGCGGGTTTTTGGCCAAAAAGGACGAGTGGGAGGAATAAAAGGAGTGTGAATATTTTGTGCATTACTTGAATGATTTTTACAATTTTTATATGAAATCTTTTTGAATATCGTGTTTTATTTGCTCAAAAAACTTACCATTTCTACCGTAGCACCACTTCCCGAATAAACCGCGCACTTTCCCGTTCTACACCCTGCCAATCATCCGATGTGATAGACGAAGACATCACATGGTTGTGCGAATTCGGGAAATTTACTTCGCGTTTTTGATCGGCTGGTGTTCCTAATTGTCCATACATCTCGCGCATAGCGGCAACAGAGACCACTTTATCTTGGTTTTCTTCATTTTCGTAGTAATAACCTAGGAAAAAAGGACATTTTACCTTTGCAAATGTTGCAGGCTGCATAAAGGTTTCGATAAAAACGGCAAACTGCACAATACCTTCAAAGCGTTGGTGATTGGTCCAGTAATTGGCCATAATTGGTTTTTTAAACGGCCAATCATTATGGTCTCCACCGCGCAGTGTACGTGCAATCTGAAGACCCCAAGGCCCTGCCAGTATGCCAGAAGTACCCGAAGCCAACCGAATACAGGGCGACCAAGTCACCAAGGCTTTTATTTCTGGATGCCTTGATGCCAATAAAATACTCAATGCTCCACCCGCAGAAGTGGCGAGAATGATGACCGAATCGCCCAATTGTTGGGCAATATGATAAGCCCGTTCTGCCGATTCGATATAGGAATCGACGGTGAGTTCCTTAAAATTATCCTCGCCTTCCTGTACGCCATGCTCGTCCATACGCGCAAGGAAAAGGTTACAGCCAAAGGTTTTGGCCAGGTTTTCGTGTACGGGAGCACCTTCTTCGCGGCTGGCACCAAACCCGTGGATATACATCATTACAATCTTTGTTTTTTCTTTTTTACTGGTATCTGCCCAAACAATTTTGGCCTCACAACCGGGCTTAATACCGGGTTCTGCTGCTTCCGAAGCACGTAAATCTGCTTCCAATGCTGTTAAAGAACTTGCATTTTGGTAGGTGGGCAATACCAGCGTGGGTGGTGTAGGGCGAGGGCCCATATAATAGGTGATGATACCAATAAGTAATAGGATACTGATTACTTTTAGGCTATTGATTAGTATTTTTTTCATATATAAAAAATCAAAAAAGGTAAATTCTTAATACACTGTAAAATAATCTTTTTTATATTTTGAATGTGTAACCGACCCAGTATGGGTCAAATGTTTATAGAACAATGTGGCTGAATGACATTCGACCCCTACAGGGTCGCACGCGTATTGAAACCGCGATTTTGCTATAAACATTTGACCCATTCTGGGTCGGTCAACCGCTACAAATATGCTATAAACAGAGGCTTTTAAATATAAAAAAACTTATTTTGCAGTGTACTTAGTAATAAGTTATTATTTAAACGTGCCTACCGCAACCAAAACACCATTACGCCAATGATTAAGATAAAGATAAACCAAGCCCAAAGGCTCAAACTATTTTCGCGCCATACATTAAACATGGCTTCCATGGCATTGTGCCAGTCTAATTCACCGTGTTTCCCGCGTGCAACGCCATCGCGTACCAGCATAAAATAACGCCGCTGCCCTTTGCGGGCTTGATCGCCGTGTTTGGATAGGATGAGGAAATCGTTGTTCAGGTAGCGCAACTCAAATAGTTCGCTGCGACCGCTGATTTCCATAATCATGGAATTGGATCCACTCAGTTGTTTCCAAGTTCCTTTGAAAATATTACCATCTACCACCATCATGTATTCGCCGCCGGTATTAAAAATATGGAGAAAAACTTCGTGGAACGCTTCATCCTCGCGTACTTCGCGCCAGCGTTTGTCCACCCAAAAATTTGTCTCGCTCAAGTCCTCACCATAGGGCGCAACTTTGGGGATAATAAAATCCAAATGTTCGTCAAAGTTACCCAAGTCATCCGGTAAGGATGGACTGAATACTTTTGAAATATCATTGCCAATTTGTTCGAGTAATGAAGCCATATTGGGACAAAGGTAACAGGTCGCTCAAAAAATTAGGAAATCTTTAAGGGTAAATAATAAAATGAAATAATTCAAGCAGCGTTTTGATGCACGAAAAGCGAAGGAACGCGACAAAATAGCGTGTTTTTTCCGCTGTCCGAATAACTATTTCACGTTTTTAAACAAGTAATTAACAAGTATGTTTCCAAAATAATTTAGCATTTGAAAATCCTTATAAGCATTTCATTATCAATTATTTGAAACATAAGTAGCATAGCAACAAATATGAAAAAAATAACCATGCTCATCCCTCTAATCGCCTTGCTTTTAGTCGGATGTTTCCCCACCAAGTCAACGCCTAGGCGCCCCTCCAAACCCAGCAATAGTTCCTCCACACCCAGTATGCGGTTTCGGTACGGAGTAGTGGATGATGCCGAAAAATTTTTGGGTAGCCCGTATCTCTATGCTGGTCGCGACCCTAAAAAGGGTTTCGATTGCTCAGGGTTTACTTCTTATGTATTAGGCCGCAATAATGTAAAAGTATCACCTGCTTCTGCGGCGCAAAGCAAAGAAGGCAAAGCCGTTGATTTGGATAAAGTATTGCCGGGCGATTTGGTGTTTTTTAGCCAAGATGGCAGCAGAGTATCTCATGTTGCCTTGGTGGTATCGCGGGGCAAAGACGGCATTATTTGTATCCACAGCACCACTTCGCGCGGGGTGATTATGGAAAATGTATCCATCTCATCGTATTGGAAAACCAAAATTTTGTTTGCGCGTGATGTGATTGGCCCTACAAGGTAGATACTACCCCTTCAGCAAGGCCATCAAATCATCCGCAGTGAGTTTTGCGCTGGCTCCTGTTCCACTCAGTAAAGAATCGGCTAGGTCGCGTTTGCGCTCGTGCAATTGGATAATTTTTTCTTCGATGGTATTTTCAGCCACAAATCGATATACTGTAACGGGTTTCAATTGGCCAATACGGTGGGCGCGGTCGGTGGCTTGGTCTTCCACCGCAGGATTCCACCAAGGATCCATGTGGATCACGTAATCGGCATTAGTGAGGTTGAGACCCGTTCCACCCGCTTTTAGGCTAATTAGGAAAATATCGCCTTCTCCATTTTGGAAAGCATCGATACTTTTTTGTCGTTTAGCGGATGGTGTTTGCCCATCGAGGTATTGGTATTTGACATTTTGCTTTTTCAATACCTTTTCCAAAATCGCCAAATGCGTTACAAACTGGCTAAAAACAAGGGCTTTGTGGCCGTTTTCAATCAATTCGGATACAATTTCTCCAAAAAGTTTTTCTTTCGCACTTTCCATAATACCCGCATTGGGATCGGCCAATTGAGGATGACAGGCTGCGCGACGCAGTTTCATTATTTCGGCAAGGATACGCAAGTGCTTTTCACCACCACCGGCATCGTCGTCGCCATTTTCTAATGCTTCAAGTGCTTTGCGGCGGAGTGCTTCGTAGAATGCGCGCTCATCGGCACTCAGTTCTACGCTAAGGGTAATTTCGGTTTTGGCGGGCAATTCCTTGAGTACCTCGTCTTTGCGGCGGCGCAGGATAAAGGGCTGCACCAACCTGCGGAGTGTATCGCGGCGGGCATCATCTTTGAATTTTTCGATGGGAAGTGTAAAGCGCTCGTGGAACTGATCGAGGCTGCCCAACAGGCCCGGATTGGCAAATTGAAACAAATTCCAGAGTTCACCGAGGTGGTTTTCTACAGGTGTTCCCGACATGATTAGCCTGAAATCTGTTTGTAATTGCATAGCCACTTCCGATCGTTTGGTGCTGCGGTTTTTAATCGCTTGTGCTTCATCTAGCACGATGGTTGCCCATTTTTTATCAATAAATTGCTCGCCTTCGCGGGTCAGCAAATCGTAAGTTACGATAACAATATCGCTTTTCCCGGCCACTTTGAGGTGGCTGGAGCGGTCGCCTTCACTGAATAAAATGGAGTTCAATGCGGGGGCAAATTTAGCAATTTCCATCACCCAGTTGCGGCATACGCTCACGGGTGCTACCACGAGCGCGGGGCCCATTTGAGCCCGATCGGTGAGAAAAGCCAATGCTTGTATGGTTTTACCCAGACCCATATCATCGGCGAGGCAGGCACCTACACCCCATGCGGCGAGACGGTGTAACCATTCAAAACCCTCTTGCTGGTAAGGGCGTAGTTCGGCGTTGAATTGCTTGGGTATTGTGAATTTTTGGCTAAATGCCTGATGAATTTTTTCGTTATTGGCCTTATATTTTTCGTCTAATTCTGCGTTTTGCAATACATCTGTCAATACCGACATAGCACTAGCGGCTAGGGTATGGAGGGTCATTTTCCCATCTTTACCTTTGCTCATCAAGCCGCTCACAGCGCGCAGTTTTTCGCGAAATTCCTTGGTTAAAGCCAAGAAACGCCCCGGACTGAGTTCAATGAAAGGGCTTTTTTGCTGCTCGCTCAATGCCAGCAATTCTTGCATATTCAGCACACGGTTTTCGTCCACCCTAAGACTACCATCCACTTCAAACCACTGATTGCCCGATTGGATAGACACCCTGAATTTATCGATCCCCATCACTTGCGCTACCTTGAATTTTTCGCCTTTGGGCCATTCCAAAATAATGGACTCATTTTGTACCATCGGATTGATTTCGGTCAGAAACGCCAGACAGTCATCCGTACTTTCTAGTTCCAATATTGATGAGATACCCTTTTTGCCCTCAAAAGCACTAATCTGCTCTTTTACAGCCTTAGCATTTTTTATTTCCGTTTTAAGGTCGCGGGTGGTTTGGGTGCGTTGGCCTTCCACCAAAGCCACCACGATAGGTTCGCCCTCTCCGGGTTTGAAATAAGGCGGTGTAGTACCAAAGGGCTTGGCATAGAGTTCTGCATGAAAGCCATCGCCGACGGGTAGCAGGTGTACGCAAGTACGTGGATCGGCAGCAATTTCGGGAATATTCTCATTGGCCAGCGCCATATCGGCCTGTACTGTTACGATTTCAGACAAACCGCTAACGGCCTGAGAGAAACGCTCAAACCCTGCTTCGGGAATGGTGAGTGATTTCCCGTTGAATGTTTTTGCAATTCTATAATGGGCTTCGGTAGATTCTACCAATTGATAGCGCGTAGGTGATTCCTTGATGATCTCTATGCCTACCATTCCGATTGGGGGCACAAACCTAAGTTCGTAGCCGCCGTTAGCATTGGTTTTAGCCACCAAAACAGGGTCTTTGCGCTCTAATTGTACGGATACCTCTGGCGATTTGAGCAGGTAGAGTCGCGGGTGACCCACCATTGCTTTCCATATTTCGGGCCAGTTGGGTCTGTAATAAAAATTGTATCGCTCTTTGGAGGACATTGCATCCATGATACGTTCATCTTGGGGCGTAAGATTATTAACTTCTTTTCTAATTAATTTATATTCGGGCACTACCCGCCCGGGCGTCCAGCCTTTTTTGCCAAAAGTTTGCTCTTTTGCTTCGAATTCTTCTTTTTCAAAATTGACCAACCAAATTAAGCGCGTATCTGCTTCTTTGGCGGTTTCGGTTGCTGTCTGTTGGCTTAGATTAAGGAGTGCGCTAAGTGCCATTTCCCACTCTTCTACCCGTGGAAACAAGTTACCGAGCGGTATTGTGGCGTTGTTTTTTTGTTTTGCCTCATCGCTACCGTTTGTTTGCAGGTATTCCATTTCATCGGCCACCCATTGGTAGCCATTGAGTTTGTTGGCAGCCCTAAATGCGGCTAATTTTTTAGTTGGTAATAGTGCTGGATCGACTAAAAACGTAGCGATATAGCAGAACATTTGGTTGACGGCAAGCTCACTATGAAGCGATTGCAGGTCTTCTTTGGCTTCTTTTCGGTTGTTTTGGAGGAGTTTAATAATGGCTTCCAGTGCAAGAAAAGACCTATGAAATACATCAGGCGTCTTTGTGTTTTTGGCGATAATGGTAGATGCTCTTTCTATATCACCCGGTTTTTGCTCTTTTAACAGTGCTAAAACCCCAAAAATAGCCGCTAATCCGCCCAAATTCACTTTGTTTGACTTAACAAATTTGCGGTGCCTTTTTTCGGCTTCGGTAAAGAGCAGATCGGCGTGCGCTCCATCACCTTTTAACAAACTGAGCATGCCATTAAATACCAATGTGTTTGTGGGGTCTGTAAACGTTGCAATAGTCTTGTTCAATGCTGCCCAGTCGCCTCGAAAGAGTTGGATACGAGCCATAAACTTGCGTATTTCCTCGTAATCTTCGGAGCTATTTCCTTCCAACAACGCTGATACATACTTTAAATATGGCGTATGATCCCCGAGCGTCAGGCTGATAATATTTAGTTTTTCGGCCAATAAAAACCGACCAATTTCGGGTTCTACTGTATCCATCCAATCGGACGAAAAGTCTTTATCTGACAACCAAAAATCGACGAGGTACTTCGTCGGCCATTTTTGATTCAATTTGATATTTTGACTGTAGTGACCGATAAATTCTCGTGCATTTTGGATAAAAAATGCCAAACGCATTTTATTAAAATGGGTATCCGGGTTATTAAAGTACCCCCAATAATCTGCTAAATAATCCGCACTAATCGCCTGTATAATGGACTTGTACGTTTTGTCCGTTTTAAAAAAATACATACACAAGGCTTGTGCATACGTTTGATCACAACCATACGTTGAGCCTTTTTTAAGCAACATTTTATTATGGACAAGCCCTTCCAAAATACTTTCCGACTCACCTTTTTTCAAGGAGTAGGGATAATCAAAATTGCTTTTCAGGTATAAATTCAAGACTTTGCTGTTGGTCTTGTAATCCCAACCGAGTGCTAGAATCGTAATGAGCCGTCGTTCTTCAATAGTTGAATCCTGAAAAACGGATAGAAAATCATCAAAATTTTTAATTTTTTTCATTGTTTTAGGACTATTTGTCGGTATTACAATGGCAAAAGGTTCTTTTCCGGCATTTGCCCAATCATCGTCAGCAGCATTACGTACTTGTCTGGCATCTCTAGCCTTTTGCATTGCTTCACTTCGTGTTAGTATTTGGCTACGTTTTTTATTGATGGCTAATACCGTAGCATAGATATGGCTACACACCGTTTGTGCCCCATATTCCTTACATTCACATTCAAACCACTTTACCGTATCACCCTGCAAATTGACACTCACCACTAGCGGATTAGGCGATTCCACAACAGATTCCCAAATATTATCGTCCACCTCATTTAAGGCTAGTACCTTCTTCGTTTGAAATAACAAAATCCCTTTCGCACGCTCTAATCGGTCAATATGTTGATCAATATTATTTATCGTAATTTGGCTCATTATCGCAATGCTTCCTGGATTAATACACTAAAGAACGTACCCAAATCCCATCCATACGCATTGGCTTGCTGCGGTACAATACTCGCTGGCGAAATACCGGGAATGGTATTGGGCTCAAGTAAATAAAAGGTATCGTCCACCAATATAAAATCAATGCGCACTACGCCTTTGCAACCCAATGCTTCGTAAATTTGACGGGTGCGTTGCTGGCATTGTTGGGTAAGTTCGGGTGATACTTCTGCTGGTGTTACCTCTTTAGAGCGTCCTTCGTATTTGGCAGCAAAGGTAAAAAACTCGTCTTCGGGAATAATTTCGGTGACGGGTAGCACCACTATTTCGCCATTTACCCGTAATACGCCGTTGGAAAATTCTCGTCCGGGCATAAAGGCTTCTACCAGCACTTCATCGTCGAAACCAAAGGCTTCCTCAATAGCAGGCAGCAACGCATCTGCTGTTTTTACCTTACTCACGCCAAAACTAGAACCGTGCGTATTGGGTTTCACAAATAAGGGCAAACCCAATGCCAGCAATTCCGCTGTATTTACGGGATGGTCTTTGCGTAAGAGTACACTTTGCGCCATTGGAATACCAAGTGGTGCCAATTGCATTTTGGTATTGTGCTTACTCATCGTGAGCGCGCTTACATAACCATTGCAGCAGGTATATGGAATACCCATCATTTCGAGGTAACCTTGCAGTTTGCCATCCTCGAAAGGACTACCGTGCAATGCCGCAAAAACGCAGTCAAATTGTACTTTTTCCCCTTCGAGCGTGAGTGAAAAATCATTTTTATCGATCGCCGCACCTGTCCCGATATGTGTCCAATTGGCTCCTTGAATATCAATTTGATATAGATTATACAGGTCTTTAGGCAAATTATCATACACAACCTGTCCACTTTTGAGGGAAATGACTCTTTCCGCGGTGTCGCCGCCGGTGAGAATAGCAATATTTTTCATCCGGCAAAGGTAAGCCTAATACATAAAAAAATGCAACCCTTTTTGATATTAGATGTCAGTAGGACAATTAACTATAAAATAAATTTTGTTATGAAAATCCAGTTTCTCTCCCTAGCAGCGGGTTTGCTGCTCACCACCTCTATTTTTGCACAATCCACCTCCACCCGCGATGTATCGGGGTTCAATACCGTCAATATTGGCGGCGGCTTCGATCAGGTTACCTTCATTGCGGGTAATAAAGAAGGCGTAGTGATTAAATCGAGTAAAATTGATCCTGACAAGATCGAAACAAAAGTAAAAGGCGACGAATTGAGCATCGGTATGAAAAAAGGTGCTTATTCCAATTCGGGCAAAATCACCATCGAAGTCACCTACAAGTCACTCCAAGAAGTCAATAATAGCGGCTCTTCCGATATTGTAATGATGGGTACTTTAAAAGGCGACAAATTTGAACTCAATTCAAGTGGTTCGGGCGATTTGAAGGGCAGTTTTGATGTGCGGGACTTTAGTGTCAATATTTCCGGCAGCGCCGATGTGGTCGTGGATGGCCAGGCAACGGAGCAGCATTACGCCATCAGTGGATCGGGTGATATTGATGCGGGTAATTTGTTGGGCGAAACTGCTGAAGTGGCCATTTCTGGTTCGGGCGATGTGGATTTGAACGTGAGCGGAAAAGTGCGCACGTCTATTTCTGGTTCGGGCGATGTGGACAATAAGGGAAGACGTAGGAATTAAAAGGTAACCGGGCTTTTTCGCGTAAGTACTTAGGAAAAAGCCCGGTTTGTCTTCCATTAAAACTTTAGTAAAAACTGTGTGGTATCATTTCTTGGACAAAAAGTGGAATCTACGTGGGATGCGTTATCCCATGTAAAAGATTCATCACCCCAATATATACGAATAAAATCACCGCCAGGTACTTTCAATAAATAGGTGGTTGGGATATCGGTTTCTTTCCAAAAATCTTTTCCACCATTTCCAGAATAATACATATTTCCCTTAGTGCCTATGTGCAATTCCTGTGATTGGGACTCATTGATAATCGTGAAATTAATATAAGCATCAATGGGGTTGAGTACAGCATCGAATTGTTTGCAGTCACCTCTTTTAACATCAGGGGAATAAGGAATATAATCCTTTTTGATATAACGCAAAAAGACATTATCGGCACGAGCAGTGGATACCTCCAAGGCGTATGCTCCATCTGTACCTGTCGTTATGGTATCCTCATCTACGCCAAGTACTCCCCCATGTTTTGCAAATCTACTGGCAATTAAATGAACTTCTACACCCTCAATAGGTAAACCTGTACTACTATCGGTAACAATACCCGTAATCATAGTGTTTCTTTTACATGCTATGGCAAGCAGTACAAACAAAGAAATGGCAATAATTGTATGCTTTTTCATGGTCTATCTTTTAAGGATGAGTTGTTGTGTGAAAACACCTACGGGATTATCATCTTCAATCATACCAAGTTTGAGTTCATTGTCGGTAATGCTGTATATCTTGAACTTGATATCATTTAAAACAAAACGTAAAACAAACGTTTGATCGCTATTTTCTAACGCCCATTCCCCTTCGGCAGCAATCGTATTGACTCCTACTCCGCCATCGCAGTCGGTTGCGCCTGTTTTTTGCTGAAAAGTAAAGCCGGGTTTGAATACAAAATGATCGTCTTTTTCACAATCATCGCCAAATTCGACAAATGTACCATCAAGATCAAGATCTTCGAGGTTGGTAACAGATGTCCACTCCCCTTGTGTCAGGATTTCGCTGACCGAAGCCATTGGCGCATCCTGTCCTTTGCTGCCACAACCCATGAAGGTGATAAATGGCAATGCGAAACAAATAAAAATTATTTTTTTCATGTTTGAATAGTTTTTAGTCTCTCGAAATGATAAACGATGAATTTAATATCCCAAATTCTGGAGTTGTAGCCTGTATATTATAACTACCATTCATTAGGGTGGATGTATTTATAGTTGAAATTTTTGAATAAACACGCTCTGTCCGGACTACTTGTCCGCCATTGGCGCGCACTATTCGTATAGGAATACCATTAGGAGGGATTTCGTAATTGTCTTGGGTGAATGCCATTGATATTTCATCCCTGCCTGGGTTCGGGAATACCAATATACTATTGTCGGCTCCTCCGCCTCCAAGTCCCGATGGACACTCCATGAAATTGACGTTCTTTTTTATAATTACTGAGCCGCAATCGGTTACAACTTCAACTGAAATTTCACCATAAGAATATTGGCTGGTACTCACTTGTATCGTCACTGATTTGCCAATCGCAGTAGTAATGGAATTATTAATAAAGTTTTTAAAAGACCATTTATATTCGTTATCCGGAAAATCGGGGCCTTCTACAACTAAAGTATAATCGCGTGGACCACAAAAAGAAAATCCGTTATCTTGAATGGTATATTCAGGCATGCCAGACACAATTTCCTTCCGATTCGCACTAGTGCAAGTCTCTACCACACGTGGATATGGAGTTGCCGTTGAATTTATTGTTGCCCCTTCGTAATACTGGGGAATAAATCGATCTTCACCAAAGGAGACAGCGACATAAGACGGATCTACTTTCGAGTTCATTTTTGCATCTGTGGATTCCGCAGTTGGTGAAAAAACCGTCATATTGTTGGAGGATGTCCACGAAATATCGGAAAGAGGGAAAGGTGGAGTGACGGTATAAAGCCGTTTTAAGGCATAAGTGCCTGTTTGCCCTACACATAAACTACTCGGACCATCAATTTGGTCATTCACTATAGCGTTATTGGAATCAGGTGGTAAATCTGGATTGTAATACGGAACATTTAAGTTGTTCTTTATAGCATACATATTGAACAATGCCATGTAATCCAAGCCATTACGTTGCTCCGCGAGTACATCTTTAGGATTTTTTTCTGGGCGACCACCTTCCTGAGCTTCCCATCTTGATCCCAACCAGTTTGGTGTATTAGGGCATGAAAAATTGGGTAAGCGATCGGGAGGAATGTTGGGGTCATCATGAGATTCGCCTTTACTACAAGGCCCCGCACATGGAGCTTCGCAGAGCATCCCTCTAAAATTTGTAACAACGTCTATGGGACCTGATACAGGAGCCCCCTCTGGAAACATAATATCATTGGCTAATAAATATATTTCTACATCGTTATTCAGGCATTGAAGAGTAAACCAATTCCTCTTATCTTCATTCATATTGCTCAAGTCTCCAGTAACTGATTCAAACCTAGTGTAATATAGTTTATCTCTAGTTGGCCATATTGGAGTAACAGCATTATAGGCAATGTTTTGACCCAATGTGGATTTTCTTTTCCTTCCAGTAATATATCTATATGCTTTAATCATACCGTGTATTGAACCTCCAGCGTAACCGCCAGCACTCATCGAAAGCTTGACTGGTTTTTCACAACAGTCGTCACTACTTGGTATTACGATATGATTGTTATGGTCGTCTATATTAAAAACCAATGCCTCAGTTATATCTGTGGTAATATTACGCACATTATAGCTCGTTCCATCACATGTAGTCACTGTAGCATTGGCTGGGATAAATCGTTTAATGAATGAAAATCCAAACAAAAGATTAGAGACTTGATCTTGACTGATAAAGTTTTGGTCATGCGCCATATAGCAAAACCGATCAACAGGTGGGCATAATCCGCCTTCATTGGTGGACTGGGCAAAAGGAGA
>JBEAVK010000241.1:0-5678 GCA_041160955.1 Bacteroidota bacterium
CGGGAGGTGGCTGGCCAATTTGAACGTCCTGCACTGCTTTTTTCGGGTGGAAAGGATTCCATTACTTTGGTGAAATTGGCAGAAAAAGCCTTTCGCCCCGGTAAATTCCCTTTTCCATTGGTACATATTGATACTGGACACAATTTCCCAGAAGTGATTGAATACCGAGATCATTTAGCGGCACAATTGGGCGAAAAACTAATTGTTCGCAAAGTAGAAGATACCATCAGGAGACAAGGATTAAAGGATGGAACGGGCAAATATCCAAGCCGTAACGCGCTGCAAACCAATACTTTATTGGAAACTATTGAAGAATTTGAATTTGATGCCTGTATTGGCGGTGCGCGCCGCGATGAAGAAAAAGCACGTGCTAAAGAGCGTATTTTCAGTATCCGCGATGAATTTGGTGGCTGGGATCCCAAACGCCAACGCCCCGAACTTTGGGATATTTATAACGGTGCTATCCGCAAAGGCGAAAATATGCGGGTATTCCCGATCAGTAACTGGACCGAACTTGATGTTTGGAATTATATCCGCCGCGAAAATATAGAATTGCCAAATATCTATTTTTCGCATTCCCGCGATTGTGTACTTACGCCTTCGGGGCAATTATTAGCCATAACGGAGCATATTCGTATTGATCCAGAAGACGAAACAACGGTTAGGGATGTCCGTTTTCGTACTGTGGGCGACTCTACTTGTACCGCTGCGGTGGAAAGTCCTGCTGCAACAATTGATGATATTATCCACGAAATTATTGCGACCAAAGTGAGCGAAAGGGGTGCAACGCGCTTGGACGACCGACTTTCGGAAGCCGCAATGGAAGACCGGAAGAAAAACGGCTATTTCTAAGGATTGAAATTTAAACAAACTAAAATTGAGCAAGCACATGAATATCTTAAAATTTATCACAGCAGGATCGGTTGACGACGGAAAAAGCACGTTGATTGGCCGTCTTTTATACGATTCCAAAGCTGTTTCGCACGATATACTCCATACCCTCGAACGCCAAAGCCGCAATGTAGGCGTAGGAGAAATTGACCTTTCGCTCCTCACCGATGGTTTGCGCGCAGAGCGCGAACAGGGTATCACCATTGATGTGGCCTATAAATATTTTAATACACCTCGTCGCAAATTTATTATTGCCGATGCGCCTGGCCACGTCCAATATACCCGAAATATGGTTACCGGTGCCTCCAATTCCGATCTGGCCATCATCCTCATTGATGCGCGGCTGGGCGTAGTGGAGCAAACCCACCGTCATAGTTTAGTAGCGGCTTTAATGGGTATTCCGCACTTGGTCGTAGCGGTAAATAAAATGGATTTGGTCAATTTTGAAGAAGAAACTTTTTATCGTATCGCGGCCAGTTACCAAAAACTCGCGCAGGAATTGAACATACCCGAAATCATCTTTATCCCTGTAAGTGCCCTGGCCGGCGATAATATTGTAGAGCCGTCCAAAAATATGCCTTGGTACACAGGTAAAACCCTGTTGGAACACCTCGAAACCGTAGAAACACACCAGTTGAGTACGGCACCGGAAGCCCGCTTTCAGGTACAATATGTCATACGTCCGCGTACAGAAGAATTACATGATTATCGTGGGTATGCAGGTAGTTTGCGCAGTGGAAACTTCAAAGTAGGAGACGAAGTACGCGTCCTTCCTGTAGATATTATATCAAGAATAAAAGCCATTGAGGTCAACCAAGCGCAGGTAGAAGAGGCCATTGCTGATCAACCCATTATACTTCATTTGGAAGATGATATTGATATTTCTCGCGGTGATACCATTGTTCGCTTGGCAGAAACCGCGCCAGCCGTTACCCAAAACCTTGATTTGGATATTTGCTGGATGAGCGAACGTGCCCTCAAAATAGGCGACAAATATTTACTTCGGCACAATTCCACCACCGTAAAGGCAATTGTTCGTGAAATTCATTACCGCACCGATGTCCACACCTTTGAACAAGAGCAGGTGGATACATTACAACTCAATGATATTGCGCGAGTTACGCTGCGTACCTCCAAACCCATTGTTTTTGATGCCTACAAACACAATCGAAACACAGGCGGCTTGATCCTGATCAACGAAAATACTTTTGATACCGTTGCGGCGGGTATGTTATTGCCTGTACCGCCCACCCCCGTTACCCCTGAATTCGCTATTTAATCACCACTTACGCTTATCTAAAATGTCATATTCAACACATATTCAAGTATCTAAAACGACAGTTATTCCACGCCTAAGTGTTGTGGGAGCGGGTATTGGCGACCCAGAACTGATCACCCTAAAGGCCATTAATGCCCTTCGTACTGCCGATGTAGTACTGTATGATGCTTTGGTGGACGAGGCACTACTACAACACGCACCTGCAACGGCTTCTGCGGTTTATGTCGGTAAAAGACTAGGTGCTAAAGCCTTTACCCAAGAAGAAATCAACGAACGAATCGTGGCTTATGCCCGTTGCTGCGGCCATGTAGTTCGGCTCAAAGGCGGCGATCCTTTTGTTTTTGGTAGAGGGATGGAAGAAATGCATTTTGCGCAGGCGCACGGCGTTGAAGCCCACTATATTCCGGGTATATCCAGTTCCATTGCAGCGGCGGGTGCAGCGGGTATTGCGGTTACGTTGCGCGGCGCAAGTCGTAGTTTTTGGGTGATTACAGCCACCACAGATACAGGAGATTTGAACCCTGAAATAGCCACTGCTGCACAAACAGATGCTACCGTGGTGGTTTTAATGGGACTGACAAAATTGGCGGAAATTGCCAAAATTTACGAAGCAGCAGGTAAAAACGATGTACCATTTGCGGTAGTCCAAAATGCTACACATACCGACCAACGCGAGGTATTTGGTACGGCTTCCGATATTGCCCAATTGGCCAAATCTGCCGCCATTGGTAGCCCAGCTGTGATCGTAATTGGTGAAGTAGTAAAACACCGAATCCAAACGGGGGCTGCTTGGGAAATTTCAACGCTCATGGGTGATAGTGTTTCCTAATTAGCTATGAAAGTAAATGTTGTGCTATAATAATGTAACTATCCAGCTGCTGCCCAAATTCCCGTAGGAAATGTATATTTATAGGCAGAATAGGGAGGATCGCCCAAATCCCGTAGGGATTTTATGTAAAAAACGTACAAAATAACATACATTCCCTACGGGAATTGAACTAGTTTTTCATTCCACCCTATAAACATGCATTCCCTCCGGGAATTTGGGCGGCGGTTGGATAGTTGCAAATACTAATTATGGGTTTAATTTTTCAATGGATTGATATTCATGCTCTCAATGGAACGTTTACGAAATCCTGAAGGTTCCGTAAACGCAAAATACTTAAAATCAACACTTTACCCTAATCAACGATTCGCATAATAAATAAAACAAATAAAATCATGTCACTATCACCTCCGCCAATCGGGTTTGATACCGATTTACTCCAAAAAATTGCTGAACACAACAGCCTTCAGCAAATGTGGCTGAGTGGCTACTTGTATGGCATTGCCCAACAGGGGGCCTCCTTACCTCCCGCGCCAAAAACAGTACTGCCACCTACAGCGGATACTACTTTAGTTACTGTCCCCGAACGCCCAGGTATTACGGTACTCTTCGGTTCGCATACGGGTAATAGCAAAAAACTGGCCAACCAAACAGCACAACGCTTAGGAACAGCAGGTTGGCAGGTGAAAGTAGAGGATATGAATGATTATCCTACAAAAAACCTTAAAAATGAGCAAATTGTATTACTCATTTCGAGTACGCAAGGCGAAGGTGAACCACCTGTGGCAGCAGAGGAGTTTTATAAATGGCTCAATAGCCCTCGTGCGCCTCGGTTAGAGCAATTGCAATTTGCGGTATGCGGTTTGGGCGATCGGAGTTACTTGCAATTCTGCCAAACAGGCAAAGATTTTGATGCAAGATTGGAAGCATTAGGTGCTAAACGCCTTGTGGCACGCGCCGATTGCGACGTCGATTACGAAGACACGGCCAACGAATGGATCGAAGCAGTATTGGTACATTTGCCTGTGCCAGTAGCCGCTCCTAGAGCTGCATCGGTCACTCCAACTGCTTTGTCTGGCAATAGAACGGCTGAGCCACAACTAGAAACCATCGCCACAATTGGTACACGAAAACAGCCATTTGAGGCCACAATACTGGAAAAAACGCAATTAAATGGACGCGGTTCGGAGAAGGAAACGTGGCATTTGGAACTTTCTTTGGAAGGTTCTGGTATTCAGTATGAAGCAGGTGATGCCTTGGGGATTTATGCCCAAAACCCACCCAGTTTGGTCAAGGAAATCCTTTATGCTGCTATGCTCGATGGCAACAAACAGGTTGTTTTTAACGGAAAAACGAATACTTTTAGAGATACGTTACTGCAAGAGGTAGAGATCACAACGCTCAATCGCGAGGTGGTGGAAAACTACGCCAATTGGACCAACAATGCCAAACTTAAAGCCATACTTGGTGATAACGATCAGTTGCGCGCCTTTTTGTACGGCCGCAATTTAGCCGATTTGATCCGAGAGTTTCCGGCTGCTATGTCCGAAAATACTTTGCTGAGTTTTTTGCGAAAAATGCCACCTCGCTTGTATTCCATCGCCTCCAGCCTTCTGGCGCACCCCGAAGAAGTACATCTTACGGTGGGTGCTGTGCGCTACCAACACAATGGTCGGCCACATTTGGGAGCAGCATCTACTTTTTTGGCCGATCGAGTAAGCGTTGGGGAAACTGTCTCTGTTTTTGTGGAGCAAAATGCCTATTTCAAACTACCCACCGATGACAAAGCAGATATTATCATGGTAGGTCCGGGGACGGGTATTGCACCATTCCGCGCTTTTGTAGAAGAACGGGTAGAGCGCGGTGCATCGGGACGGAACTGGTTATTTTTTGGCAATCCGCATTTTGAAACAGATTTTCTGTATCAAACGGAGTGGCTCAACCACTTGAAACGCGGTAGCCTAGATCGTTTGGATGTGGCATTTAGCCGCGACCAACAGGAAAAAGTATATGTACAACACAGGTTATTAGAACGGTCAAAACTCGTATTTGACCGTCTGGAAAATGGTGGATATTTCTATATTTGTGGCGATAAAAACCGCATGGCGCACGATGTACAATCTGCTTTAGTGCAAATTATCGCCACCGAAAGCGGAAAAGGAAGTGATTTTGCATTGGACTATCTAAAAGATCTGAAAAAGCAACGGCGGTTTTTGGAGGATATTTATTAACCTTTCTTGATGAAATTAGCGGTATTTACCACGTTTTTATGTCTTTTTTGCCAAATAGCGGCGGCACAAACAACACAACAAAACGTCTATTGGGTAAGGCTTTATATGCAATATGCTTTGAAAAGCAAACTTGAATTGCATGTAGAAGTGGATGAGCGGCGCAGATTGGACAACAACGATCATGTGCAGTTTATTTCGCATAACCATTTGCGGTGGTGGATCAATTCCAAAGCGGCTATTGCGGGCGGGGTGAGTTATTCCTATGCTGGTGGTTTGAGGGAAATACGGCCATTTCAGGAATTTCATTATCGAATGCCTATCACTAAAACCATCGAAATTAGCCATCGTTTCCGTACAGAACAGCGCTGGTTACAAAATGCCAACAAAGCAGACTATCGGTTTCGATCAAGGTGGCGGTATCGACTTCAATGTAGTTATATGCCCAATAAAA
>JBEAVK010000322.1:0-13846 GCA_041160955.1 Bacteroidota bacterium
CAGCAATTCCTCCTTCGCCGTTTTACTTACCGGTATTTTTGTATGATGCAAAAAAACATACAAATCGCCAATTTCTTCTATTTGCGCAATATTTACGATATAAGAGCGGTGTATGCGCATAAGATTTTGAACACTTGCAATGGACTCACTAAATTTTTTTAAAGTTTGACTAATCAAGTATTCCCGCTCCTTGGTTACTATTTTGCAGTAATAATCATCGGCCTCCACCCACAAAATATCTTGAATGAACAAGCGAATCATTCGTTCATTTACCTTAATAAATAAGCGATCCTGAAACAAATAAACATGCTCAGGACTTTCATTCCCCTGTCCAGCATTAGGTTGTGATGCCTGCCCTAGTGCCAATTCAATGGCGTGTTTTAGGTCGCGCCCGCGAAAAGGTTTGGATAGAAAAGCATTAGGTTTTACAGATTTTGCACGGGCAAATGTAGCATCATCGGAATTGGAGGTAAGGAAAATAAAGGTAGAAGTATGTTTTTGCTGGATCTGTCGAACGGTTTCAATACCATCCAGTTGCCCACCCAATTGAATATCCATCAATACCAAATCAGGAGCAAGGTTTTGGTCGAAAAAAGCAACTGCTTCCTCTCCTGTACTGATAGGGCCTAGAGTTTCATAACCCAACTCTTGCAGCCGGTCTTCCAAGTCTGCTCCAATAATTGGATCGTCTTCTACAATGAGTATGCGCATTTGTATGTCCGTTTGGCAAAAAGTATAACTAATTTTTACAGATTTACAAATTTCATCGCCATTTCTGAATAGCGTTCTCCCGCAGCAACACCTTTGGGTGCAATTTTTTCAATCGCCTCCAAATCCTCGCTGGTCAATACTACTTCGGCAGCCGCTGCGTTTTCTTCTAAATACTTCACCCTTTTTGTACCTGGAATTGGGAAAAAATCTTCCCCTTGCGCCAATACCCAAGCCAATGCCAATTGCGAAGGTGTGCAGCCTTTGGCTTCGGCCAATGCTTTAATTTTCTCTACTAAATCTAAGTTTTTCTGAAAATTTTCACCTTGAAAACGCGGAGAAACACGCCGGTAATCATTGGCGGCAAAATCATCCATCGAGCGTATTTCACCCGAAAGAAAACCACGGCTCAATGGGCTATAAGGCACAAAACCAATACCCAATGCCCTGCAAGCAGGAATGATTTCTGCCTCAGGATCGCGCGACCAAAGCGAATATTCTGTTTGCAATGCCGATATAGGATGCACCGCACAAGCCCTTTGGAGTGTGGAGGCTGCGGCCTCGGAAAGCCCCAAATAACGCACCTTTCCTTGTGATATTAAATCGGCCATAGCACCTACTGTTTCTTCTATGGGCGTATTAGGATCCACACGGTGTAAATAATACAGGTCAATTTCGTCGATACCAAGTCGCAACAAACTGGCTTCGCAAGCCTTCTGGCAATACTCTGGCGTGCCGTTTAATCCACGTACACTAGGGTCATTAGGATCGCGTACAATGCCAAATTTAGTGGCTAAAACCACCTCTTTCCGCCGATTTTTTAATATTTTTGCTAGTAATATCTCATTTTTATGTGGACCATAAATATCGGAAGTATCCCAAAAATTAACACCAAGATCCAGTGCGCGTGACAAAGTACTTAATGATTCTTTTTCATCGGTTTCACCATAAAATTCGGACATGCCCATACAGCCAAGGCCAATTTGTGATGCGATAAGGCCGTGCCGGCCAAGGGGTGCGTTTTTTATCATTTCAAAATGTTTGAGGAACGATGCTGGAATAAAAGTCCAAATTGAGGCCCATCTTTTACGTTCAAACTGCACGTTTTTCTCTTTAAATAGCCCCACTATTCTCCTCAAAAAACACTTATTTGACCGCAAAATCTTGAACCTGAATTTGAACTTTTATTCCAGCATCGTTCCTAATTTACGACACGAAGGTAAGCATTTATAAATTTTAAACGCAGAAATAAAAATAGGAACTAACTTTGCACCGCATTATTCACAATTTCACAGTACAACTATGTCTGAAGAATTAGAAAATCAAACACCACCAGAGGATCAAACACCAGCAGAGCAGCCAACAACACCTGCTAAGCCAGCACCTGCCAAACCTGCTAAAACAGGGCCAGCAAAAAAGCCAGCCTTCAATCCTTTTGGCAATAATAAGAATAGTTTCCAATCCAATAAATTTGGTGGATCTAGTAGCCGAAAAGGAAACGCTTATCGCGGCGGCGGCGTAAAAAAGGGGAAATAATACAAATCAAAGTAAGGCTTTACGGTTACGAAACCTTGAAGGTTTCGTAACCGTTCGTTCCATTATTCAGCGCGTTCCCAACGCAAACAATTCCACTCATAGATATACTCTTCGCCTACACAAACAAATCCGTTTTTTTCTAAAACTCGATTCGATGCGCCGTTATTGGCATCCGTAAATGCCACCATAAACGTACAATTATGCCTTGTTTTTGCGTATTCAATCAGTAGTTTTATGGCTTGGGTGGCATAGCCTTTCCCCCAACTATCGGGGTTAATTACATAACCTATTTCCACGGCACCTGTATTGTCCCAATTGGCATGGCGGAGGATCATATTGCCAATAATTGCCCCCGTTTCATCATTAACAATCATAAAAATACCGAAACCAGCATTTTTACTGCTGTATTCCAAGGTAATGTTTACGCGAGCGCGTACGGGTGCTTCTTCGGTTTCAGGAGTGCGGATATACCGCATGGCTTCGGGGTCGCAATTGAGCCGAAATATTTCAGGAAAATCTATTGCGTCATTATAGGGGCGTAAGGATAGCATAGATTTCATTTAGTTACCTGCTTTTTTTAGGTCTTCAGCGGCTTTTGCTGCGTTACCCAAGGTTTTCCAAATGGCCGCACGGGAATGATAGCCACGTTGGAAATTGGGGTTGATCGCCAGTGCTTGATTAGCATCTTCTAAGGCACTTTGGGTATTGCCACTCATCAGATAGGCATTGGCGCGGTTGACCAATATCATGGGTTTTACAGCATCGGCGGCGATGGCCAGGCCATTGGTAAAATCCTCAATAGCGGCGGCGTATTGTTGCGATTTAAACTGCAATTGGCCACGGTTAACCATGGCTTCTACATAATTTGGATTTTGTGCCAAGGCTTGTCCGTAATCTTTTAATGCCTGATCGGGTTGGCTCGTTTTATCATAAGCCGTGGCGCGGAAATAGTAAGCCTCCGGTGATTTGGGCTCCAATTCCAAACTTTTGCTCAAATCAGGGATGGCTTTTTCGGGTTGGCCATTGATGACGAGGCATTTGCCGCGGTTTAAAAACAGTTTTGGAGAAGAAAGCCCTCCTTTGATCGCTTGGTCAAAATCACTATACGCTTCCGGGAATTTTCTGAGTTCCATATACGCTTGCCCGCGTCCATTATAGGCTTCTATCGTGCTGGGGTCGTATTTCAAGGCTGCTGTATAGTGATCTACGGCTGCTTCGTATTGCTTGGTAAGCAGGCTATTATAGGCCAAATTACACTGACAAAGCGAGGATTCGGGGGTTTTATCGACACAATTTTTAAATAAATCCACACCATTATTCCAAACTTGCGCTTGTTGGATGGCCAAAAAACCAAGCACCACAGCCGCCGCAATCAGTATGCCATTGCGCAGTTTGGTATCCAGTTTTTCCAAAAATAAAAATACAACAAACAGCAAACCGATGCTGGAAAGATAGGCATAACGATCGGAGCGCAACTCAAAACTACCCACGGTGCGAAAAGGTAACATCACCACGAGCGGCAATAGGTATAACCCCAAACCCAATAAATAATTGGGGCTATTGCGCAAGTATTTATACACCAAATAGGCCAAAACCGCCAGTACCAAAGGAGCGGCCAAATAGGTAATGCCCCAGCTGCCCTGCTCTTTTACAAAAGGATATGCCACAGAATAACCCAATGGCAATAAGGTTTTGAAGGGATAAAACAACAGTGTTTGGCAGACCATAAAAAAGCGATCAGCCGCACTAAATACCGACGAAGACGCTACTATATCGTGGCCCTCTTCGGCACGGGTACTAAATGTATTTAAACCAAAATAAAGAGAAAGTGCAAAAAATGGGACTTTTTCGAGCCAAAACCCAGCCGTAAAGATGCTTTTTCCTTTGTAAACATCAAAAAGCACCAATACCAATGGTAAGGTCACCGCTGCTGATTTGGACAAACAAGCGGCAATAAAAGCCAATAAAGCCAATCCATAGTATATTTTATTACTGTTTTTGCTCCAACTCACCCAGGCCAATAATGCTGCTAAATAAAAGGTGGCAAATAAAACGGCGGATAAACCGGCGGCCCAACAAACGGCTTCGGCTTGGATAGGATGCACGGCAAACAACAATACCGCGCCAAACGAGACCCATTTTTTATCCGTCAAACGGCTCAATACCAAATAAGCCAATACCGCATTGATAGCGTGAAAAAGCACCCCTAAAAAGTGGTACCCCCAAGCCTCGTTGCCAGAAATGGACTTGCCAACCCAATAGGCAATCCAGGTAAAAGGCGCAAACATACCTAGGTTTTGCCCTTTGAAAAAACCTGAAAAACTAGGGTTTTGTAGGGCTTTATTGTACAAAATGGCTTTATCATCGTCGAAAAACACAAAATCGTTGCTGATAGAACCGCCATAAGCTACAAAAGCAGCCACAAATAGGCATAAACAAGCCACCATCGGATGTTCCAAAATAGCAAGACCAGTGGCAGGTGTACGCGGGTCTTGCGGTGCTACCACGGGTTCAATCGGTCTCTGTGCGGTTTCTTTTTTATGCTTTGCCATGTGTTGTATGGGAATATTTTTCCTCGGGCACAAAAGTAGGATAAAGATTTGAGTTGATTTACTGTTTTCTACTTTGATTTAAATCACCCCAATACCCAACAAAACAGCAAAAACAAGCATAAACGTAGCCGTTATAAGTTGAACCGTCTCGTAAGTAACCTTTTTTAAATAGCGATTACCCACCCAAGCACCCGCAAAAGCACTCAATGTAGCCAACAACAAAATACGCCACTCCGAAGCCAAAGCAGCCGCTTCAAAACGCGCAAAATAGAGCGGTAATCGCGTTAAATCCACCATACAAGCAATAAAAACACCCGTTGCAATATAGGCGGTTTTGTCCAAACCCGCATTGATCAAAAAAGCTGATCTCAATGCGCCTTGGTTACCACTTAGGCCGCCAAAAAAGCCACTGAGCAAACCACCGCCGATTAAGTATTTTTTAGCAAATTGTAGGTTTTTAAGGGCAGGTACTAACTCCATAAATGTAAAAAACAGCATCAATACCGCAATAATGAGTTTAAGCGGCGTGATCTCGCATACGTGTTGCCCCCAGTGCCATGTATGCAGTGGTAACATACCCGTGAGTAACGTCAATACCCATGCCCCAACAAATCCCCCAATAACCGACGGAATACCAAAGCGCAATACCATATCGCGGTTGGCATTTTTACCCAAAAGGCTCAATTTGAAGAGGTTATTCAGCAAGTGTACAATACCCGTGAGCGCAATAGCGATATGTATGGGGAAAAAAATACCAAAAACGGGGGTGAGCAAAGTACCCAAACCAAAACCTGAAAAAAGGGTCAATAGTGATCCTAAAAATGCCGTTAAGGCTATAATCCAAATCATTGAATAATTAATTTTCGTACCAGTAAGCCAGATTCGGAGTGTATTTGAAGGTTAAACACCCCCGTTGGAACATCTTTGGGTAATTGGCAATTGGTATTGGGTGCAACCGAATTGGCCGACCAAATCAAACGACCCGTGGAATCCAGCAATTGCAAGTCAAATGTGCCAATAAGATCGGTTTTTAGTTGAAAAACATGGTTGGCTGGATTAGGAACAATGCTAATGGCTTCGGTGGGTAATGCCAAATCGCCGGAAGCCGAAACTGGGGCGCAAATACCTGTAACATTGAGTTGTTTTTGTAATACACCTTGTTGTACATACCAGTTTTCCCAAGTTCCACCAGATGCTGTTTCCCAGTCATTCAAGTTAAAAGTATGGGTAGGAGAGGCTGCGCCGGGCATTTTATATACCTGGATAGCGGCTTGTTGTCGGTTCCAAGTAAGCGGTGTCGCGCTGAGAATTGTTTCGGGTTTTGATTCATTTTGGCAATTGGAACGCAAAAAATAAGCGAGACTTCCAAAAACCTTAGCAATCCCATCTCCATCGATACACACTGCAGTAAACTCATTGCAGGCAATACCATAGCTGCGCTTATTGTAATCATTGGCAAGACGCGCTAAAAAGGTAACCTGTCGGCCTTGTCTTTCCCGTTGATCGTAATGGGTATCTGTGACAAGGTCTTGGAGAAACGGTGCTTTCAGAAAATCACCTTTGCCCAAAACATTGATATTAGGATGGTAAGGATTAGCCAATGCTTGCACCGAAGTTAAAGAACTGCTCGGAGGTGCATAATAAGCATCACCCAGAATGGCCATACCAGCACTAGTTCCGCCTACAGTTCCCTTTTTTTCGTTGAGTAAATAATTTATAGCATCTTCAATTGGGGTATTACGCCAATATTGGTAATAATCGTATTGGTCACCGCCGGCGATAAAAAGCACTTCTGCATTACGGATTTTCCGAATCACATAAGGATCATTAGCGGCAGAAGCGGCATCAAAACGAATGGTTTCAACGGAATTTACCGAAACACCGAGTTCGGAAAAAAAATAAGAATTATAGCCATTAGACCCCGATGCACGGATAATAACGACATCGCCACCAGCTGCTCGATTGAGCATCCAAACCATAGCGTTGTCGTTATCGGTGCCACCGCCAGCCAATACGATACCGGGTAGGTGATTGGTCGTGACCATATCCGATGTGTCGCCAAGTACCCATTTGGTATAGCCCTGCGCAAAAAAAGTATTTGCCCATAGTACAAGGCCGATGATTGAAATGGTTTTTATTATTCGCATATTAAGTATGTTTATTTTGCTGCATCTATAAATAAAATTTAAATAAAAACGCATTTATTTAAATCTCATTTCATATTATTTTTTTCTACCACAAAAAGGCGCACGCTACGCTTTTGTGTACTAAAAAAAGAGCGAAGCAACCAATCTACGCTTTGTGTACTCCTGTGTACTTTTGTAGTAAAAAAAGGCATACTCTACGCTCCTCTATACTTTTGTGCTAAAAAAGTGTACACTACGCCTGTAAAACAAATCCAAGACAGAAAAACATCAATTACCGCAAACGATCCATAGATTTTACCAGTTTTTCGTCTTTCTTAATCCCCTTTCCAGCAAGCCAAAGCAATATAATTCCAGCAACAGGAGCAACCCACCCAAGGCCAAATTGTACACTACCCGTAGGTGGTACAGCACTGCGCACCATTTGAGCCGTAAATGCCGCCAAGGCAAGTAATAAAACACTAATAACAAGACTAATGCCCGTTATTTTTCCCTGTAAATTGCGGTTTTTATATAAAAATATAGCCGCGAAAGCAAGCGCAACACCTAGTCCTGAAAGGCCAATCAGACCAATATTATCGAATACATTGAGGCGGCCATCAGCCAATTGCGGGATACTAGTAGCCGTATCGGAGGCAGTGGTGGTAAGCAAAGGGAGCGCAAACAGGCTGCCAAATGCGCCCGATGCCAAAAGGAGATAAATGCTTTGAATCCGTTGAATCATGTTTTTAATTGAAAAAATATAGAATGGGGCAAAGATAATAATTTCATAAGAAATCAAAATTTTGTTTGCTTATATTGTTTAATAATCCAAAAAATGTAAGATATTTGTGCCTTATTTTAATCCACATTAAATCATTTTATCTCATGTATCAAGTATATGAAAAAAATATTACTCAGTAAATTATCCTTAATACTGGTTGTACTATCCCTCTTAATGGTACAATCGTGTCGTGAATTCCAACCGACATCAGTCATTCAAGATGCACATCAATTTGATAGCAAAGTATATCATGAGTGGAATAATGTATTCCTTCGTATAGAGCGTTTTGCCAAAGGTTACCGCCCCGGCCCAGCGCCACGTGCGTTGGCTTATCTTGGTTTATCCGCTTATGAGTGTGCTGTTCCAGGTATGCCGGAGAACAATTCTATGCGTAGCCTTTACCCAGGTTTGGAACTTCCTGTACTGCCCGTCAATACAGAAATCCACTGGCCAGCAGCCATCAATGCTTCTTATGCCATGTTGATGGAGCGTTTTTTCTTCCACATGGAAAATGAGTATGCGGATCTATATGGCGAAATTGAGCAAAAGCACAGTTCTTTGCGTGCTCAATTTGTAAATGAAGCATCGGAAGAATTAGTTGCTCGTTCAGAGCAGTGGGGCCGCGATGTGGCTGCTGCCATCTACGAATGGGAACAAACAGATACCAAAGGCCACAACGCCTTTTTGAATCCTCAACCAGTGGACTATAACCCACCTACTGGCCCGGGTTACTGGTACAACCTATCTGGTGCGCGTGCCATGTTCCCATATTGGGGTCAAGTGCGTACATTCGCTATTAAAGAGACAGATAAATTGGCGCGTAAACCAATTCCTTACAGCGAAAATCCAAATTCTTTGTTCTATAACCAAGGTGAGGAAGTCTATAAAACTGTAAAATTCATTCGCGAAAACCCGAATGATCCGCAAGCTTATGAACAAAAGTGGATCGGCGAATTTTGGAGCGATGACTTGTTAAATCTTACTTTCTCTCCTCCTGCTCGTTTGATGGCGATTGCTGACCAAATCGTAGAAGCAGAACGTATGGATCTTGCGGGTGCTGCTGAACTATATGCAAAGTTGGGTATGGCACTCCACGATAACGGTGTTGCTATATGGCACAGTAAATATGCTTATAATTTAGAGCGTCCCGATACTTATATCCGTCGCGTAATGAAAGATAAATACCCTGATGCTGAAAACTGGGTATCCAACTTGAACAACCCACTCACTGGTGTCCAAGGTGTCACACCTGCATTCCCTGCTTATCCATCTGGTCACTCAGGTTTTGGCGGTGCTGGTTCAAAAATCCTTTCTTCTTATTTTGAATATACGCCAACACACCCTGGCACTTATGTCTTTACGGACAAATGTCACTTTGGCCGTTCAGAGTTCTTAGGTACACCACGTACATACAGTTCAATCACCGAATCAGGTGAAGAAAATGCGTTTTCTCGTATTCCGCTTGGTGTACACTGGCGTATGGACTGCGACGAAGGTTTGCGCTTAGGCGAGCAAGCAGCACAACGTGTGTTGGAATTGCCTTGGAAAAAATAAAACCTGTACTAGATATTATAGTTATAAAAGCGGCACGTTGGTATATCCAGCGTGCCGCTTTTTGTTGGGGTATAGGCATAGATCGTCGTGTTTTAAGTTCGTTTCGTCGTCGATTCTTAGTAGCCGGACGTGTATCATTTTAGATGGGCAATCACCTGCCTATACCTTTGCGCCGTTCTTCAAAAAGCACTTCGTTTTTACTCCGTATTTAGGAAATAAGGATATCGATGTAAACCAATAATCTCGCGCTTCAATGGAACAGTTATTGCCCAAAATGAAAAAAATATAAGTTTTGTCATTATCTAGCAATACTATAATTACATTTGCTGCTATACTTCGGCTCCGTAGGTTTTGTGTATGAAAATTGTATGACGTTTTCATAAATATATGCACAAAACCTAACGCCGCTCAGTATGTAATGCAAACATAAATAAATTACCTAAATATGAGTTTCTTCAAGAAAGCTTTATCGGTTTTTGTAGAGATGGACGAATCGCCCACTCCCGCAGCACCAACATCAACACCAACCAGCGCTAACCAGCCACCGCAAATCAACCAACAGCCAACAGTACCCTCGACTCCTATTCCACAAGCAGATCTTGGTAAATTTGTTAAACACTTTGAACAGTTGTTCGAAAAAACCAATTTGCCAGGCCCCGATTATTACGAATTTTGGAAAATGATGGATACCCTAGAGGCACATATTCCCGACGAAAATGCACGAATGCAGGCCGTTTTTGCTACCCTCGGTTTACAGGGCATGACTAAAGTGACATTATTGGATACTGCTTCAAAATACAAGGAAGAAGTATTGCGCGATAAAGCCAATTTTGAGGCAGCGGTACAACAAAAATCCGATGCCGAAATAGCAGGCCGACGCTCCAATATCCAATCGCTAGAAACAGAAGCAGGACAAAAAAATCAGCAGATTGCCCAATTGCAAAAAGAAATAGCGGCCGCTACGGCTAAAATAGACCAATTGCAACAGGAAATCGCTGCCGAAGAATCAAAGATCAACGCCTCTAAACAGGGCTACCTGACCGCATGCGGTGCTATGATCTCCAAGATCGATCAAGATATGCAAAGTTTCCAACGGGTACTCTCTTAGTACCCAGCCCCCTTACACTAATTGAATGCCAATCAACCATCTATAACAAACATCAAATCAATATTTTATTATGGCACGCTTAAAACCAGCAGGACGCTTAGTCGTCATCGCTCTTATCATTGCTTTTATTTTAGCCGCTAAACTTTTTTGGTGGGATAATCGCCCTCAAGCGGCAAAAGCTTCTCAAGCCATCGGGCAGGTGGCACTCCCCGATGCTCCTGAAGCCTCATTGGCTTCTAATGCTGTCAAACTTCAACTCCCTTCCAGTGCTGTTTCCGCTAACGGAGGCACCAAAATCGACTGGAAAATAATGGCTTGGAATGCCCAATTCCCACTCATGTACGCCAATGGTGGCGCACTAACCACCAAAGGCTCTTTAATCGACGGCGCAAAACTACGGGTCAATATCGTGCGTCAGGACGACTGCAACAAAACGATTGCAGATTTGGTCAAATTTGCCCAAGAATACAAGGACAATCCCAATACAACGGGCGTTTTTGCTTCGTTTATGGGCGATGGAATGCCTTATTTCTTTACCGCTTTGAGCAAAGAACTGGAATCACTTGGCCCCGATTATCAGCCCGTTGCGTTCTATGCTATGGGTAAATCGTACGGTGAAGACCAATTGATGGGCCCCGAAACTTGGCAGGAAAATCCTTCTGCCGCACTCGGCAAAACTGTTTCGTGCGTGATGCGCGATGGCGATATGAATATCCTGCTCAAATGGGCCGGCGACAATAACCTAAAAGTAAACCCCGACGAAACCACTTACGATCCGGGTGCTATCAACCTGATCGCTGCCAACGATTTCTTGGATGCCGCCAATAAATACATCACCAATTACCGCGAAAACCGCAAAAAAATGGTCGATGGCAAAAAAATCAACGAAACCATAGAAGTCGGTGTGGATGCAGTAGCCACTTGGACGCCAGGCGACGTGAATATTGCCCAGAAAAAAGGTGGTTTGGTCACTATTGCTTCTACCAAGCAATACGCCACCCAAATGCCTAATATCACGATTTCAATCAAGAAATTCTTGAACGACCACCGTACAGATATAGAAAAATTGATCGTGGCACTCGCTCAAGCGGGCGACCAAGTGCGCTCGTTCCAAGAAGCAAAAACATTTGCTGCTGATGTATCTGCCAAAGTGTATAACGAGCAAGATGGCGCGTACTGGCTCAAATACTATAATGGTGTGATCGAACGCGATAAACTAGGCAAAGAAGTATCACTGGGTGGTTCAGCAACCTTCAACCTCCGCGATGCAGCCGATATGTTTGGTATGGGCAAAGACGGTATTGATCGTTACAAGATCGTTTATTCTACATTCGGGGATATTCTTTCTAAAATGTACCCTGAATTTATGAAAAATTACCCGCCGTACAACAGTATCATCGACAAATCTTATTTGGCTACGGTAATTGCCAATCATCCCGAATTGATGGAGGGTAAGTCCCTTGAAGTGCAATACGCCAAAGAAATTACCCAAAAAGTATCTTCAAAAGCGGTGCAAGTTCAATTTGAAACAGGTAGTGCGGTCATTAAACAAGCATCTTATGCCATATTGGACGATATACTAAAAAGCGCAGTAGTGGCCGAGGGTTTGAAACTGGGCGTATATGGACATACCGATAATGTAGGTGTAGCGAGTGCCAACCAAGTACTCTCCGAAAATCGCGCAAAAGCCGTACGCCAATACCTAATCGGTAAAGGACTTGCGGCTAAACGTATCGAATCCAATGGTTTTGGTGCGGATAAACCCATCGCGGATAATGGTACTGCGGAAGGGAAAGCGAAAAACCGAAGGGTGGAAATCGTTTTGGGACAATAGGTTCGGCCAAATTTGTCGGTGTGCAATGGACTTCAATGCACACCGACAATTTACAAAAAAATCAAAAAAAATGTTCAAATCTTTATTCGCTCCACTTACCCGCCTCTCTACCCGAGACTACATGATTTTGATTGCCCTGCAATTGATCCTCGTTTTAGGGATTTGGGAATGGCGCGGCGGCGGCCTCATCCCCGCTCCTTCAAAAGTAATGGGGTCGTTGTTCGCCTTATTACAATCCGGCGAATTTTATGAAAACCTCATCAGTAGTCTATGGCTGACCTTCAAAGGCATGGGTATTTCCATCATCATCGCTTTGGTAGTGAGTTATATGGCTTTTATTCCTTTTTTTAGGCCATTTGCGCAATTTGTGGTGCGTTGCAGATATTTAACACTTACCGGTTTGATCTTTTTATTTACCCTTTTAACCCAGAATGGCGGTCAACTAAAACTGAGTTTGCTCATTTTTGGTATCGTTCCGTTTTTTGTCACCTCCCTATTGTCGATATTGGAATCGATCAATAAAGAGGAATTTGAACTTTGCCAAACCTTGGGTATGTCTCGTTGGCGGTCGTGGTGGGAAACCATCGTGATGGGGCGTTTGGATCAAGTATTGGAAGTCATGCGCCAAAATTTTGCAGTAGCCTGGTTAATGATTACCACCGTAGAGGGCTTGAGCATGTCGGAAGGCGGCTTGGGAACCATGTTGATTAAATCGAATAAATACCTTGATTTGGGTACTGTATTTGCACTATTGGTTGTGATCTTTTTATTTGGTATCGCTTTTGACTTTTTGCTTTCGGTTACCCGCCGTTGGCTTTTCCCTTATACCCGTTTCCAAACTTTGAACAAATGAGTTATTCCAAAAACGAAGTACTGCTTAAAGTGGAAAACGTTAGCCTCCAATTGGATGGCAAACCAATCCTCCACAATGTCAATTTTGATATTACCAATATTGTACGCCCTGATATGTCGCAAGGCCAAGTGGTGAGCCTTATCGGTCGCAGCGGTATTGGCAAAACGCAACTCTTCAAAATATTGGCCGGTATCAACAAACCTACTACGGGTACTGTGCTATTGGGAGCCGATCAAGTACCCGTACAGGCCGGCATGGTGGGTATTGTGCCTCAAAACTATGTGCTGTTCAACCACCGCACCATACGGAGCAATTGGCTCATCGCCATGGAACGCTCTGGGATGAGTGCCGCAGATAAAGAAAAATTGATGCAGGACTACGCAAAGCATTTCGACCTTGCCGATCACTTGGATAAGTTCCCGATGCAATTATCGGGCGGACAAAGACAACGGGTAAGTATTATCCAACAAGTGCTGACGGGCAATAAATATATCCTACTAGATGAACCTTTTTCAGGCTTAGATGCTGTGATGGTCGATCGTGTAACGGCACTTTTACTAAAAGTATCGCTATTGGACGAGCAAAATACATTGATTATCGTCAGCCACGATATTGAAAGTGCGGTAGCGATCTCGGACTGTGTGTATCTCCTTGGCAAACCCGATCCATCAAAGGGCGCAACCATTACCCAAACGTATGATTTGTGCTCGATGGGACTGGCTTGGCAAGCAGATATTAGAAAAAAACCGGAGTTTCAGCGGTTGTTGAATGATATTCGGGAGGGGATATAGGGG
>JBEAVK010000242.1:0-14587 GCA_041160955.1 Bacteroidota bacterium
GTCTTATTTTGCCCCTCTTTGCGTTATTCATCGGTTGTTTAGCACCACTAAACGCCCTCTTCATGCCTTAATAGTGACAAAATCGTCTCCCCAAATCTGTACCTTTATTTAAATCTCATTCCTAATGTTCTTCTGGTCTTCCTAAAATTTTACCGTTTTCAAAACTTTTCTTTAAATCTTCCTCTTCAACAGTCGTCGATACGCCGTCCATTTTAGTCAAATCCGGCGATCCTGCATCCAGCCAAGCAGTGTACCAACAAGAAGCCACCGAATGCACGGCTTCCAACATCCTGCGCTCTACCATTCCGCCCATCCTTGTTTGGTAAGCCGCCGCAAATTCGCGGCATTGTGTAAGTACTTGTACGCCTTGGCGCGTATCAGGGCACAATTGGCGATCCGAAGAAATGACCGATCGAAGTGCCCACTCAATAGAAAGTACACTGTCCACCAAGCGGTTGCTCTCAAACACGATATTCCAAAAATAAGTAGCAGGTTTTTCGATATATTCGGGTTTGCCCACTAAATAATCATACTGTTCATCGGCAAAAAGTTCGGGAATGCGACTTTCCCAGAAACCATGAATACCGACTTGATTGGATTTTTGGCCATTATAATTGCTCGTTGTATGCAAAGGAACATGCGCATCGCCGATATAATGGCCGATATCTGCACATATTTTCAAAATTAATTTGCTGTCCCTCACCCTAAAAGCCTCAGTAAGTCTTTTTTGCATTTGTTGCAAATTCCAAGGCAAAATACCATGCGCAGAAAGGGTTTCGGTAAAGAAAACGGAGGACACATTTGGGATTTTAAGGTTGTTTTTAATTGAAAAGGCGCGTAAAGAATCCATATTCAGCGTCTTATCTTCCGAGGAAAAACGAAACATCACTTCTTTGAAAAAATAAGTCCGCCAATGCTTTTTATCTTGTACCGAAGCAGTATCTAGCATTGACTTGCTGTAAATTTGTACAGTATCACCCGGAACCACAACGCCTTTAATGGTGCAATTGCCCATCAGGGCATCAATCCAAAGCACTTCAGTTTCTTTACCCAAAACTTGATATTCATCCAGGTCAATATAATGACGTGGAGCTTCCCAACTGACTGCATAACGGCGCATATCGGGATCGGCAGCATGATCGGTAAGATAATCAATATTGGGCTTGAAAAAAACCATCATTTGGGGCGGCAAGGTGAGGGTTGCCATCCTATTAATGCGCTTATGGCCAAAAAAGCCCCATTCTGGGTTATCACAAACATGCTTTGGGGCTTCCCAATAAAAGGAAGCCCCAAAGGCGAGCATACATATCATTGAAATAATTTTTACTATCTTCATTTTGAGTACGTTGTACCCCGCAAAGATAGGCAAATTATTGTTTTACAAATTTCATTGTAAGAATAAGCACTAAAGCCTAATGCACAATCTTTCTATTACTGCGCTTTTGCTTTTAGGCTAATATTCAAAGTAACATTATCATCAATCATCCGGTCTTTTATTTTCTCCACCAAACTTGAGCCAAAATTGACACCCCACTGTGTTCTATTGAGCATAAATGCAGCCGATTGTACATTTATTTCGTTATTTTCAATGGTCATTTTTACAGGAATATTCACCTTACCAGTTTTGTCCTTCATTTTTAGGCTACCCGCTACAACAGCATTAAATTCAGGCATTTTGCTGGGTAAAACTTCTTCAATCGTAAACTCTGCGGTTGGATATTGATTCACTCCGAAAAAATCTGGTGCTTTTAAATGTCCTTCTAATCGTTCTTTTTTACCAGCATCTGTCAAATCTAAATTAGTAATTGAAGTCATGTCCAATATTACCTTTCCGCTAAGTATTTGTCCTTCTTTTACCTTAAGATCGCCGCTTTTTACTTTAATAGTGCCATTATGCTGGCTTTTGGTGGCGTCGCTGCCCAACCAATTGACCGTACCGTCCGTTACAGTGTAAGTAGCAGCGCCATCAGCCGAGAGCGTAGGTGCCATTTGAAGGGTGTCCGGTGCTTTGGGACCTGTTGAAGCAGTTGTTTTTGTTTCGTTTTTACATGCCGTAAAAACTACCGAAACAATAAAAAGTGTTGCTAAAATAGCGTTTAATTTTGTCATTATTGAATGATAAAGTGAAAATGAAAAGAAAATATATACCATACTGGTAGGGCTATCAACAATAAACCCAATAATTGGTTTATTATTTTAAATTAGTTTTGTACGTTTGCGGAGCATTAAGAACGATGCCACAACAACTAAAATTATAAAATTATATGTCATTTATAGATACAGATTACAATGGCTTGACGCAACGAGTACAACGGTACAACGAAATATTGCAAAATACAATCAATTACAGGGCAATATGGCAATCAGAATTGCGGCAAGGGATCATAGAGCAACTGAAAGCGGCGGCAGATGCATCTGGATTGAAAGGCCGTGTAGAACACCGAAGTGAAATTCTAAATTTGGAGGCCGTTGTATTTAATTTGGGCGCGGGTAGTAGCGGCTTAGGCGAACCAGTAACAGAGGGTATCAAGCGCGATTTAATCAAGCAAAATGGCTCTTTAGTATATCAGCAATTGTTCAATGGAAAGGTTTTGGTGTTAATCAATTACCCATTTATTGAAAAATATGGACAGCCACAACCTGTTAAAACGATTGCCATTTATCGCCCAGAAGAAATAAAAGTGCCCTTTATTTTAAGACATTTAGAGACTTTTATAAGCGAAATAACGAATTGGGAAGATTATGACGATGATGCCCCCGAACCCAATCAACGCATCGGATTCAAAATGAATTTTGATGCAACAACCACACCTTCAACAGAAAAAAAATAATTTTTATACATACCAATATTATGTCCAATTTTGAGCAGTTAGAACGCGAAGCAAATGACGAATTTCACCTGCTGGAATCCATTGGTGCTAAGGAATTTAGTACCGAACATTTGCTGGAATTACACGATCAGGCACACGATCGGCTAAAGGATTATGACCGCCGGAGTCGGATCAATGTACTCATTGGCTGCACTGTTTTGGGCTGGGTGGCTGCTTTTTTCTGTGCTTATGCTTACCAAAACGTTTGGCTAGCTATTTGCGCGGTTTTGGGGCTTATTTTTTCTTTAGTTGCTTGTATTGCAGGCATTTACCTATTAACCAAACAATACAGAAGTCGTATGGATTTGGAGTATAGCCTACGCTTGATTGAGTCGGAACTCAGAAACAGATAATTAATGGCTTTATTCTAGTCCTCCCCCTACCCTATTAAATATCCAATTTAAAAAATCTGGCATGGCTTTCCCCCATGTTTCAGGGTCATGGGTACCATCTTTTATTTCCAAATACCGCACCTGCTCCGTATGATAGCCGCGTTCTAAAATCTTTTCGATACAGGCTATTGTATCATCTATAGCATCAATAATGCCGTTATTATTTCGGTCGTCCTCTTCATCTTTAGTACCGGCCTGAAACCAAAAAAACTGGTCATTTGGGCGATGCTTTTGGGTATCATATTGGATAATATCATGGATAATTCGATCCGCATCGGGGTTGGCAGGATCTACATCCGACCAACGCCACCACAGTGCACCCGAAAAAACGCCTACCCCGCCAAAGGTTTCCGGTTCAGACCAAACAATATCTAAAGCAGATAACCCGCCAAGCGAAAAACCAGCATAAAAACATTCCGATGGATCGGAAGACGCACCGTATTCAAAGCGCACAAATGGAATTAACTCACTCATTACAAAGGCTTTAAACGCAGATGCTTTGCTCCCTCTACCTTTATAATCGACCTGCCGCGCTGTCCCATATTCGTGCATACGCTCGGCATTGGCATGCAGCCCAACAGCAATAAAGGGTGGCACATCTCGGGTAGCGTACAGTTGCTCCAATATTTGGAAAAATTGCATCCGTGGCAGATCCTGCCCATCATTGAACACGAGTAAAGGGTACGTCGTTTTGCCATCCTTTTTAAAGCCCGGTGGCAGGTAAATATCAATCACTACCTCCCGATCTAATTCGCTAGAATACCAATTATCAAATTGCTCAATTTTGAGCGGTGACGTCTTTTTAAAAAAACCCAATCCTGTTAAAAAATTCATTGCCTATTTCCAAATCACAGTTATGCCTTTATTAAGGTATATACCGCTGATTTTCCTTTTTTGTTGTTGATTAAAATAGTGTAATTTCCGCTTGTAAAATCTTGAATATCAAGTATATAATTGGTACTATCTACTGTATTTACCTCTTTAACTAAACGTCCTGATAAATCAAAAATCAGCACTTGGTCAAAGGGTACTTTGGTAGCAAGTGTTACCGTACTTTGCGCCGGATTGGGACTTATACTACCTCCAAAATCAAAAGTATCTGGCTCATCCGTACTGACCGTAGAAGGGCCTTTAGCAATGGCGTACTCTCCACGTAAAATAACGGAAGTGCGCAATTGTCCAAAGCGATCAATCGCACTACCTATATAGTTTTTAGTATAGGCGGGGTGTTCCATCCACGTTTCACCTGCGCCAGTACGGTACATGAGGCGGATACTGTCTTCCTTGGGGCTGGTGGACTGAAACAATTCCCGATCCAATTGGTCTAATTGCCCTCGTCCATCGTAATTTAAGGTTATAATTCCTTGTAAATTATCTTGAAAATCACCATCAACGACCCAAAACCGATTACTCAATTGATAACCGGGCAACAACGCTGAGCCCGCAATATCCGGCATTGAAAAATGGTGTTCTACTCTAAATTTGATCGGATCTGTAACAGGGCTAGTTACTTTTATATCCATTTTCGCTGGGGTAAATAGAACACTTGCGATATTATTAGTGATCGTTTTTTCTGCAACCGCCCGCGCTTGGGTCAACTTAGAACGGGTATTTACCCATATTTTACCCGTAAGTGGCGTATTGGCAGGAAAGTCAAAATCAACTTTTGATTGAATACCGCTTACCATGCCTTGCCGATAGATCAATGTGCCATCGGTAAGTTCAAAACTGAGTTCTAGCGGTACATTGGTGTAATAATTGGGTGCACCACGTAGCCTTTGTTTTACATAAACACTAGCATTCATGCCATTGGCGGTAGTCTGTATTTTAGAAGAATCTATTGTAAAATCAATAAAACCTGGGGCAAATACCCAATCATTAAAAAATGCCGTCATGTCAACACCTGTTGCAGTGGTCAGTTTATCTCGCAATTCCTCACTCGAAAAATCTTCCATTTGGGTCTGATCCATGACCGCCCGTAAACCAATCCTAAACAAGGAATCACCCAAATAGCCCCGCAAATTATGCGCCACCACAGCACCTTTATTATAGACATGGCTACCATACGTAATACTATGCGGAATACCACTTACGGCGCGATAGCCGCCTTCATTTACGTGGGTGGTTTGCAATACATTCAAAAAATTGGCCTCTACGGCTTGTATATAACGGTCTTGTCCATATACCCATTGCAAAAACAAATGTTCCGAAAAAGAAGCCCAACCTTCGTTCAGCCACATATCTTCGGCGGTAGAGCAAGTAGCCAAATCGCCCCACCAATGATGGCTCAATTCGTGCGCCATAAGTGCTTCGCTGTTTACTGTGCCATCTACGGCACTGCGCATATAAGCAATATTGGTAGCATGTTCCATCGCTCCTGCATTGAACGGCACAATGGAATACCCTACTTTATCCCATCTATATGGCCCATACCAATACTCGAATGCTGCAACAGCATTGGGCAGGTGAATAAAGGAGTTTTTAAGTTTATTCGTATCTGAGGCTGGTACAGCAATTTGGACAGGAATAGTATTCAATTCGCCGGGAACAGTACGTTCATAAGACACAAATGGCCCAACAGCCACACAGGCGAGATAAGATGGAATGGGATCATCCATTGCCCAACTGCGCAAGCGTTTATTATTGGGCAATTGGACATCGCCTTCCAGTACCCCGTTACAAAAAGCAGGCTTATCCATAGGCGTTGTAATATGCATCATAAAACTACAACGCTCTACAAAATTATCGAAGCATGGAAACCAAGCCCGACCAAAATTATGTGGATCGGCATCAAAACCTACTCCTAGATTATAAGCGAAACCATTTTGCCAGTAAAAACCGCCCCAGTTGGAAGCATCAATCTGAGGTTTGCCAGCATAAACAATTCGAACAGGATAAATTTGCCCCTGATTGAGTGGTGCACTAAACTGAATATCAATAACTTGTGCGTTATAAGACCAAGTGATATTTTCGCCGTTGACCAGCACGCTATCCACAGTCAATTTTAGCAAATCCAATCGCAATGCCTGAACTCCCACTACTTTTGGAACAAATACAACTGTTGCTACACCTTTAATCCGCGAACTAGCAAAATCGGTGATGTCCAAATCTAATACCGTTGTAATAATATCAATTGAATCACTGCGTGAATCGTATGGAGCGACAAAAGTACTTGGCACAGTGTTATAGTGCGCACACCAGGCTCCATCTTTCATCATTTTTTGCGCTGCTAATGGAATACCGAAATTGCAGCAAATTAGGAGAAGCAAATAAAATATATTTTTCATGTTATTTTCAAAAAAACAATTGTTTATCTGTGATATAAAAAACAAACACAAGTAATACGATATATAAAATAAGGACGACCCCATATAGCCTAAAATGATTGCGTAAATTACGCCAGGCCCTTTCAAAAATAACTTGATCGTTACCTCGTATGGCTTTTTGAATTAGGTTTGCAAATTTCAGGTGATAAAGATGAATAAAAAATAGCGTTACCATTATAACAATGAGGCTCAATATCAAACCCATGAGAAACATCTTATTATAAAAAAGATATTGATTACCCATCTCTGTCGGCTGCTCACTCAACTGTTGTATGTATCGAGTGACTAAACTAGTCATAATAAACAAGTAAATCAATTGTAAAAAAACCCCAATAAATCCAATAACACTAAAAAAAGTAGCCCAAGAAGCAATCTGCTTCCAGTTTTTTTTCATTGTTTGAGTTACCCTTACTGGCTCTAAATTATATTCAAAATTGTCCATTTTATGATCGTTTGTGGAAAAAAATGATATGATTGTATCTTTATCTTACCAATACCCTCGACTAATTGCATTATAGAACAAAAAGCCCATCAGTCCTAAGACAAATACTATGAATAAAATGGTCAGTATCCCCGTAAATCGGTACAACAAAAACTGATATTTGAAAGCATGCTCTATTTCGTGCGTTTCGGACCTGCTCAGTCCGTAGCGTATTTTACTGCCCACTTGCCAATAATAGAACCCACAAATAGTGACCAAAGCAGTAATGACCGAGAAGATAATCCCCGGCTGAGCGCCTACGCCCAGGTAATCCTGACTGGCCAGCATAAAGGCCAAAATGATAGCAAAAACTATAAAAAAAAGCATAAAACCCAAAAAGGTACTCCAGCCTGCTATTTCAAACCAGTATTTCACAACCGAATCCGACACTTCCAATTGTTCCTGATCCGAGTGTATATTGATATCCGCGTCTAGGGGATGATCGTCTTTAAATTCATCCATAAATTTTTATTTGCGGCAAATATTCAAAAAAAAATGGGATAATTCCATTTTTTTTTGAAACCTTAGCGGCTTAAATCTTAATTTTTATAAAAAATGGAATTACCAACTCAACTACAGGAAGCAATTGACCGTCCTAAATCCTTTCCTTTATTACAATTTGTATCCAAGGCATTTGAAGTTACCAACCGCAGGGTATGGCAGTTTGTATTGGCATCTTTTGTATATTTTGTTTTATTTATTGCCGTATATATTGTTCTGATCTTATTTGCCGGCATATTTGCTTTTGCAGGATTTAGTGGATTTGCAATAGAGTCTAATAATGCACCCACAGCGACAATGTTGATGTCCATATTTGGGCTTATTTTTTTTATTTTAATCGTAATTTGGGCACTAGCAGTACCCATTCCAGCCGGTTATGCCCATGCCGCACAATTGAGTGACCGAGGCGACGAAGTAACACTGGGTGATTTTTTTGCAGGCTATCAGGCACGCTGGAAAGGGCTATTGTTCACATCTATACTAGTATCACTATGCTCAATTATCTGTTTACTACCCTCTATTGCCTTAATGGGTGGTGTTTACGCTGAGATGATGGCACAACAAATGATGGGTGAGATAGCAGACCCTACACAATTATTAGCGTCAATGGGGGCAGCAAACTTTCTATACTTTATCCTCTATTCTGCCCTACGGTCATTATATATGTGGTCTTATCTAGTTACTTGGTTTTATGGTATATCAGGATGGTCGGCGATGGAAGCCAGTCGCAAACTAATGGGTTGGAATTTTTTATGGGTTTTACTATTCGATATTTTACTGGGTATTACCATCTTTGTATCAATGGCTGTATTAACCATTGTATTTGGTCTTTTAGGTAATTTAATTACTGTTTTATTTGTATTTTTTTTACTTTTCTTTATACCTTTTTATCTCGTCCCTTGTTACCTCAATTTTATTTACGCTTCTTTCGCCCATACCGTCCGGCTCAATGAAAAAACGGAAACCGCACAAGAAGATAAAATTATTGACCACTTCATGCCCGACAACGAATAAATGACAGATTATCAAATACTTAGAATAGAATTTGGCACTCCCGAATACGACGAGGCCATTGCACTTAGGTATGAAATATTGCGCAAGCCATTGGGTATGCAATACAATACAGAAGATTTAGCAAAAGAATATGACCAATACCATTTGGCGTATTACGATCGCTCGGGACGGATGGTGGGCTACCTTAACTTAACCCCCGTTTCTGATGTCGAAATAAAAATGCGACAAGTCGCGGTTGCAGCGGCCATGCAAGGGAAAGGTGTCGGTGCCAGATTGGTAGCCGCTTCGGAAGACTTTGCTAAAGAACATGGTTTCCAAAAAATAACCTTGCATGCGCGCGAAACAGCGGTGCTTTTCTACGAACGGATCGGCTATCAAAAGATAGGTGAAAGATTTGAAGAAGTAGGTATTCCTCATTTTAAAATGGAGAAAATATAAGTATTTGGACACAATTTACTGATATAAAATAAAAAAATATGCAATACCAGTAAAATCTCAAAATATGCGTGCTTGATGCTGCCCCATCTTTGTCTTAACAAAAATGGTTAACATCATGAAAAACGCAATTGTCATTTACTTCGCAATCAGTTATTTTGCTGCACAAGCAACAGCACAAGAGGCCAATATATTTGAAAACATAGAAAATCGCATTCAGCAACAGTTTTTGCTCTTTAGTGCGCGCTCGCCTGCGTTAGCACCGTTATCACCAGGTCATGCTTTTGTTTCATTTGGTGCAACAGATACTGCATTGAATGCTAATATCAACGATACTTACGGTTTTTATCCATGTGTGGGCTGTAGTATGATGGACGATCCTAAGCCAGGGCGTGTGGTACGTGGATTTTGGAAAAATAGGAATAACAAACCACTTCATTGGTTGGCAGTATCAGCAGACAGCCGTTTTAACTACCGCACTCAAATGGTGATTGAAAAATGGCAGGACGTGCGTTATAATTTGATTCGCCGCAATTGTGTCAAGTTTATTAGCGAAGTTGCCGCTGCGCAAGGTATGGTTACGCCCAAAACGACACGATTTGGTTTTTTGCCAAAATTCCCAAAAACTTATATTCGCCAATTAAAGCAAGCAAATCCAAGCCGTATTATTGCTGTAAAAGGGCTTGATGCTAATGGTTTACCCTACTTGCTGGACGAAAACAAAAACAACTTAATGGATATTGACGAAATAGAATTGGAAGTATCAAATAATTAACACTTATTCCTAAAACAAGATAAACTCACGCAAAAAAAAGCAAAACGAGGCACTCGAATTGCTAATAGCCGACACTTTAACATTAAGTGAATTTTTTTTCAAACCGTATTGTACCTTTGTATCTACTTGGAATTAATTTCCCATAGTTTGTTTTGTTTTTAAAAGCTCTTGCCAGCGTGGCAAGGGCTTTTATTTTTTTGCCAATACCGGAGTAATCCCGTAATTTTGCAGCCGCTAACGCAGTTTAGTCTCCTTGTATTAGCCAATTAGGAACGATAAAATATAGTCAACCATGCACACAAAATTAATTGCTTTTTCCATCGTAGCCATAAGTACTTTGTTATCCTTTAGTTTTGCACAAGGGATTACAAAACTATCATGGAAAACAATGCAAAATATCAAGTTTGAAAAGAAATACTATAAAGAAATTGACGGGGAAATGCAATCTCCAGTCTTCACAGATGAACTAAAAAAACTCGATAAAACAATTGTCCAAGTAGAAGGTTATGTCGTTCCCGTAGATGAAAAAGGCCGATATGTAGCCCTTTCTGCCAATCCTTATGCCTCCTGTTTTTTTTGCGGCAAAGCGGGGCCTGCATCCGTGATGACGATCCGATTTAAAAAGAAAAATACCACCTTCAAAACCGACGACTATATCCACTTTAAAGGCAAATTAGAGTTAAACTACAGCGATATAAACGAGTTTTATTATATCCTGAACGACGCGGAAGAAATCGAGGAATGATAGCAAACCGCATATACCCTGCCAAACTTTTACTTTTTGGCGAGCATCTGCTGTTACAAGGCGCGAGTGCATTGGCTATTCCAGCACCAGCGTTTTATGGACATTGGGTACAACAGCCCCTAGAGGAAAGGCCATTACTTTGGCATCAATTAAAAAAGGTGTTATCGCTACTCGCCCCTTCTGTCCCACTTGATTTGGTTCAACTCTCCAAAGATGTTCAAGATGGTTGGTATTTTGAGTCTAATATTCCACAAGGGTATGGCCTGGGTAGTTCAGGTGCTTTGTGTGCCGGCCTGTACGATCGCTATGCGCTGGGTGACAAATCAACAGGTGCATCCGAGTTAAAACAGATACTTGGCGATATTGAAGCCTCTTTTCATGGTAAGAGTTCGGGTATTGACCCGCTTACGGCCTATTTACAAGCCCCCATCTTTATTCAGGAGCAAACCAAAGTAGTACCCCTACCCTACGGCTGTGCCTTTCCCGATCTGACCATTTTCCTCATTGATACCCTGCAACCGCGTGCAACCGGTGTTTTAGTACAATGGTTTTTGGAGCAATGTAATCATACCACATTTAACCAAATGCTGAAAACCTCCGTCTTTCCGGCGCATGAAGCCATGATAGATACCTGGATGAATGGAAAAGATGAATCCTTTTTGGAGCATTTACGGTTTATATCGCATTGGCAATCCGTTCATTTACGCCCAATGATGCCTACTCATACAGCACTTTTGGAGTGGTGGATCTCCGCTTTAGACGACGATACCACCCGCTTAAAGATCTGTGGCGCCGGGGGAGGTGGATTTGTATTGGGATTTACTAAAAATAAGGCAGCAGTAGTAGCGAAGGCGCAAGCCATTGGTTTACCGATCATTTTTCCAATCTAAGCAACCTTTGTACTTACTTCGTTTTTCCTCGACCACAAAAGTGCACAAAAGGACACGAAGCGTAGCGTACACCTTGGACTTCCTCATTAAACTCGATACTGAAAAAGAGCGCAGCGACCACCACTCTACGCTTTTGTGTACTAAAAAAAGAGCGCAGCGACCACTCTACGCTTTTGTGTACTCTTGTGTACTTTTGTGGTAGAAAAAGCACACTCTACGCTTTTGTAATAGAAAAAGCACACCCTACGCTCTTGTGGTAGAAAAAAAGTGTACCCCATCCTGATAGTTTTTGTACTTTTGCCACCTAACTGCACATCTTAATTGCCAAAATTTACAGCATATATACTCCTCATATTGGTAATCCTCGGGCTTACTGGCCAGTTTATGGCCAATATGCGCCCATTATGGTGTAAAATTGATCAAAAAACCTACTGGCCAGTTTTTGAAAGTCAGTTTTCCAAGCAATTGAATGTTCAATTCATCGAGTTTGACGAACAAAACAAATGGCAATCCCTCCCCGCTTCGGATCGAATAATGCCACTGGTTCCCTTTACAGCAGCCTTAAGAAGCCCACACAAAAACCTGCCTCCACTTACACCCGTTAACGGCATACAGCACTGGCTAGGAACAGATGAATATGGACGTGATGTACTAGCATGTTTAATCACAGGTGCACAGACCTGTTTATTTACCGCCGTTTTGGTTTTATTGGTTTCATTACTGGTAGGAGGACTACTCGGCGGCATTGCAGGATATTTTGGCAACGACCAACTTACCTTACGCTGGAGCAAAGTAATACTCGGAGTATTGTCCATATTAATAGCCCTTTTTTTCTTGCTTTTATCCAGAAAAGGACAATCTGAAACAGGGCTAACTTGGTTGCAAATCATAGGAGTCGTAAGTATTGCAGCAATGAGTGCTTATATACTCGAAAAAATAGCCCAAAAACTGAATATTGGTAGTACAACAACTACCATTCCTGTGGATAATATCATTATGCGCATGGCAGAAATATTTGAATCAATCCCTCTTTTGGTATTGTTACTCATATCAGCCTCCTTTATCAAAGACAGAACACTAACAAAAATTATTATCCTAATTGGGGTATTTATTTGGACCGGAACAGCGCGTTTTTTACGTTCAGAACTCCTCAAAGTCCGCAAAATGGACTATATCGCAGCGGCACAAAGATTAGGCATACCGGCATGGCGTATCCTATTGAAACACGCCATGCCCAATGCTATTCGTCCTGTATTATTAATGCTCACTTTGTCGGCATCCGGTGCCATCATGATCGAATCGGCACTGAGTTTCCTCAACTTAGGAAGCAACGATATTACGATTATCACTTGGGGCAAAATGCTACAAACCGCCCGAAACAATATAGAATTATGGTGGGTTTGGCTACCACCGGGTGTACTTATCGCCTCGGTCAGTTACGCACTTTTTGTTTGGAACGACAAATCAAAGTTTGCGTAATTCCTTCTCGAAAATGGCTTCCAACTGCTCCGCGTGTAGATTTTTCGCTACAATAGTCCTGTTTTTATCCAATACGTAGAGTTCAGGGGTCACATCCACATAATATTTGGCATAAATTGCACGGTTAGTTGGGTCAAATACATTAATAAAGGTAAACTTATGTAAATTAATAAATGCCCTCCATTCGGCATCGGTGGTATTTACGGCAATGGCATAAAACTCCACACCTTTATCCTTCCATTTGGTATAAATACGTTGAATTTCATCGGCATCTTTTTGGCAATGCTCACAATCGGGGCTGTACATGAACACCACTATGACCGGGGCTTTGATTTCATAAATACTTTTTTCTATGCCTTGTGGGTTTTTGGCCACTACATCAGGGCCTTTACGCCCCATGAGGCTGGCTTCCATTTCCTGAACGTGTTTTTGTAATTTGGCTAAATTATCTGGTTTGTCCCAGTATGCCAATTCAGGTGTGAAAAAATTCTTTACAATATGTACATAAGCCGCTTCGCCGTCCATCACCGTAGTTTTGGTATTTTCGTACTGCATAGCAATCCAATTAGCAAAATACTGAAAATAAGGCTTATAAGGTATTACCCTACGGATGATCGCATCGGATACTTTGATGATGGAATCGGGGCGTTGTGGGGTAAGTTCCTTGATATAGCGGCGGAGTTTATTGCTTACAACGGGCGTATAAAGCAATCGCTCATCGGTAAAATCGAATCCGTCCCAAAAATGATCGCGGTAATTGACCACTTGGCGAATGGTATCAATATCACCATTGGCCTTGCGAAACTCTACAAATTCGGGGTTTTGGCCAGCAATCTTAAATTTCTTAAAGAAAGAATTGGGATATTTGGCATATAATTCGTCCAAATGTTTTTTCCGCTCCGCCAATACTGCATCTTGTCTTTCTTTTGCCGATTTAAATTCGGGGCTATTGGCAGGGTTATTTTTTAGGACATTAGCCAATTGTCCCAATTCGCCATCCTGTTGTAGTTGAAATTTAAAGTTTTGATAGAGGATATCGGTATTTACACTACCAGTTACCTGCATATTGGTCACAAAATCCTTTGCATCGGTGCGCAGGGTAATGAATTGCTCATTTTTGTCGATCAACATAGAGAAATTTTTGCCGCTCGGCAACAAAAAATAATAATAACCAGCATTAAGTGGTTTACTGCGCCGAATCGTAAAATGACCGGAGCCATCGATAATAGCAGAATCTGCTAAAAAATTCTGATCGCCGAATACACCCACCAATTTGATTTTTCCGGCAGGTACACCTTGTGCATACACCTCAATCAGCGTGCTATCTGCCATATTTGATGCAGATAAAAAATGAGCCAAACCTAAAGATAGGGCCAATACAGTAAGCGTTTTTTTCAACATTATGATATAAGATATGATTTTGTTAGAAATAAATTCAAGGGGTTTGGCTATTTTGGACGTGCAAAGGTAAGTTCGGTCTCCTTGATTTGAAGAACGTTTAACAATCATTTGCAAGAAAACAGATTTAGAGACTATTTTCCCTACAGAAAAAAGGCTAATAATTGGTAAAATTGAAATTGAAATAAAGGCGGGTCATAGATTCAAAATCTCTGGAATAACATTATGGTAACCCAGAAATTGAGATAAACGATGAGCCACTTAGGAAAAATCGAAAAAAA
>JBEAVK010000333.1:0-13612 GCA_041160955.1 Bacteroidota bacterium
TCGGATTCGGGTTTGGTACAAACTGACAAGTTGAGTTGTTAGGATTGTACGTACACCAGTTAATCACGCGCCAAGTACGCTCGATTTTGTAACAAGCATCAGGAATTACAGTGAAGAATTCATCTGTGTAAGAAGTTGCAAGCAATTCGCAATCTTCGCCATAGAATTCAGGTGCACCATAAGCAGTTGTACCGTCACAAGTAGAAACCAAACGATCCGCAGGGAACTTCACCCAGTAGTTCTGGTTGTAAGTTACTACGATACGCTGTGAACACTGGCTAGTCAAACCGTGGCAGTCAAATGCTGTCCAACGACGAGTGATTGTACCTTTGTTACAAAGAGAGTCAAACTGTGTCAATACTGTAGTGTGCTGTAAACCGCACTGGCCTTGATAAGACTTAGTCTCATCCAAGCAACAGTTATCAGAAGGTACTGCATTGCCATAAGCCCACAAAGATGGATCAAATGCTTCGCAAGAAACCGTTACGTTAGCAGGTGGTTGGCAAGTTGGTTTTACTTTATCTTGAACAGAAACGTTCACCATACAAGTATTCACCACTGGAGTTCCGTCAGCACCGATAGAGAAGTTACCATTTGCATCAATTTGATATGCGCGCACGATAACTTGTTGGATAGTACCAACTTCGCAGCAATAGAATTTGATAGAGTCACCTTCTGTGATTGCACGCTCAAACTCGCTTGGGAAATCAGGGAAGATATCGAAGCAGTTAGCAGCAAAACCATCAGGATTTGGACCATTTACGTCAAAACCATTTGTACCGTTCAATGCATTGATACAGTCACTGTATGGCTGCATGCGTTGTACAGTAAACTTCACTGTGTTACAATTGTCATAAGAACCATTGTCCAAAGAAGAAGCCTTCATCCAAGTGATACCGCCAGCTTGGCAGTCACCTGGTTTTGCATTAGGTACATAACAATCGAATGGATCATCCAAACCAATACCAACTACAGTGAACTCATCACAAACAGCAACTGGAGGTGTATTGTCACGAATAGTTAAACGGAAAGAGCAAGATGAAGTGTTACCACAATCATCCTCAGCAACATAAGTTACTGTGTGTGTACCAACTGGCAAACAAGCAGTGAAACCATAGGTAGCCAATGTATCAGGATTCCAAACGTTGTTACCTGGGAAAGAATTCAAAGTACCGCTGAATGGGAATGTTCCAATCACTTCATTAGTGAATTGGTCGAAACCTGTAATGAAACCTGTAGCAGAGCTAATGCGTGAACAAGCATCAGAAACGATTACATTTGGAAGATCAACCGTAGCGCAGCAAGAATAAGGATCTGTAGAAACAGTCAAGTTTGCTGGGCAAGCGATAGATGGACCAGTTGAATCGGATACTTTAAGTAATTGAACATAATCAAAACCAGAACCAGTACACCAATCAATGATTGTCCATGTACGTTTGATTTTGTATGTACCATCACAAACAGGTAATAACTGATCTTCCCATTCCCAATTGATATTGCAACCATTTGCGCTACCAAATACTGTTGGAGAACCTTGTAGGCCAAGTGCATTCAAAACAGCAGGTGTTGGGTATGAAGAACCGCACTCCAATGCTGGAGCATCGATACCGTCGAAGTCAACTGGTAATACAATATCTGACAAACTTGCAATTGTGAACGTAACTGTTTGATTGCAAGTTGACTTATTACCAGAAGGATCAACTGCAGTCCAAGTACGTATAAGCGTTCCTGGAGTACAACTACCCGCAGTAAAGTTATCTGTAAAAGACAAACCATTTCCTAGTGTCAATACACCAGCGCAATTGTCCACAACAGGAACTGCAGGAGCGTTAACAGTAAGTTCCAAACCAACTTCTTCGATAACACCGTCATCAGCAGCGACATTATCAGAAATACGTACAGTCCAAATACCACCAGCGTTAGTACCGTTGAAACCAGCCAATGCGTTAGGCGTAGATACGCCACCAGCCAAAGGCTGTAGGCGAGCACCAGCAGCATTCAATTGAGCACAAAGTGTGATTGTACCACCTAGATTGTCAAAAATACAATCAATTGGCCATTCTTGACCTACACAACCACCAATTGTCATAACCGTAGCCTGAACACCTTGTGGATTGATAAGAGCAACTGTTAGATCTGGTAACCAAGTGTGACCAGTAAGTTTCAAACGAACGTTTACGTCCAAAGTTGGTGTACCCGTTGGAATATAAGAATAATCGAAAGTATAGTTACGAGGTGAAGTCGTAGGGCCATTTTCGATAATATCAGATAAACCTTTCTTTGTTTGAACTTGTGGACCAGTAATTGCAGCAGCAGGTTCCAACACTGGAGTTCCATTACAAACTACATTTTGGTTACGGCAAACAAGTACTGGTGGCAATTTGTCTTCCACTTTAATTTTACCCCAGCATTTGTTACCAGTTACGGGGTCAGTTACGCGGATATCATAAGTTTTGCCGATGTCTGCGCTACCCAAGCAAGCAGGTGCCCAAGGGCCATTACCTACTGGAGTACGGTCAACTTCAACAACATACTTATCATAGCACCTGTATGGGCCACCTTCCAATACTTGGTCAGCGTTTACACAAACACTACAATCTTCGTCCAAAGAAATATTAACCAAGTCATTACAAGTTAATGAAGTGACTGGATTAGGGAACTCGTTCACTGTTACGCAGAAAGAGCAAGTAGCAACGTTACCAGCAGCATCTGTTGTGCTGAATACATTACAAGTTGTTCCAATCGGGTACTGAGCACCTGATGCCAAACCAGCAGTACGAACAACTGGAGGAGCAGCAAGTAGTGTTTGGTATTGAACAGAACCTTTGAACAAACGAGGTGTATTAGCCAAAGCAGTACCAGTACCAGCCCAGTGACCGTTACTGATGATAGAAAGCGTACCATCCGTTGTTGTTTCATTACCATTTGCATAGCGCATAAAGCTACCATTTGTAGACTGGATCGAAACACCACGTGCTTGACCAGGCAACAATGTAAATTGATCAGCTGGTGCAATTGGCACAAAAGTAGTTTGGAAAAAAGAAGAAACGTTTACTGCGATATTTTGAACTGGAGTTGCAGTCCAAGTAGCAATATTGTTAACGCCAGTTAAAGAACCAGCACCACCAATAGGGCCAAAGGACAAACGTGTTGCAACCGTACCTGCGAACGCAGGACCAGGGAAAGAACCAAGGTTAGCATTTACACCAGTGATAATGATTGGCGCAGTGCCATCATTACGAATACCAAATGTAATAGTAGCAAAATTATTGCTGTTTGAAGCAGAATTACCGTGTACCTGAGACGTAACCAATGGTCCAGGGAATGGACAGTTATCCGTAGCAGTTACATTATAATTAAATGCTGCTGTACAAAGACCAGGATTTAAGTTGATCGTAGTGCTTGCAGGGCAAGTGATTACTGGAGGCGTTAAGTCCTGAACAGTAATTGTACTTGTAGCAGCGCTGACAGAGCAACCTGTAGGAGCATCCACTAATTCCCATGTAAGGGTATAAACGCCTCTTGCAAGACCAGGAATAGTAATAGATGCTGGAATAACAGAACCAATTACAACTGGAGCACCGCCATTGAAGCGGTAGCGCAAAGAAAAGTTATTAGCAGCAACGCAACCTGCTGGTGCAAAAACTGGCGCACTCACAACAGCGTCAGCGATACAAACACCTGCATTTGTAGAAATAATTACGTTGCTTGGAGCAGTCATATTACAAACTGTTGTAGGTATTTGTACAACAGTTGCAGCCCAACCAGCCAGTGCTACAGAAGCATCAGAGCGGAACTGGAACGTAAGTGCACCCGCTGCGTTAGCAGCAGAAACTGTACCAGGACCAGCAGTGCCCGTAAAACCACCCGCAGGGAAGCCACCAGTAGTAGCACCTGTACCCGCAGAAATAAGTGGCGCAGCAGTAGTAGCACCGTTGAACACATATAATGCGTCCCAACCTGCTTCTACATTGAATGACGAGAAGCTAGCGCACACATTGTGTGTAGCAGCGCTTATTGGCTGAAACGTAGCAACAGAGTTAACGCCAGAACCATTTGAATAAGCAGCAGCAGCACCACCATTATCAAAAAAGTTATAAAAAGAACCAATAGGGGTTACGGTAAAAGATACCGGACCCGTATTTAGAGGCATATTTACGTCAGTTTGCGCAAATGCCTGAGAGGCAAACGCAAAAAACGCTAATACCCAAAGTGTAACATTTCTCTTTTTCATGAGATGAGATTTGTTAAAGATGATTTAATAAAAATGATGAATAAATAGTAATCATAGTAAATATTACTAGAATTACTGGAAAAGTTGTGTAGCCTCTTCCTTGATAGCAAGGAGTACCGTTTTAGAGGTAAAGCCAGATTCTTGCTCTCCACCAAGCATTGCAGCAGCAGCTAGTGAAGATTCAACAGCTTCAGGTACTGTCTGTCCGCGCTCCAAAGAAGCAAAAATTTCTTTGTAATAAGCGGCGTGACGTACTTGGTTGTTGTAAGCAGCGGTACCCGGGCCATAAGGGCCTTGTTGGTGCCAAAACTCTACTTGCGCCTTAGAGATGGTCATAACCTCAGATTTGGACTTCCAGTTGATATTACTAGAAGAACCATTTAGGCTTTGTGCTCCTGCTGTATTAGCAGTAAGGAACAGACCAAACAACAAGACGAACAGTGCGATGAGGGACGTACCCTGGGTTGCAAACGTTCTTTTCATGTTAAAAGATAAAAATGAGTGAAACAATTAAGTGAATTAATAAAGATTTTATAATAGACCGAATGAAATTCAAAAAAATGATTTTCCTACGGAGCATATACTACGAATGGCGTTATAATTACAGCGTACGCTATAATAATAACACCTTGAATTTTTTACAAGACAACAAACAGCGGAAACTGTATAATGGGTCTTTTCATGTACGATTACGAATAAAAGCGGCTTTCGCCAAAATTGGATTAATTTAATATTTAATATCTATAATTTAAGTAAATGAGCCATAAACTTAAACGTATTTTCAAAAAAGTGAACTAAAAATCAAACCAAATATATTTGGTTCAAACTCTAGTACAATATCAAAAAACCTACGAGTGAAGTGGGTAGAAGCCCAGTTTTGGAAGCATTCCAACGCTTAGTTGAGGGTGCGTTGCATCACTCATGAGATCATAAAGGATTAAAAGACAATCGGTTGGGTATATTTATCGGCATTCCGATGAACAATTTCCAGCACAAACGTAAGCAATAAATGAGTCTCCAACCAAATTATTTAACATCTTTTTTAAAAAAAAATATAAAATACTAGATTGTATGCTACAAAGAAACACTGCAAAAAGGATGCCAGCTTATTTTATTGGTTGCTGTGTACAAGATCCTTTATCCAAGTATTTTTGCTCCATGGAGTATATTTTACTTGAGTTAAGTCCATCTCTGGGTCTATAAAAAATTGAGGAGGTTTGCCATTATTTGAGATTTGGATACGTGCTTTTACTGCTGATACTGGAATGCCTTGTTTTTTTATGTCTTTTTCAATAGCAATGGCCAATTCCCTGACACAACGTGGGTCGCTGAGCATCATTTTTATTTGGTGTGTATTGATAAAGGTATTGATCTCTACGTTACTTGGGCGGCCATAATGGTCAAAAATTTGAAAGGTTAACTCTTTAGGTGCCTTATTGTCTGCTTTTACCCGCCAAGCAAACCGATTACCGATGGTAGTCCAGTCCAAATCATTCGGCAAGAAGAAGCCTCTTATGGGAAATAATAACTGAATAGCAAAATAAGCATATAAAGTATTGACCAGCCATTTATTGGGTAGTTGGGGTACTGAAAGTGCTTGAATTATAGTATTTCCTTTTTTATTTTTGCTTTTTGATATTATATCGGTTGTTGACAGCCTTGATTGTAGCCATTTCAATTCTGGTAATTCAAAAAAGATAATTAAACCACATAACATGACAACAGGAAAGATTCCAATATCGTCGAATATTTGGGTATTCGTTAAATGAAAAAGCGCAAGGAGCATAATGCCAAAACGCCTAATTGGTTTATACCATAGTAATATAGGAGAGCAAAGATCGATCAACAAGCCACTGTAAGTCACAAAATAAATAAAAAACTCCGTTTTGAATATGGGAGCCAGCCAATGGTCATTACTTATACCCATAAGGCCACTCCGCATCGGTTGCTGCTCCAACAACCAATCGGGTTTCATCTTTACCAATGCCGCATAGAAATAAACAATAACCATTTGGAACTGTATGATAAATTGCTCCCACCTCAGTATTTTACCAATGCTCTTTTTCTTTAAACTTAAAAACTGGTCAGCATGGGTGCAACTCAGCAAGAGAGCCAATAGAATAAATAGGTAAATATGGTTATTGTAGATGCTTTTGTCGATCAAAAAAATATAAGCGTAACCAAGGGCAAATAACCGTGCTGCCCATTTGAACCAAATACCACAAGTAATCAAGGCTGCCAGGGCCAGTAAGGCATACATGATTGCATCCATGTAGGGCTCTGGCATTGGGGTAAGCCACTCTAGTCCGTCATATTTAAAATTGACACGCGGCAGTACAAACATGTTCTTGACTAAATCAATTTTGATATAATCGAACATTTCATACACCATTAACAAACCATAAAACACCCGAAACAAGCCGAGTATATGTCCATCAATAGGCTGTGTCAAGTAATTTTTAAATCTAGATAAGGACGACATCGTACGCAAAAAAATGGATAAACAATTTAACAGCGCAAAGGAAACACTTTTTTGGCGTTTTTCCGTATTGTTAAATACCTTTGTGGCGGATTTTACAAATATTATACTCTATTGAAATTTAATTCACGTTGTATTTGACAAGATATTGCATAAAATTATGATTAATTTTTCTAAAACCCTAATTATTACGCTACTTTTTTTAAGTTGTAACGAAGCACAAGACAGCGCTAACGCTGTGCCAGAGGGTGGGGATGAGCGCACATTGGTCGCCGCTGATCCAATCATGGAATTACTTGATTTTGACAGAACAGGAATAGATTTTAAAAATAGCATTATAGAAACTTATGAAAATAATATTACCAATAATATAAATACCTATAATGGGGGTGGTATATGTATCGCTGATATAAACAATGACAATTTACCAGACATATATTTTATTGGTAGCAATGGCGACAATAAGATGTATCAAAACCTTGGTAGATTGAAATTTAAAGATATTACAGCAGCCGCAGGTCTTAATTCGGAGGATGGATTTGAGACTGCAATAACTGCGGTTGACATTAATGCGGATGGTTGGCTTGATTTTTATGTTTGCAGGGCAGGTGTTGAACAAAATGATGTTCGTCGTAACCGATTGTATATCAACAATAAAGACCTTACTTTTTCTGAAAAAAGTGCTGAATATGGTATCGATGATAAGAGTGCTTCTACCGGAGCCAATTTCTTTGATTACGACAATGATGGCGATTTGGATCTGTATGTGCTCAATTATCCAACAGAAGGTATTTGGACCAATAAAATTGATGCAAAACTAGGCGCAGATGGCAAATACCATCCATTACTAGATCCTAGAAGCGAATATGACACAGATAGATTTTACAGAAACGACAATGGTAAATTTACAGATGTTTCAAAAACGGCAGGAATTTGGAATTTGGCCTATGGTTTGAGTGTTTCCGTGAGCGATATCAACCGCGATGGTTGGGTAGATATTTATGTAGGCAATGATTTTATTCAGCCGGATAAATTGTATATTAACAATAAAAAAGGTGGTTTTACGGATCAATTAGACCAGTTTTTTAAGCATAATAGCCAACATACCATGGGTACAGATCTTACCGATTTTGATAATGATGGATTGGTCGATCTTTATGCTGTAGATATGCTGCCCAATTACAATGCCCGAAACAAGTCCTATCTCTCCACAAATACTCAAAGTAAACAGACCGCAGTTACTCAAAATGGGTACTTCGAACCAGTAGTGCGCAATGTATTACAACATAACAACGGAAATGGTACCTTCAGCGATGTAGGTTGTATGGCAGGCGTGTATAAAACGGACTGGAGTTGGAGCGGATTACTTTTTGATATGGACAATGATGGATTGCGCGATATTCATGTCACCAATGGATACCGAAGAGATGTGACTAATCGCGATTTTATGGATTTTGTTTTGCCCGATATTCAGAAAAAGAATGGCTCTATAAAATCATTAAAAGAAGCCTATCCTAACTTTGATGATTTTATTAATCTCATACCATCTTCTCCAAAACTACGCAATTTTTGCTACAAAAACACAGGAAATCTTAGTTTTGAAGACAAGGGAGGCCAATGGATGACGGCACCTGCATCTTGGTCTTGTGGGGCGGCATGGGGCGATTTGGATGCTGATGGCGATTTGGATTTGGTCGTGAATAATTTAGAGCAACCTGCCTTTATTTATGAAAACAAAAGTGTAGGTAAAACGGGTAATAATTATCTACAATTGAAACTAAACGGCGATAGTAAAAACCCTTTTGCCGTAGGTGCATCTGCTTTGATTGAATATGATAATGGACATACCCAATATGCCGAACTTTATCCAAGTCGAGGCATCTTTTCTTCCGTTGAACACCTCCTTCATTTTGGTATTGGTAAGGTAAATAAAATAGACAAACTTACGGTTAGGTGGCCTAATGGAAAAACACATACCCTCTCCAATATAACTGCTAATCAACGACTTATACTCCAACAAAATGAGGCAAATGGCGTACAAACGAATAGCATATCCCCAACGCCTCCTAAGGAAGGGCTCTATTTTTCGGTAGGAAATGGCTTGGCATTTGCGCATAAAGAAAATGATTTTAACGATTTTGAACAATGGCCTTTGAACCCTTGGAAAACGACCGAATTGGGGCCTTTTACGGTGGCGGGAGATGTAAATGGCGATGGGTTGGATGACCTGTTTATGGGTGCTTCTTTTGACCAACCGGCTGCTATGCTTTTGCAAAAACCGGATGGAAGTTTTGCACCAGCAGCCACCAATGCTTTTGAATTAGACAAGGCATTTGAGGATCATGGTGCTTGTTTTTTTGATGCGGATAAAGATCAAGATCTCGATCTATTTGTGGTCAGTGGCGGTGCAGAATCGACCAACCCTGCGGCTTGGCAAAGTCGATTATATATCAATTTAGATGGAAAGGGAAATTTTTTAAAAGCACCTGCCATACCACAATTACCGGGTGTGGGTGGCCGAGTCACCACCTACGATTACGACAATGATGGCGACCTGGATTTGTTCATTGGTGGTCGTGTGTTGCCTACAAAATGGCCGTTGACACCACAAAGTGTCATTTTACGCAACGACCGTACCAAATTTACGGATGTAACCAATGCTGTTTCGCCCGATTTTGAGCGTTGTGGTATGGTGACGGACTTGCAATGGATCAATGTAGATACCGACCCAGCGTTAGAATTGGTGGTCTGTGGTGAATGGATGCCGTTAAGTATTTTTAAAATAAAAGGCAGTCAAATTGTGAACGTGACAAAGTCTTTTGGGTTAGAAAAATCAAATGGAATTTGGTTTCGTATGGCTACTGGTGATTTGGATGGCGATGGTGATATGGATATTGTAACTGGTAATTTAGGTCAAAATACTCGTTTTGAGGCAACTGAATCGGCACCGTTCCGCTGTTTTGCTGCTGATTTTGACAAAAATAGTATTATCGATCCAATATTAGCCTTTTATGAAAGTGGAAATCTGTACCCACTGGTGCAAAAGGATGTCTTGGTAAAACAGATTCCCTCGTTAAAGAAAAAGTTTTTGAAAGCGAGTGTTTATGGACAAGCCACTATGGATCAAGTATATCCTTCATCGGATTTAGAGGCGGCGTTGAACCTATATTGTTATACTTTTGCTTCCTGCTGGTGGGAAAACAAAGACGGTAAATTCATCAAACATGAATTACCGAGACAAGCGCAAACATCTGCTAATCAAGGGATTATAATATCAGATTTTACGCATGATGGAAAACTTGATATATTACTGGCAGGCAACAAATATGGCATGGAGGCGGAAACAAACGCCTGTGATGCGGGTATAGGCACATTACTCGCGGGTGATGGCAAAGGCGGTTTTTCATGGGTAAACAATACGATTGCTGGTTTTTGGGCCAGAGGAGAAGTGCGCGATATGGCGTTATTGAAGGGGTCAGGGGGCAAACAATATATTGTTGTGGGCAATAATAATGAAAAAGCACAACTGTACTATACTAAATAAGTGTTTGATTAGTAAGGCTAGTATATAGGTAATTTAGTAGTAACTATTCAATCGCCTTAAAATTCCCATAGGGAATACATGTTTATAGCGATCGAAATGTGGTTTTTTCTGCTAATCCCGTAGGGATTATATGTAATTTGTGTAATTTTTTTACATGTAATCCCTACGGGTCACGGTTTCTACACATCTTTACATAGACCCTGTAAAACATTGATTATGAATAAATTATTAGGGTCTTCTTGTAAAGGTCAGCAATTTCCCATGTGGATCAAAACTAAGACAGGATAGCAAAACGGATGAAACGGATTATTTCGAAACAATCCGCTCTAATCCGTTTCATCCGTTCTCCCATTCAACAACAGGGTGCATGTCACATGGGAAATTGCGGTGTAAAGGTGCAGCGCACCGAAATTCTTACAATAAAGTCCTGTATGCATAAATGTGTCAAAATTTCATAAAGACTGAATTGATGTAAAGATGTGTAGAAACCGTAGCCCTACGGGATTAGTATGAAATCATACTACAATAGGGCTATAAACATATATTCCCTACCGGAATTTGGGATCTGCTGGATAGTTGCATTAAAGTATTTGCACTTAATATTTATTAAATGCAAAATTTTTAATATTTAATATTAACGTAGTTAAGAGACGGCCGCTTGATACTAACTGGAATGATCGGCGACAATCACCCATTTACCCTTTATTTTTTTCCAAAGTAAGGTATAATGGCCACCAATATCGCCTTTTGTGCGCGTTAACTGCCATTTTCCAATTACATACGCGGATTTTTTGGATAATTGCTCCACAGAAACGATAGTGAATTTGAGTTGCCCCATTGCATCGGTATTGGGGTAGCCTTTTTTATAATTTTCGAGAGTTTGTGTCCACCCATGAGTAAGCCCTCGAGAGCCAATAAAACAGAGGCTATCCGACTTCCAATAACCTTCCATAAAAGCGGTTAAATCGCCTTTATTCCAGGCTTTTTCTTGTTGATCCATTACGGACAAGATAGATTTGGCAGCTTTGCCTGTGGTTTGAGCATTGAGTGCCAACGCAAGAAAAAATAAGGCTAGAATAAGTATAATACGCATATCGAAATCAACGTTTAGATAGGCAAAAGTACACTTTTTTTAGTAAGGTGAGGTATAGGAAAAAGATAGGATCTTATGGCATAATAATTGTTCCATTTTATGAAGCCTCCGAACCAATGATCTAAAATAAAAAAAAGCCATTCCAACTGTCAGTGGAATGGCTTAATGTAATCGGCTTTAACTTCTGTGTAACAACTTATCTGCCTCGTGTAATCTAAATTAGAAATCTTTTTTACTTCGAATAATAGCACAAAATTACATGAAAATATGTTCAGTTGAGTGCTTTTTTCAATGGTAAGATTGGGTAATAACTAAAAAAAAATCCCAAATAGCACACAAAATAAAATTCAAACGGCAAAATTCCTTCAAAACGAAAAAATAAAAATAATTTTCCCGATAATCGGGAATAAGTATTTTCTTTGCACAAAACAAATTACAAACAATGTCAAAATCAGTAGGTACAACGGCACAAACGAACAAATCTGGTATCCACCATTTCATTGTGGAAGAACTACGCAAAAAAGTACGTAATTCTAAAGATATGGCTTCGGAAATAGCAGACTTATTACATTTGAGCAGAAGTGCTGTTTACCGCAAACTAAGTGGAGAGGTGCCATTTACGCTATCGGAAACCGAATTCCTTGTGAAACAATTCCATATCTCCTTGGATAATTATATTTTTGGTGGTAGTTCGGCCACAGGATTCAGATTCAAGGGAAACCCGAAGCCCGAGGAAACGGTGAATAGTTATTACAGTAAAATATTGGGCATATTACAGTTTTTTGTACAGGATAATAACAATCCTGAGTTGCACATGACAACACAGGAGATTGTTCCTTTCCACTATATGAATTTTCCGGAGTTAACTGCATTTCAGATTCTAATTTGGAGCCGTGTCACCATGCGGTTTCCTGATATTGAAGACGAAGGATTTAGGGTAGAAGAAAAAGCCAAAGACCCGGAACTACTCCAGTTATCCAAGCAAGTTATCCAAATTTATGATAATTTACCTAGTATGGAATACATTAGTTCTAACATTTTAGACAAAAACTTAGCGGCTTTGCAGCATTTTTCGAAGCATACCGTTTTTTTAGACCCTACCACTCCCCTACTGATCTGTGACCAACTAGAATTGATGGTAAAGCATCTTTTTAAAATGGCCAAACAAGGCCAAAAAATATCCTATTCATTGGATAAAAATACAGGATCGGATATTCCTTATACCTTATTTCACGATATATTGCCCAATTACGATACAAATTTATTGTTCAAATCGTCCTACAAATCCTTTATTTACTGTTCTTTTGATTACCCTAATTTTATGAGTTCTGCTGCCCCAAAAATGATTGATTATGTGGACAAATGGATGATAAATTGCCGTTCTCATTCTTATCGTATTAGTGGAGAAAGCGAAATATACCGCACCCAATTATTACAATCTTTTTTGGGTAAAATTGCCCACGTAAAAATGATCCTCCTACAAGAGTTAGCAAAAAAATAGACTTTGGGAACTTTTTGTGATCGGCCTAGGTTTATACTTTTGAATTAACTAAAAATTTCAAAATCATGGCGCATACATATCCATATTATAACTTATCAGCGGAACAGATCCGGGTGGAGGGTTATTGGGTGAGCGGCTATGAGGCTTGTTTCTATCCAGCCTAAATTCCTACACCTGCGGCTCACCACGCCATTTTCATGTGGTATTTTCTTTTTTTTAAAAATTTATTTTTGGGAGTGTTGAACATGGTGATTCATGCTGACTGTAAATCAGTTGCCCCAAGGCTATGCAGGTTCGAATCCTGCCGCTCCCACTCGTCAGGAATACTTTCCTGATCCAATGCTCTTGTTGACAAATTGGAATAAGTCACTGTCCTTTCAAGGCAGGTATTGCGGGTTCGAGTCCCGTCGAGAGTACTATACGGAACAGTATTAAAAGCAGCGTAACTATACAGTCGCCCCAGAATTCCCGTAGGGAATATATGTTTATAGGCTAAATAGGATGAATAGTCCAAATCCCGTAGGGATTTTATGTAAAAAAACGCACAAAATAACATACATTCCTTACGGGAATTTGGACAGCGGCTGAATAGTTACGGATTTTTTTATTAAAATTTTAGGTGCTGCGTGACATTAAATTCAATATTGCGGTGCGCTGCACCTTTAAACTGATTTACCGATTTAAAATACCGCCCGTACTTGCGCCCTTCCAATATGCACTACTCGTGCGTTTGTCCCAGTTCGCCGTCCTTCATACGTTAG
>JBEAVK010000343.1:0-15018 GCA_041160955.1 Bacteroidota bacterium
TTATGCCCGTTATTTCACCACTTTCCAAACCAACCATTGTGTTCCACATTGAGCACGACACAGGTAAATTCCCGTATGCCAGTTGCTGGTTGAAATCCTAACCATACCAGACTGGGTAGCAGGCTGGGTATATATCACCTTACCTGAAATATCGGTAATGGAGAGATCCGTTATGGTTTGGTCGGCCATGTCTATGGTTAATACATCCGTCACTGGATTGGGTGCAATCCGAATATTAGATAGACTGGGCTGCTCTACTGCTGAGGGCGGGAGATAATAACAATCTGAGATATTGAATGATAAAAAGCGATCGGTTTTGTAATCCGTCAAACTATCTTTGTAACAGCGCAACCATGGGAATAGATGGCTTTGTGGGATAGGGCAATCACCAACAAACCATCGAAAATTTCCCATTTTCTCTATATATTCCTTGGCTATTCCAAATGAACTGGAATTACCGAACCAGTAACTTAAACCAAACTTTTTTAGTGGTTGTCCATTGACAATTAGCGTTGTTATGGAATCCACCAAATAGGTTTGTTGCCAGATATTAGCATTCAATTTATTATAATTTGGGAAAAGACATATGGGTTCGGCTAAAGTAATTGTATCTCCTACCTCTAGACCAAAATCGAAGACGAGATGAAGTGTATTTTGGTACCTCAAATACACCTTATCGCCTTCTTGTTTGAACAAAAGATAGCCTACTTTGCGATAAGTTTGGCTGTTGATGGTTGTATCACCCGTAGATTTATATACAGAAAAGCCATCTAAAGGGTCGTAATCGAACGGATCTGCATCAATTGCAGCATTATACACCCATTCTGCGCCGATAGGGGCAAATTCAACTTGGGCTTTAGCCGTAAACGACAGCGTAGAAAAAAGTGTAAGATAGAGAATGCGTTGTATCATATTTTTATGAATTTTATGGTGGTGAAATGATTATTATTCAAACTAATTTTAACTGTATAGTGTCCTGCTGGTAAGTGTTGTACGGATAAGCCATCAGGTTGAGGCAGATTCGCTTGTAGCACTAACTGCCCAGCGGCATTAAATACATCCAATTGTCGTTCATCGCCGACTGTGCCTAATAATTGAACAACGGATCTGGTCGGATTAGGATATATACTATACCGTCTTCCATCATCCAAAGGGATTTCCGTTGAGGGCGAAACTAACAATTCCAAATCGCCGCAATCCGCTTCGTAACAACCATTGCCGCCTATTTTGAATAACCATAGTGGTATTTTCAACATAGAATCCCTTTGGTATCCAGTCGCCAATATTCCGCCATCCGGTGTTTCGGTGGCATCATAGAACAAACCATATAGGTATCTGGTATCCCTGATAGCGCGTTGCCAACGCAACTCGCCGATGGCAGACATACGAAACAACCACCCACCATCACTAAAACTATCCGGGTGACCACTGGCCATACCAACGCCTAATATATCACCGTCGGGCAGGGTTCTGAGTCGCGATAAGTCGCGCCGCCAACGGTTATAAAAGGTATGGCTAGTCTGAATATTACCACCTGCATCCAATATATAAACAATAGGCGGAAAAACATACAAAAGCCCACCGGGGCCAAAAGTATCCCGAGTCCAGCCAAAAGCATAACCGCCGTTAAGGAGGGGGGTTACAGTTGGTGGCGCGCCAATTTTTTCTGTATTGTCATACGTTTTCTGCCATATCTTATTGCCAGATAAATCCACTTTTGTTAAAACCGCCTTTTCTGAAAAGTCGTTGTATGGAATACAGCTACCAGAAATTAATATATTGCCATCTTGTGAAATACAGGGATCCCCAGGGATATATGTTTTAAAGTCATCAAAGAATTTATCCCAAAGTACATTTCCTGATATATCTACTTTGGTTAAACGCATTCGGACACCAGGATCGGGTTTCTTTGATGTGCTAACTATTAATAAATTATTATCCGGTGTTTTAATCATATAAAGCGCTTCATCCTCTAATGGATTAGGGTAGGATTTGATCCAAAGGGTATCTTTTGTGTTTCCAGAAATACATAACAATTGTATATCTCGCCCAACCCCACCATTCTCAAAAGAGGCACAAATATAAATGCGATCTTCATCAATCGCCATACTTAGCCCTGGGTCTGGAGGTGTCTGCTGATTTTCAAGATAATATATATTCGTCCATTCAGGATCTCCAGACAGGTTTGTTTTAGCCAATCCGACATGATCATGACCAAATCCATTCCGTCCAACCAGTAACAAAAAGCCATCTTCATAATTTTGAATATTCGCTCCAACATCTGAGCTAATTCCATTATCTAAATAATAAGATTTTGAAAAAGATGATTGTCCCTGTAAAAAGTTAGCTGCGAATAAAAAGAAAAAAAGTGGTATAATGAATATCCTTTTCATGCCATATAAATTTTTGGCCTTTACAAAACAGAGTAACTGTCGTGTAAAGGCCAATGATGAAGATTTTTTATTTAGAAATAAGCACTCGTAATTGCTGAGAATCGCCGATCAGGTTGGTTTGAACAAAATAAATACCATTCAATAACCCCGATACATCAATATTGATCGCCTGTTGAGCAGAAACATCTTTATGCAAAACAATTCGCCCTAATTGGTCAAGGATGGTTAACCATGATCCAGCAGGAGCGGTTTGTCCCAAATCAACGTTCAGCGTATTGGCCGCAGGGTTCGGAGATATACGAACAGTCGGTTTACTTATAAATGGTTTAATCTCTGGTTGCTGACGATACTGTATTCCAAAGTTACGTTCAAAACGCTCTCCGGTCAACAACGTGAGGATAGATTGAGCATATACACTTATGCCAGATTCGCTATGGGCAACGTCTTTTAATAATCCAAGTTGCTCCGATGTTAGCACAAAATTGTCCCCTAATTCAAGACGTGCTATATTAATATTTTGTACCCCTCGGAACCAAATGTCATCTTGAGTCAAGGATGGCAAATCTCTAAGTACTAATTTCGCTTCATTAAAAGCGCCACGGTTCATTTTTAGTCCAAAGACAGCATGTTTAGCAGAGACCGTATTTTCTTCATTGAGGAGTGTTTCTGCTGTGGTGTAGTCACCTTGATCTAGTGCATCTTCGATTAAATAACGCAAAGTTGCCTCTTTTAGAGACATAGCATCTAACAATGATGTTTGAGTATTATTAGTACCAGGGTTAGCACTTAATTGTTGTTCCAAATTGTTAACCAAATTCCGTATTATAACCAAATCATTTCGGGTAGGTGGCTCTGTAAAGCCACTACCTAGATAAGTAGAGCAATCAATAACCTTACTAGCAAATGCTTTAGTATAATTTCCCGGTGTATTAGGATTCTCATCGCAGGTAGATTCTTGACGAAAGAAATATATAAACGGAAGCGTATTGCCTAGTGTAGCAATATCTGCATTAACAATCGGAGTCGTAAAGCAATTACCCGCAGCACCTATAGCACCACTTCCTTGGTTCACACGAATAGCACCTGCTTGGGTATTAAAATCACTTACAATGATATCACTACCGGAATTTGAAAAAGTATTGCTCAATACCTGTACCTGCCTGTTCTCTCCCGCGAAATAGTTGCCAATACCAGTATTGTATCCATTACAAGTCACCCTGTTCTCTTGAAAAGCATTCATAATGCCTGTATTAACGGCGGTGAGGCCAATGGCTGGCCCTGTGAATCTATTGAATTCTACGAAATAATTGGTTGGCCCCTCCAAATAAACACCTTTGTCTCCTCCAAAAAATTCGTTGTTGACAATTTTTAATCCGCCTAATTTATTGGTAGCGCGGCCATCAATATGTGTCTTGTTATTGTTAAAATCATTGGGAATTGTATCCTTCCTGCCAATCTGTAAATATGTGCTAAAAGGATAAGTTGCCATTGCAGATATCCCTTTTTGGTTATTGTAGAATTGGTTTGCATTAAAAATTTGGGCAGATGCGTCACTGATCAAGATTCCATCGTTATCAAGATTATAAAATTGGCATCTTTGGAATTCAATTCCATCAGTATCCCATATTGTTACACCTTCCGAATTAACTACTGGATTAGCAGTATTGCCCACCTCCTCAAACCTACAATTGAGAAATTTGCTTTTATTGGAGAAAGTGAAATTTGATGACGGATCTGGGTATTGCATAAATTCTACACCTTTCCGACAATTTAGGAAATTACTGTTTTGGCAATCTACCAAACCTCCATAAAATCCTTTAGCACCTGGCCAAGCCAAACCTGATGCCGTTGTTGAAATACCAATTTTTGCACCTTTTATAGTAGAATTGTTTTTTAATGCTACGATCCCACATTGTTCAGGATCATTTAAGGAGACATATACGCCGGGTTGAGCTTTTGCAATATTACCCCAAACTTTTATACCGCTCCACGCCTCAGCGCAATTCTCCATGGTGCTATTATCCAAAATCAACCGCGCATTTCTTTTTACAATAACAGCCGCATTTGCTCCCATCGTAATTTGGGCATTAGTAATTTTTAATTGTGCGCCTGGTTCAATTGTAAGTTCAGACACAAAATGATCCGTAGTCCATTCTGTATCAGTAGTAATGGTGTAATGGCCATAGTTTTTAGCGAGTGTTACTGCGGCTTCTGCATCAATAAGCCCTTGAGTCATAAGAGGCCAACTCGAAGCATTGACAGGAAGCCCTCGGTTAGATTTTTCAATAATGTTTTCGATTTCAGACGGGCATAAATTACCATTTACTGATTTTATTAAAGCAACAATACCAGCAGTCATCGCTGCACCAAAAGAAGAATTCCCTTCTCCTGGTACACAACTGTTACCCGATTCCAAACGACAAACATTAATACAGGGTGCATAAATATCTACGTAATTATCCCATCCTCCTCCAAATTCAGCATACTGCTCGTATTCTAAATTTTGATTGGCTTGTCCAACACCGATTACTCCGGGAATATCGTGATATACACCATGATTAGAATTTACGCCTGCACATGAATGAACAAAAGTAACACCACTATCGATCATTTCTTGCATCATAGAGCGCGAAATACCCGAACCTCCCCAACTCACACTCATTATTTTATGTCCATCAAGGTATGCTTGTATTATAGCTTCTACTAGATAGAATCCATATTTGCAATTATCTGGAGTCGGATCATCATCTACCGCAGCATAAAAAGCAACCCTAGTATCATAACCCGTTCCTGCAACGCAATAATCATTGTCGGGAATGGCAGCCATAGCACCCGCCATTCCATAACCATGATTAGCAGGACTACATCCTTGTACTAATCCTCCTGTTGGGTTGTATGGCGTTACATTATTCCAAATGCTTACAATTTTTCCATCCAAATCATCATGAGTGTAATCCATGTACTGGTCAACCAGAGCAATGATAATATTGGGGTCACCATGTGTTATATCCCACGCCTCTCGTACTCTTGCATTAACTAAATAATGCCCGCCAAGCCCTTCAAGACAAGGATCAATATTTTCATTAGAAATCGAATTTTCTGTAATCATAGGAGGCCATAAAATAATTGCTTCTTCATAATTCATAGATAATAAAGCCGCTGCCAAAACCTCGTAATCAGCATTGCTAGCATTATCAAGCGTAATTTTAAAACAATTTTGTGCTTTTAGGGTTTTTGCACCGGAATATGCCACAGCATAAGATGCGACATCAAAAGAACTAAGTAGCGTATTCAAGTTGGGATTTTGAGACTCCGTTCCATTGGATGCTGGAACTTCGGCGGATGTACCTTGGAAAATAACCCCTAAAACGGTACTCTGTTGAGCATACATTAGATTAAAGGAAAGTAAGGCAATAAATAAAGTAAATACATTTGAAATTGATTGCCTAATTGCACATTTTAAAGGGATAGACTGTGCGGAGTGCAGAAATTTTAGTAAATTGTTCATAAATTGAAGAAAATGTTTAAGATTGTGTGAGAAAAAATTGTTCTGTGAAATTAAGTTATATGTTTTAAATTAAAAACATTGTGATATATTGAATTTTAAAAAAATATCAACACACTAATAATTAGGGTAAAAAGAAGGTGTTTTATTGTTTTAATACCCAAATAATCAGAATGATCTATAACAAAAACGTACAATAGAGTACAAAAGCCGCAAGGAAAGCAAGGCAATAAATAAAGTAAATACATTTGAAATAAATTGCCTAATTGCACATTTTAAATAAATAGGCTGTACTTAGTGCGGAAATTTTAGCAAATTGTTCATAAATTGAAGAATATGTTTAAGATTGTGTGAGAAAAAATTGCCCTGCAAAATTACATGATATGTTTGAGATTATATGCATTATGATATGTTAAATTTTTAAAAAAATATCAATACACTAATAATTGGGGTAAAAAGAAGGTGTTTTATTGTTTTAATACCCAAAAAATAATGATGAAGGTGTTACAAACAAAAACATACAATACAGCAGGAGACCTGCATTGTACGTTCAAAAGTTAATTGAAACGCTTCAATCATTCAACCCCTTCCCACTCAATATCCGCGCCATACACTTTTCTACCCGCGCCTCCCGCGATTTCGCTTGTTTAGGCTGTGAAAAATGCAAAATGTACCCGCGTTGCCGCCCAGGGGTTAATGCCTCAAACGCAGTTTTTAAAGCAAGGTTTTCATTCATTTTTCGCTGAAATTCTTCCGGGATAGGTTCAGGGTTCTTCTTAAATTCTACTTTCAAACCCGCTTTTTCTACTTCTATCGCTTCGTAAATATAGGTTTTTATAATGGACTCCTGCGCTATTATTTCTTGAATATGGGTAAACTTAAGGAGTCGTGCCGCTTGAGCATGTTCGCCCTGTTGGACTAATATACCGTGTGTATCCTCCAATAAAACACCTTTGAAAAAACTAACGGAACAGTACGCTTTGAACGCACTAACGATGGCTATATTACCGTCCTGAAAAGTGTAGCAAGGAACACCCCACTTCAATTCCTCGGTGAGGCCGCAGTCCAGCACAATCGCCCTTAATGCGGCTAATTCTTTTTGCCACGGTATTACTTTGCATTGTGGCGTGGCGTACAGTGCGCACCTGCCACAACCATCGGCTAGATATAAATCTACTTTGGGATTCATGTGCTACTTTTTTAAAGCCTTATACACCACCGATTGCAACCGAGGCCGATAATCACCACTAATCAGTTTGTTATTCTCCATAGTGGGGTACGTTCGGTTCGATAAAAAGATAAAAATCAAATTATGATCGGGATCCGCCCAAACGACATTGCCCGTAAAACCAGAATGACCAAAAGTGTTTTTACCCGCCAAAGTACTCATATTGGCCGTCGCTTTTGGATCCAGTTCTTTCATATCGAAACCAAAACCGCGGCGCGTACTACCCATTTGGCGTGTTGTAAATAATTGCACTGTTTTTTGACTTATATAGCGTTTGCTGCCATAAACACCGCCGTTCAGCAACATTTGAAAGAGTTTTGCTAGGTCGTTAGCATTGCTAAATAAACCCGCGTGTCCACTTACGCCACCCATCATAGCCGCTCCCATATCGTGTACATAACCTTGTATGGTTTGTTGTCGGAAATAATCGTCTATTTCGGTGGGGGCGCAACGTTGGGTAGGCCCTTTTTGCCAAGGGTTGAAGGTCATGGTTTGCAAGCCCATGGGTTGGTAAAACTGCTGATTAACGTATTGATCCAAAGGCATTTTTATGGTGTTTTGAAGCGCCTTTGCCGTCAGAAACATCGTAAGATCGGAGTATTTATAGGTTTTATCGGAGCGAAGTGGCGAGTCGTAAATGGTTTGCCAAATCGTGTCCACATAATCGTCTTTCATCCAAAGGTTTTTGGCCACTGGGATCGAAAAACCTGCCTCTTTGGCCATGCGGTAAGTCTTGGTAACAGGTATTTTATTGGCATCAATAGTGCTTTTGTAAAACGCGATCCAGGCTTGCAAACCTGCTTGGTGTACCAGTAATTCGTTGAACAAAATATCTTTTTTATTCGTGCCTTTTAGGGTAGGAATATAGGTCGAGATGGGTTTTGTCAGGTCAAATTTACCCTGATCTACCATTTTCATCGTGGCTATGGTAGTTGCTGCTACTTTGGTAATAGAAGCCAAATCATAGATAGTTTCGGTGCTTGTAGGGATCATCCGATCAAAAGTATAGTGGCCATAAGCCTTATTCCATACAATTTTTCCATCCTTTACCACCAATACCTGACAACCTGGGGCGGCTCCATTATCAATCAGTTCTTTGGCCAAAACATCTATTTGCGCCAAGGTATCACTACTCATACCTACCGATTCAGGCAGGTCATAAGCGAGACGTTTTTCTTGGTAAATACGCGTTTTTCCTTGTTTGTAGCGTGCATTCGGGCTTACATCTACGGGTAGTCGCCCTGTAATGTCGGCGGCACCAAACCATGCTTGCGCGGCGGCTTCCTGCGCCATTGGGTCTTCGGTATAGGCCACCATTAGGGTATGCACATCATCAAAATATTTAGCACTGTACGGGTTGCCAAACAGGGTGAGTGTAGTGGGCATTATGCTGTTCAATTTTAGCACCAATTCAATTTGCGAATTAGACAGGCCATAGTTGAACACCTTTTTTGAGCGTGTTTTATGGTGGCTGACCATCACCACGTCGTATTTGGATAAGGTATCGATCAATGTCTGCATTTGTAGCGCATTGATCGCAGTATCTGTACCGAAATGGTCGATCGGTGCGTAGAGTGTACACATTTTTTGGAACACCGTGGGCGTTGTTTCACCCAAAGCCAAACTCGCTATGCGCAACCCTCTGGTGGCTGCTTCATTGGCGGCATTGGCCTCTATTTTCCCAATGCGCAGGTACAAATCATCGGCAAACCCCGCAATGCTATCGCGGTCGCGCACGAGCGTAAGCGCGTTGCGAAACAGGTTGCGTTTCATCAGGTAAGCATTGGGTGTATTAATGGCTTCGACAATACCGTTCACTTCCACACTTTGCGGTTGGGTCAATCCAAGGCGGTATTTGTATTGCAATACTCTTTTTACACTTTGGGTAAACTGCGTGCGGTTATAAGAACTATCGGCCAATGCAGTTTTAATAGCAGCAAATGCGGCATCGGGATTAACGGGCAAAAGCACCATATCAATCCCTGCTTTGAGGGCTTCTACATCGGCTACGCCCACAGGATAGGGATCCGAAATGGCTTTCATTTCCATTGCATCGGTGAAAATAAGCCCGTTAAAGCCCATTTTTTCGCGCAATTGTTCGGTAATTATACTGCGACTCAAGGTGGAGGGCTTCAGTCCTTTTTCAATAGCGGGTACATTCAGGTGCGCTACCATAAACGAGGCCACACCTGCACGGATCAAGGTCTTGAACGGGTACAATTCCAAACTATCCAAACGGGACATATCATAAGGAATCAAAGGCAATGAAAGGTGCGAATCGGTATCGGTATCGCCGTGTCCTGGGAAGTGTTTGGCGCTGGCCATCACATTGCCATCTTGAAGGCCAAACATATACCGTGCTGCTTTAGCGGCTACATTGGAACGGTCGTCGCCAAAAGAACGATCATTAATGACCGGATTGGCGGGGTTATTATTGATATCGGCTACGGGTGAAAAACTGATATGAACACCCAACCGGCGGCATTGGCGCGCCATTTCGAGGCCATATTGGTAGATCAATTGTTCGTCGCGGATAGCACCAAGGGGCATTTGGCGCGGATAGGTAATGGCATTACTAAGGCGCATACCCAATCCGTACTCGGCATCCATGGAGACCATGAGCGGTATGCGGCTCAGTGCTTGGTAGCGGTTGTTGACGACCGCTTGTTGCTCCAAAGTGCCTTGAAAAAAGCATACACCACCTGCTTTTACCCTCGAAATTTGGTTGGCAACTTCATTTTCGTAGTCGATACCTTTGTTAGAATGCGCACGTAGCATGAGCAATTGCCCTACACGTTCGTCTTCGGTCAGGGTGGCAAATACGGAATCGACCCAATATTGCTCCTTCGTAATTGCGCTAGAAACGCTACTCCCCACACCGAGTACCGATGGATTGCCGCCGTTCAAAAAACTAAGATCAATCGGTTCCGGATCGGCAATAACAGGTAACGTAGGTGCGCCCGAAAGCACTTCTACTACCGTATCAGGCACTATATCAATAACGGGTAGTGCTATTACCGCTGGTGGTAATGCTACGGTATCCGAAGGCTTGGAGGGTACAATACCTTTGCTACATGCAGCGTGTAATCCTACTAGGCCACAAAGCCCCAAAAGGGAAATAAGTCGTTTCATAGGGGCAAAAGTAGGGAAAATATTGTTTCCGACGTGCTACCTCCTTTGATTCATCAACTTAGCCAACAGATAAAGAAACTGCACCAACGATGCCGCAGCAGCACAAACATAGGTCATAGCAGCCCAAAACAAGGCATCTTTAGCCCCTTCGTGTTTTTCTCCTTGCACTACTCGGCTACTATCCAACCATGCTAATGCGCGACGGCTGGCATCAAATTCCACAGGTAAAGTGACCAAACTAAAGGCCGCTGTAATACCAAAAACGATAAGGGCAAAAATGAGCATGGTCGGCCCAAAATTGGCCAACATACCAATACCTAGCATAAATATATATTGTTGCACATTGGCTGCAATATTGACAATGGGTACCATCGCAGAACGGAATTGTAACATGCTGTACTGGGTAGCATGTTGTACAGCATGGCCACATTCGTGTGCAGATACTGCTGCTGCGGATATATTTCGACCGCTATACACCTCTGGACTAAGGTTGACGGTTTTGTTTTGTGGGTTGTAGTGATCGGTGAGTTGGCCCGGCACCTGAATAATTTCAACGTCGTTGATACCGTAGAACTTAAGCATAGAATGGGCAATTTCTGCGCCAGTCATACCATTGTCAATGGGAACAGCACTATATTGTTCAATTTTACTCTGGAGGCGTTGGGACAAAAGACCACCAAGCACCATAAATACTACACTAATAACAGTAAGCATAAATTATATTTTTTCTTTTATTAAATTTCGATCCTTTTAGGAATGAGAATTAAATAAAAGCACACATTTGACGGCCTTATTTTGCCCCTCTTTACGTTATTCATCGGTTATTTAGCACCACTAAACGCCCTCTTCATGCCTTAATAGTGACAAAACCGTCTCCCCAAATCTGCACTTTTATTTAATTTTCATTCCTTAGACTGAATTTGATGCAAAGGAATACATTTTTGGGAAAAATTAATTTAATTTTTGGGAAAAAATATAGGTGCTTGATGTAGATCATTGAAAAACAGCAACTAATCTCTTATCAAAGACAATTTGCAATAACCCACTAAATTATCTTTGCTTATTACCTCTACATAATAAAGCCCGCTCGGTAACTGCATCGTAGCATAACCGCTCTGAGGCATGACACTATGAGATTCCAAAACCATCTTACCCATACTATCATAAAGCCTTACACTCTTTACATTTACTCCTTGAATAAAAAAAGCGTTATCGGCAGGGTTAGGCCAAATTTTCAGGTCTTTTGCAGTATTTATTCCCAAAATACCAACGGAGGATAAAAAGAATGTATCACTCATTGTACAACCCGAAGCATCTGTTATGGTAACGGAATAAGTGTTTTGGAGCAAATTAAGTCGCTCCAAGCCATCCATTCCATCAGCCCAAAGTGCCGTATAAGGAGCAAGACCGCCAGAAGGAAATATTTTTATTGATCCATCGGCATTCGTCACTGCACTTGGTTGAGTAACGGACGAGGGCAGTTGCAGTTCGCTCCATTGGCCTACTTCTGCAACCGATTGGAAGGTATTACCTTGTTGGTCGCTAGCATAAATAGTATAAGTGCTAGCAGGCAAGTTTTCGGTACGATCAAATACTACTCCATTTGAGTCCACTAAATAAATGGTGTAAGGAGAACAGCCACCCGCTATATCGTAAGAGATGTTACCCGAAGGTGTCTCAAAACAGGCATTGTTTGGTTCAAATTGCCCCGTTAATACCAAAGGGATATTTTCATAAGCACCCAAATCCGGTGCAGTTCCCTGTATCCGTGTCTCACCATCCAAATCCGTTGCAATACCCCACTGCTGTAAGAGTTCGGACGTACCGCCGTTGACTCCCTCCGAACAAGGCCGAAGATGATAGTCTCCAGCCAAAGTATCTACAAATGGCCATTCTGTTACCATAATATTTTGGGTACCACAATTTACCTCTGCCGCGATAATACTATTACAATTAAAGTCCATCATATTGTGATCCAATTCTATTTCATCAAGCCCATGCCAAAAAGGGAGGCGTTTTACGCCCGATAACGCATCGGAATTGTTTAGGAATATATTATTTTGTGCGTATGTTTTGCGATTGGCAGTAGATGGGGGTATCCAAAAATCTGGCACCTTAACTTTTGTGTTAAGTATGGTGTTGTTCAATAAAAAAAGGGTATCTTGAACAGTCCATTCGTAACCAAAATCGAGCATACCATAAGGGGTTGACCCATTTTTGCCATTAAAATAGTTGTTTTGAAATAAAGTAGATGAGCCTGAATAATAGTTTCTTTGCAGACTTAGTACACTACTGCTGGTGAATACATTGTTTATTGCAACTAGTTTTTGCCCTCTGATATGCAGGTCACCACCATTTTCATATATATTGGATTCTATTTTTGCATTTTTGCACTTATCAAAAAATGAACTGCCAATACAATTTTTAAAATAATTAAATGAAAAGTCCAATGTATTGCCCTCCGAAGATGGGCTTGAATAAATAATATACCCATTTTTTGCTCCATCTTGGTATTCAAATACATTATTCTTCAATCGGATATTACTAAAATTTGAATAATCGTAAATTGTAAGCCCAGCAAATGATGCCCCTATATTATTATCGTCATTTCCGGGTACGAAGTTTTTGGAAATATAGCAACTATCAATGGAAATATGCTTTTCGGGTACGCTACAATCGGTTGCCAAAAAACCAGCAATACCACGTGCACTATTTGAGATCATCCTGCAATTATTGAACTCAAGGGTATCACGACCTATATTTTTCCAATAATAAACGCCTCCGGCTCTTGTCGCGGGTATATTACCCGCTCGGTTGCCAATAAAATCGCAGTAGTAAAATTCAACTCCCCGTTCTACTTCACTTCCTCCTTGAAACCAAACCGCCCCGCCATCGTACCCGCATCTATTATTCAAGAATTTACAATAACGAAACTGAGGTGAACTCCCCAAACTCTGCAAGGAGCGCACCATAACAGCCCCGCCATGCCCCCCAGCATAATTATTCCTAAACACACACCGATCAAAAACAGGGTACGCCTCCCCTTTATTTGCAAGTATGTATAACGCACCGCCGCTACGAGAAGGCGAAATATTTCCAAACGAGGTATCAGATTGGGCGTAGCCATGTTCCAGTATAAAGCCGCTTACATAAGTGTCGGGATTAGGTAGTGCCATATAGAGTACAGTAAAGGCATTGTCTGTGCTATCCATCGGGTTGCCTATGTTCCTACTCAGTACTGTATTGTGCAGTTCAGGGTCTCTTTCGCTACTCGTTATTTCGGTACCAGCAAAACCGCCCAAAAGTTTTACTCCCGAGTGTAATTCAAAATACCGATTACGGTGCGTCGTACCTGAATCGGGTAAATACAGACCTTGAGCCACCCATATTTCGTCGCCGTTTTGTGCTAATTGTAGTGCATTATGCAGTTCGGTAAAAGCATCTTGCCAGTTGATTCCTGTTTGCTGCCCACTGGCGGTTTTGTTGACATAATAGCGTTGCTGGGCATTTACGGAAGCAAATAAGCCACAGTACAGGCATATCAGAATAAGTAAGGATTTTTGCATGGAATAGTGGATTGAAAAAATGAAAAAAATATAGCCTTATGTAACCACTGTTTGGTAGATTGGTTGCATAAGGCTACGATTCATATATTATTTATTGACCCGATTTTATAATTGGGCGACGAACCATTGAACTTTATAATAAGCATTAAAAAAGCACTCGCTTGACTGGGGTTATTTGCTACTTGTGCAGGATTGGGTTCTATTTTGTAAATTTCAAACATAAAAGGAGAACATTGTGCATTAATAGATAATGCAGAATAAAAATTCCTTACCATACAACAAAATAGCAAATAAAAAATAAGGCGAGAGTTTTTTGGTGAGCATGTTGGTTGAAAATTTTATTGTTTTAAATTGAAATGTTAGAATCACAGACTTAAACACTTCAAGAAGCTAGCATGAATAAGATGTGATCAAGATAAATATTTAATATACGTATGATTAAGGAGACGTAATCCTCGCAATAAAGGTTGGATGGTCTGGAAAATTATTTTTCAACGGTGGTAAAACTACTTACTAAATCTGATAAATAACGAATGGCTTACTCTTTTATCATTAATTATCAGGGCATAACGCATTTAATTTTATATATAGTATCTATGATTTGTAATAAGGACAAATATTAACTTCTGACAGAAATTTTAATAATTTTGTCCACTGAAATCCAGCCATAACTAATTAAATAATTAAAAAAAGATATCGCCCAAATATAAAATTATTCATTTTTCAACCATTTACTAGAATAAAACAAAACTTAGCGGAACTTTGCGGGGGCATGAATGGGTTAAGGGCGTACTAATCATAGCACCCAAGAACTAATCACTAACATCACCGAATAAAATAAATGACAGGCATTGTAATAAAATCAACCGGAGCATGGTACCACGTGCGACTGGATAGTACCCAAGCAGTGGTGGAGTGCAGGATTGTGGGTAAGTTCCGTTTGGACGATATTCCGCTCACCAATCCTATAGCCGTGGGCGATCGGGTAGAAATAGAGCGCGAAGAAAAATCGGAGCAAGCGATGATTAAAAAAATACTGCCTCGTGTGAATTATGTGGTGCGCCAATCGCCGCGCCGTAAGCATGATTTACATTTGCTTGCTGCTAATATTGACCAAGCCGTTTTACTTTCTACGATTGCTTTTCCGGATATAAAACCGGGCTTTATTGATCGTTTTTTGCTGATGACCTCCAA
>JBEAVK010000119.1:0-35709 GCA_041160955.1 Bacteroidota bacterium
TATTCCGTATGTCCCAACTTCAACAAAAACTCACCGTTTACGGCCTTACCATGATTGCCGTAGGCTCTTGTATTGGTTCTGGCATTTTTGTCACACCTGCCCAAATCGTTAGTGCCGTACCCAATGCCACTTTGGTTTTGGGCGTATGGGCCTTGGGTAGCATAATTGCGCTTTCGGGTGCGCTTACTTTCAGCGAATTGGGGGGAATGTTCCCACGTTCGGGCGGTGTGTATGTCTATTTAAAAATGGCTTATGGCGATTTGGTGGGTTTTTTATACGGCTGGATTATTCTTTTAGTGATTAATACGGGGGCTTTGGCCGGGCTTTGTGTCGCTTTTGCGGAATATATGAAGGTTTTTGTACCCGATATGCCGCAAAGTACCAAAACTGCTATTGCTGCCCTTACGATGTTGATCTTGACGGGGATCAATGTGCTTGGGGTAAAAGTGAGCCAAGGTGTCGCCAATTTTTTCACGGCACTCAAGTTACTCTCCATCGGGGTCATTATCGTGGTGGGTTTCCTGTATTTCGATCCGGCTCGCGTGCAATTGGATTTTTCACTGTCGCATAATGTTCCCAACAACCTCATGGGCGCACTTTTGACGGCGCTGATTGGGGTATTTTTCTCCGTCGGCGGTTGGCACCATGCTTCCTATGTGGCGGGCGAGGCCATTGATGCGCCCCGTACTGTGCCGAGGGCGATGTTTTTAGGCGTGCTTATTGTGATGTTGATGTATTTATTGATCAATTTGGCGTATATGTTCTTGCTTCCGCTGGACGCGATTGCCCATACGCAGCGGGTAGCCGGCGATGCCATGTCGGTCGTTGCGGTATGGGGTGGCAAGGCGGTTGCGGTTGCTATTGCGTTGTCTATTTTTGGTACGATCAGCATTTATACGATGTCGGCACCGAGGATCTATTTTGCAATGGCCGAGGATGGCATTTTTTTCAAGCAATTGGCTTATGTGCATCCACGGTGGGGTACGCCAGTGGTGGCGATGGTTGTTCAAGTGGTCTGGGCAATGGCCGTTTTGTTATTTTTTCAGGGGTATTTTGACCAAATTATCACCTTTGTTACCTTTATGGATATTGCTTTTATGGGTTTGGCTGGTGCTGCGGTTTTTGTGTTACGAAAAAACAGGAAGGATTTGGAACGTCCGATCCGCGCTTGGGGTTATCCTATTGTGCCGGCGTTTTTTGTACTGATTTCGGCGGCTTTTGCGGTGAATACTTTACTGGAACGACCCGATCAAGCATTGCCGGGGTTGGGTTTGCTGGGCTTGGGTGTTGGGGTATTTTACTGGGTAAAAAGGGGCAGCCCTAAATAAAAAAAGGCAACCTCGCAAGAGATTGCCTTTTTTATTAGGACGGTCGTACTTACAATATTATTGCTGTCCGCCGCCGTTCTTGTAAATATATTTTTCGATATCGCGCCAATCTGCTGAAGCAGGGTTTGGATAATCGCGACGAATCCTTTCGAATGCTTTAAGTGCACCTTCTTTATCGCCCTGTTTGTCGCTGAGCATACCCAGTTTTTTGAGGTAGATTGGCACTAGTATTTCGTTATCACCAGCACTGATGGCTTTTTCGTACATCGAAAGTGCTTTAGAGAAATCTTGCTTTTCAGAATAGCAATCTCCTAAGATACCGTATTTCATAGTAGAAAGCAATTCGCCTTTACCATCGTAATCTTCCATGTATTTGATCGCATTGTCATAATCACCTGTTTGAAGGTAACAAACACCTGCATAGTACTTTGCAGAATTACCTGCTGGAGTACCACCAAAATTGTCGATGATGGAAAGGAAACCTTGTGCATCAACGCCAGGGTTGTTCAACGCTAGGTTGAAAGAGTCTTTTTCAAACATCATTTCGGCCTGCCACATCGCTGCAACGGCTTCTTTTTGTTTGGGTGCTACCACCAAATTTTGATACCCCCACCAAAGTAGGAACACCGCAGCGATGCCACCAATACCGTACAGGATTTGTTTTTGATACACTTCCCAAAATGGAGCGGAAGTGGATGTTTGCGTCTGTTGATCTACGACTACTGCTTCTGCCTGATCTGCTTTACGTTTTGCCATTGTTTAATATTCCGAATTTTCAATGTTATTGTATGCCCTTTGAGCCGAATTATTTCGACCGCTTTTGAAAAAGGAACGCAAAGGTAGATAAAGTTTGGATTTTAACACCAGTAAGTCTGAAAATTGTTTTAAAAAAATGAAATTTCTGATATTCATGCAGTTTCTAACTCAAGAATTTACTAATTTTGCACTTCAATTTATAGATGTGAGTAAAGAGAAAAGACAAAAAAATTTTATACAACAGCCTGTTTATCAGGGCGGACCTAAGGGATTAACGGATTTTATCTACCAAAATCTTAGATATCCACAAGAAGCGTTTGATGCTAATGTTGAAGGGATCGTATTGGTTGATTATGATATTGACCATAAGGGAAATGTGGTGGCTACGCGTGTTTTACAGGGTATTGGACATGGCTGCGATGAGGAAGCGTGCCGCGTGGTACGGCTTTTGAAATATATTGTGGGCAAAAATCGTGGGCTGAATGTGCTGTTTCATCAGAAAGCGAAGATTCAGTTTAAAAAACCTGTGCCGGTACAGACGGTTGCGCCTTTGCCTGAACCGATGCAGCCTTTGGAGATTGCTCAACATGCCCCGCAATATCAATATTCGGTTACTGTGACTACTGCTGCTCCTGCTGCGCAGGGAGAGGCTGGGCAAACTGCTCCGCAACAAACTTATAATTATACGATTACGATTAATTGATTTTTTTTATTGATTTTTTTGTGCGCGTTCGTTGCCGCAGGGTTGCACCCTGGGCTGGATATGGCGCCCCTTTGGGGCTGGGTTGCGAATATGCAACCCTTTGGTTTTTTAGTTTTAGGGTTTTGGAACTTTTTTATTTGCCTTTTGGTTAATTCTATGCGATGTTAATTGTATCTTCATTTTATTTTTAGATAAAATTTTTTATTTTAAAAATCTGATTATCAAATAACTATAAATTTATTTTTAAAATATGTTTTATCTTTTTTTAACTACGCAATATCACTGCGTAGTTGGTATTCCATCTTTGCAGCATTAAAATCATGTATTTAGACATGATTAATTGCAGAGTTGAACGCAGGTATTTTTCGACTAGACGAGCCATTTTTAAGGCAGATAGCGGTACTATCTAACGAAAAAATGGGGAAGTATGGTCGGAATAGACCAAGTTCAAAATGCGAATTAATTGTGTTCAAATACTTCAATACATCAAATTATGATTAACGGAAAAGACTTGCTGGCCATTGGATATACTGAAGGAAAGGTATTGGGCGTGGCACTTGAATTAGCAACTACTGCATTTGCAGGAAAAAATAAGACGCAGATATTGACCAAATTGAAAAAAGTGGCCAAAACTCCGGAAAATTTCTTGGGAGATCAGTCTCTGGCTGCATTGGCTATGGCTTTTGTCGAAGCGGCAAAAATACAATCCGAATTGGATGAGGTGATTACGTTGAAAGAGCATGCCGGGAGCTATACGGTATTTGGGGCGGATCATATTGAGGAAGGTGCGCGTCATCAAATGGATATTGCGATGCGATTGCCGGTAACGGTCGCTGGGGCTTTAATGCCGGATGCACACCAAGGATATGGTTTGCCAATAGGTGGGGTTTTGGCGACTAAAAATGCTATTATTCCTTATGGCGTGGGTGTTGATATTGGTTGTCGGATGGCTTTGTCGGTGTTTGATATACCAGAAGACCATTTTTTGAAGAACCGAGCGTTTTATAAGCGTGAATTGATCGCTCATACCGCTTTTGGGGCTGGTAATGGTTTTACTGGACAACACCGCGCTTACCATCAGGTATTGGATCGTGCCGAGTTTGGGATGAATACTTTGGTAAAAAATTTGAAAGATAAGGCGTTTACACAATTGGGTTCTTCCGGTGGAGGTAACCACTTTGTGGAATGGGGTATTATTGATTTTGCTCAGAAAGACGAAATCCTTGGTATTGAGCAGGGCCGTTATTTGGCACTTTTAACGCATTCCGGTTCTCGTGGCTTTGGTGCTACTGTGGCAGGTCACTATACGCGATTGGCTAAAGATCTTTGTAAATTACCTAAGGAAGCCGCTAATTTGGCGTATTTGGATATGAATAGCGAGGCTGGACAGGAATACTGGCTGGCGATGAACCTCGCTGGTGATTACGCTTCGGCTTGCCATGAGGTGATTCACCGTAAATTGACAAAAGCTATTGGTGCTACAGTGCTGACTAAAGTGGAAAATCACCACAATTTTGCCTGGAAGGAAATCCTGAATGGCGAAGAAGTGATCGTACACCGAAAAGGAGCAACTCCCGCAGCCAAAGGTGTGATGGGGATCATTCCGGGAAGTATGACCGCTCCAGGTTTTTTGGTGCGTGGAAAAGGGGACGCAACGGCGATCAACTCGGCCTCGCATGGCGCAGGACGACAAATGAGCCGTACGCAGGCCACCAAAAACGTGACCAAGAACGATATGAAGCAAATTTTGCAGGACATGGGGGTTACTTTGATCGGCGGAGGTCTTGATGAAGCACCGATGGCCTACAAAGATATTCATAAGGTAATGGCTTCGCAGCAGGAATTGGTGGATGTAGTAGCGAAGTTCTCGCCTAAAATGGTGCGTATGGCGGATGATGGAAGTAAGGAGGATTAAAATTGATGGAAGAAAACGCCATGTTGTTCAAGTTGAAAGAGATGGAATACGTTGAAAAGATTGCGGAAAAGATCAATACCATCAGCGTAAGCGGTGGCGGACAGATCATTGATCAATTGAAAACGTTGTTTGCTCGATAGGTACTCGATTAAGGTTAGTTGATATGTATTATTGAGGGGAGGTAACGTTGTTATCGCCCCTCACTGCATTTTGGGTATAGGTGGAAGCACTGCGGTGATTGTAGTTAAATCCGTTTGTTCGTTTTGGTAAAATCAAATAAAAAGACAAAACCGAACAAATCATCACTATTTTTGCCGCTAAATCATGCCCATTATGCGTAAAAAAATCATATTTCTCCTCTTTTGCCTGCTGGCTACACTGGCCGTATCTGCTCAATCTAAACGATCGGTTCAGTCGATCGCCGAATTACTCGAAAAATCAAAAGTGTTTTTGGAGTATCGCCGCTTTCGCAATGATTTTGAAAAAATGAATGCCGAAGCAGGGCAACACCTTCTTTATAAGGATGATTATGTGAAACTCAACGTGGCCTATAATGATATTCAGGAGCAATACAATAGTTTTTTGGGTATTGTAAAAAAGGACCTTTCTAACTTGGGTACTATCCGGCTGATGGTTAAAAAACCAGACCAATATGCTTTGCAGTATTTAGACCAATACAAATCTGTGGTAGATGCCTATCAACGTAATTATCTCCCAATTTATAAGGAAGTGACAGCACCAAATCGCTCTTCTTTAGGACAAAGCAAGGCAGTGACCGTAACGATGATTATTATGGGAGTTGAACTCTTTTTAGAAATCATTGATCTGATTCAATCGCGCAAAGGAGACGATGATTCCAGTGAAAACTACGTGCTATCGACCATTAATGCTTATTTTTTGAAAAAAATGGAGATGAAACCTTGGTCGGAACTGGCGATTGAGGTGCCTACTAAACGCTTGACTAATGATCCTAATCCTATTGTAGCTACCAAACAAAAGAAGAAAAAAGCACAGTTGGTACAGCGTGCGGAAAATAAAATTGTTGCCGCTCCTGTGTACGAACAACTCAACGGATGGGTCGAGTTCAATTCCATTGACACTCAAAAAAAAGCCAATAAAATGAAGTTTGATAAGCCAAGTAGTAAGGATATTGGCGTGGAGGTGCTAAAAAATAGCAATGGCAAAATTGAACGCACCACACAGTTGCTTCAAATAGCGCAATACCAAACAACTGCGCGGTATGAAGAGGGTGTTCAGTTTCAATTAAAAACTTCCAACAGCGGTGGTATGTATGTTTTTGCCCTAAGTTCGACCAATAAAGTGCGTTTTTTATACCCTTATAATAGTGAATCACTAAAAAATTGCGATCAAAAATTGGGTATGGGCAAAGATATTGGGGTATTACCTGCGTCTTTTGTAGTAGGCCGCGATGCTAAACAAACCACTACTTTGCCTGCTCCCGATTGTAGTACCACACCACCTACTGAACGCTATTTTACCATTACAGCACCGATGCCCGCGAATAAAATGGAGCAATTTTGTGTGTTGCTGACCAAATCAGAGATTGATATGGATCGTTTTACAAAAATGATGGAAAAGACCACGGGGAGTTTACCAGAACGATTGGCAGCCGTATTGGGTGATAAAATGGTGGGTGCTAAGGATGCCGGTTTCAATATGAAAGACCACCGTTTATTATTCGATACGGGTAGTTCATCACAGAGTGTACTTCCGGTGCTTTTTTCGATACTGCGGAAGTAGGGGGAAACCACATTCTTTTACCACAACTTTAAAAGGTACACCTTTTCTATCGCATGGAGGTGTTGCGTCTTCGCTCCGGCGGCGACAAAAAAAATCGCCGCACTATCGAGCGGAGGCTGCACCTCGGAAAATCCGTTTGGCTCAAACAGTTTTGGGCTTCATCCGCCTCCACTTATATGCTAAGCATGGCAATATTCCAAAATATTTCACTAAAAAGTGTCTATCCAGCGAGATACCGTCATCTGGATACGAACGGCCGAGCGTATCTACGCGACCACCATCAATGCGGCATCTTTCCGTTCCAAAAAACTATACCCCATCAAATATTCATCCACCTGTCGGGCGCATTCGCGGCCTTCGCTGATGGCCCATACCACTAATGACTGTCCTCGGCGCATATCGCCAGCAGCAAATACTTTGGCTATATTCGTTTGATAATTTTTTTCTGTTGCCATAACATTACCCCGCTCATCCAAGTTAACTTCCAATTCGTCCAGTAATCCTTGTTTTTGAGGAGCGACAAAACCCATGGCGAGCAATGCCAATTCGCAAGGAATTTCGCGCTCCGAGCCTTCTATTTCCGCAAAATGCGCCGGACGACCATCACTAGATGCTTTCCATTCAATATTGACCACTTTTATGGCGCGCAAATTACCGTTGGCATCGCCCAAAAACGCTTTGGTCAAAATGGCCCATTGGCGTTCGCAGCCCTCTTCGTGCGAACTGGTCGTTTTCATCACCATCGGGTACGTGGGCCAAGGCATGCCCGGCGTGCGCTCTGCGGGCGGAACAGGTAATAATTCCAACTGAGTCACTCGCGCAGCACCATGTCGGTTAGAAGTGCCCACGCAATCGCTGCCCGTGTCGCCCCCACCTATGACCACTACATTTTTATCCGTTGCCCATAGGTCATTGCCCTCTACAGGGCGGTTACTGACCCTTTTGTTTTGTTGTTTTAGGAAATCCATGGCGTAATGTACGCCGTTGAGTTCGCGACCTGGCACCTCTAAGTTACGCGGGATGGTCGATCCTCCAGCCAATACCACCGCTTGGTACTCCCGTAAAATATCGTTAACAGATACATTGCCGCCTACATTAGCATTACAGCGAAAAACGATGCCTTCTTGCTCCATCAGCGCGATACGACGGTCAATGACCCATTTTTCCAATTTAAAATCGGGGATACCATAGCGCAAAAGTCCACCGGGCGCATCATCTCTCTCAAAAACGGTAACACTGTGTCCCGCCGAATTGAGTTGTGCCGCCGCGGCCATTCCGGCTGGCCCCGAGCCTACTACAGCCACCTTTTTGCCCGTACGCACAAATACTTTTTGTGGCTTGACAAAATTTTGGGTAAAAGCAATTTCAATGATGTGTTTTTCAATTTCCTCGATAGCCACCGGCGGCTGATTGATCCCCAAAACGCAGGCACTTTCGCAAGGTGCAGGGCAAATTCGTCCAGTAAACTCAGGAAAATTATTGGTCATGGTGAGCACTTCGTAGGCTTCTTCCCAATCGCCGCGATATACTGCATCATTAAATTCTGGTATCACATTGCCCAACGGACAACCGTGGTGACAAAATGGAACGCCACAATTCATACAGCGCGCCGATTGTTGGTTCAATTCCAAATCACTGTATTTCTGTACAAATTCTGAATAGTTTTGTACCCTTTCTTCCGCCTTTGCTTTGGAAGGTAATTGGCGGGAATATTCTAAAAATCCTGTTACTTTACCCATTGGTCACCATTAAATTTGAAATGTTCAACAATGCTTTTTTATAATCTTTAGGAAACACCTTTACAAAGTTAACTAATTGATTATCAAAATCTTTTAAAATAAATTCAGCAATATTACTTTGGGTTAATGCGAAGTGTTGTTCGAGCATAACACGCAACTCCTTTGCGGATGATTCGTCCATTGGATCCAAGTCGATCATCTCCATATTACATTGTTCGGCAAAGTTTTTTTGTGTATCCCAAATATAAGCGATACCGCCGCTCATACCTGCACCAAAATTGCGACCTACTTGTCCCAAAATCACCACTTTGCCGCCCGTCATATACTCGCAACCATGATCGCCTACACCCTCTACCACAACCTGCGCGCCCGAATTGCGGACACAGAAGCGTTCACCTGCCTTACCTCTTATATTGGCCGTGCCGGAAGTAGCCCCATAAAAAGCCACATTGCCGATAATACTGTTCTCCGAAGGTACAAATTGAGCCGTCCGATCGGGGTAAATTACCAGTTTTGCACCGCTCAAACCCTTACCAAAATAATCGTTGGCATCGCCCTCCAATTCCAGCGTAACACCTTTGGTATTGAATGCGCCAAAACTTTGGCCGGCGGTACCCCTAAATTTGAAGTGAATGGTGTCTTGTGGCAGTCCTTCGGCGCGGAATTGTTTGGTAATTTCGTTAGAAAGTACCGTACCCACGGTGCGATCCGTATTTTTAAGGGGAAATTCCGCATATACTTTTTTCAGTTCGGTCAAGGCTGGTTTAGCCGCTGCAAGTAATTGCCAATCAAGGATATACGTCATCCCATGATCTTGATTTTCGGTCTGGTACAATCCCGCATCTTCGCCATTTTTTTCTTTGTAGAGTACCGGAGAGAGATCGAGGTGGCTGTGTTTCCAATGTGTAGTATTGCGTTTTTGTTCGAGGCAGTCTGTTTGTCCAATCATTTCATTGACCGTTCTAAAGCCCAATTCTGCCATAATTTCGCGGAGTTCTTGGGTCAAAAACTGGAAAAAAGTAACCAATTGATCTGCATTACCCGCAAACCGCTTCCGCAATTCAGGATCTTGAGTGGCAACACCCACCGGGCAAGTATTCAAGTGGCATTTACGCATAAGAATACACCCCTCTACCACGAGGGCTGCCGTCGCAATGCCCCATTCTTCGGCACCTAGTAAAGCCGCGATGGCAATATCACGTCCGGTTTTGAGTTGACCATCAGTTTGTACCACTACCCTACTGCGCAAACGGTTTTTTACCAAAGTTTGGTGGGTTTCGGCCAATCCGAGTTCCCATGGCAACCCAGCGTGTTGTATCGAACTCAGCGGAGAAGCACCCGTACCGCCATCGTAACCAGAAATCAAAATGACATCGGCTTTGGCTTTGGCTACACCCGCTGCAATCGTACCAACACCCGCTTTTGACACCAGTTTCACATTAATTCTGGCGGCTCGATTGGCATTTTTTAGGTCAAATATCAATTGCGATAAATCTTCAATCGAATAAATATCGTGGTGCGGCGGCGGTGAAATAAGACCAACCCCGGGCGTGGAATGGCGTACTTTGCCGATCCATTCATCCACTTTATAGCCGGGTAACTGGCCACCTTCGCCTGGTTTTGCACCTTGCGCCATCTTGATTTGCAATTCGTCTGCTTCTGTGAGGTAGAGGCTGGTTACCCCAAAACGGCCAGAAGCAACTTGTTTGATCGCGCTGCGCATGGAATCGCCATTGGGCAGACGCTCGTAACGGCGTTCGTCTTCGCCACCTTCACCAGTATTGCTTTTTCCACCGAGACGATTCATGGCAATGGCCAAAGTGGTATGTGCTTCCCATGAGATAGAACCAAATGACATAGCTCCTGTGGCAAAGCGTTTGTAAATATTTTCAGCGGGTTCTACTTCACTAATGGAAATAGACGGGCGGTTGCGCTTAAATTGGAACTGGCTGCGGAGTGTACACGCCTTTTCGCCCAATTCATTGATGGTTTTGGAATATTTTTTAAATGTTATATAATCATTAGTGCGGGTAGAATGCTGCAACAAATGAATACTTTGCGGATTGAACAAATGGTATTCGCCTTTGCGTTTCCACTGGTAAATACCTCCAACGGGCAAACGATCAGAAGGCATTGTTTTATTATTAAAAGACAAATGGTGTTTCGCCAATGCTTCTTTCGCAATTTCGTCTAGTCCAAGACCCTGAATACGCGATATTGCTCCCGTAAAATATTGATCTACCAAGGTACGATTCAGACCAACAATTTCAAAAATTTGGGCTGCTTGGTACGATTGCAGGGTAGAGATACCCATTTTGGAGAAAATTTTAAGCAAACCATCGTTGATCGCTTTAATATAATTCTGCTCCAGTTTTTGGTGGCTATAATTGGATTCGATACTACCATTTTCCTTCATGTCGCGAATAGAACTAAAGGCAAGATACGGATTAATAGCCGTGGCTCCAAAAGCCAATAAACACGCAAAATGGTGCGTTTCCCACACATCGCCGGCCTCTACAACGATACCCGTTTTGCCGCGGTACCCCTTGCGAATCAAATGGTGATGGATAGCAGATGTATATAATAAGGAAGGAATAGCGGCGTGTTCGGAGTCGATAGCGCGGTCGGAAAGTACCAATACTTCAAAGCCATCTTCAACGGCATCTTCGGCGTATTGACAGATCCTTTTGAGGGCTTTTTGCAAAGAACCGGGTTTGCCATCGGCGCGGAAATACATTTGCAGGGTTTTTGCCTGAAAGTTTCCAGTGTCAATACTGCGCAGTTTTTCCAGTTCATAATTGGTCAATACCGGATGTGGTAATGCTACTGCATGGCAGGTTTGCTCTTTTTCGACCAGTAAATTACCGATATTGCCCAAAAAAGTAGTCAACGACATCACCAATCGCTCCCGAATGGGGTCGATGGGAGGATTGGTCACCTGTGCGAACAATTGTTTGAAATAATGGGATAAATGTTGCGGTTGGTCGCTAAGAATCGCCAATGGAACATCGGTGCCCATTGAACCTATGTTCTCCTTGCCATCCAATGCCATTGGCGCTAAAATTGTTTTCAGGTCTTCGGTAGAGTAGCCGAATGATTTTTGATATTTGAACACTTGTCCCGATTCTAAATGAGCGAAAGTGACACGTGGCTCGGGTAATTCGTCGAGTGTAATTTTATGTTTATTCAGCCATTCATTATAAGGTTTTTGGGTACAAATATCTTTTTTCAATGTTTCATCGCTAATGATACAGCCTTTTACCAAGTCAACGACAAACATTTTTCCGGGTTGTAGGCGGCCTTTCTCCTTAATCAAAGCGGGATCAACGGGCAAAACACCCGTCTCTGAGGCCATTATAACCCGACCATCGGTGGTGACGCAGTACCGCGAAGGACGTAAACCATTCCTGTCCAAGGTGGCACCTATAATATTGCCATCGGTAAAAGAAATAGATGCTGGGCCGTCCCAAGGTTCTTGGAAAGATGCGTGGTATTCATAAAAAGCATGTTTAGCCGGATCCATTGCGGTATTACCGTCCCATGCTTCGGGAATCAGCATCATCATCACGTGTGGCAATGAACGTCCGCTGAGGGTGAGTAATTCAATCAAATTATCAAGACAAGCAGAATCTGATTGATTTTGACCGATTATTGGGAGCAACATTTCCATTTCCTCCTTAGAAAAATAGGGCGAGGTCCAGTTTTTTTCACTGGTTTTAAGCCAGTTTAGATTACCTTGTAAAGTATTGATTTCGCCATTGTGCGCAATAAACCGGAAAGGTTGCGCCAGTTTCCAAGAAGGGAAAGTATTGGTTGCAAAACGAGAATGCACCAATCCAAAAGCACTCACTAAGGCGGGGCTGGACAAATCCAAGAAATAGCCCCGTACTTGACCGCTAGTCAATTGGCCTTTATATACCACCGTTTTATAGGACATGGAGGCAATATAAAAGCCAATTTCGTCTTTTTTAACTGAGCTATGGATCAAATGGGAGGCATAATTACGAAGTACAAAAAGTTTGCGTTCAAAAGCATCGCTGTCCGTAATTTGATCTGGGCAGCCCACAAACACCTGCTCCATTTCGGGTTCAACCGATAACGCAATATTACCAATGCCGGATGTATTGACAGGTACTTTGCGCCAATGCAAGACATCGACACCCAAAGCGGCGGCAGAACGGATAAAAATTTCGCGGCACTGCTCGCGTAATTGTACATCTTTCGGAAAAAAGACAACCCCAACCCCATATCGGCCAAAGGCAGGCAATTGTACGCCTTCACGCATACATTCGCGGGAGAAAAACTCATGCGGTGTTTGGATAAGGATACCCGCGCCGTCGCCAGTATTGGCCTCACTCCCACAGGCACCGCGATGCTCCATGTTTTCCAATACGGTGAGTGCGTCCGATACTGTTTTATGGTCTTTGTTGCCTTTGATATTGGCAACAAATCCGATACCACAAGCATCGCGTTCAAAATCAGGATGATATAAGCCTTGTTGTTGCATATTGATCATTGTAAGCTGGGTATTTCTGTTGAATTAGTAGTACATAGACCAAACTAATTAAGAAATGCCATTTAAGCATGATTTTTAGTACAGTAAATCGAGCGTATAATGGTTCAGTATGGCTAGGGAATGGAGGCATACCTTTAGGAAAAAGGAGTAACGACGGTGTGTGGTGGTGTCGCGTTTTGAATATCAATACAACGAAAGTTAATTAAGACGATACTGATATTTATACTTATTTGTAGAATATTATTTGTCAAATAAGATGCAAAGTTCCTAACAAAGTCGAATATAACCAAAAAAAACAAACAAAATATAATAAAAATTCAAACAAAGAGAATAAATTCCGAATCAATTATTTTGACCAAATTTTGCTAATGCAATTCAATTGTAAACTTAATTTTTATTCGGAAATACAATTAGGAATACATCGAAGGCAGTGAACATACTATCTTCGCCGCACACAAAAACATATAAATACAAAGTAGAGTGCCGTTTATGAGAATAATATATGCCATTTTGGTGCTGTTTTGCACCTTCAATGCTCAAGCACAGCAATTTAGTCGCCAACAAGCCCAAAAAGATGCCGCTGCACTACAACGTATGGTACTCAAAGTACACCCTTCACCCGATGCCTACATCACAAAAGACAGTTTTCGGGCAATTATTAAAGGATTGATGGATTTTGAAGGCGACTCGATTGCTGCCAAAGATTGGGAGATTCGTATTCGGCACGCTTTATTGCCTATTGGCTGTGGACATACTTATATGGCAAGGGGGAAGAGTAAACCCAAACAAAAAAGTAATTATGCACTACCATTTCAAGTATTTTGCCAAAAAGATCAGATTTGGGTAGTATCCGGAGTGGATAGTATGAAAACAGATATCATTCCGCCTGGCTCTGAAATTTTATCAATAGGCAATTATAAATCCGCTGATTTGGTCGCGGCTATTCGTCGCCACCAACCCTCCGATGGCTATAATACGACCTTTAATAGCCGAGTACTCAATAGGGATTTACTTTTTAATTATCGGTTTATGAAGTATTTTTCCACCGATTCCGTACAATTTATCAGATGGTCGGATCGAGCAGGCATTGAACATTATCAAAAAGTCAAATGCCTTTTAGAAGACGACTTGGTAAGTTCAGAAACCCAAAAAGACACAACAATCAAAATAGTACACCGATCCAAAAAAGTACCTCAATTCTTCTTTTATCATCCCAAACACGATAGTATAGGGGTTTTAAAACTCAATACTTTTAGCGGTAGAGCGGGTACTAAACTATTCCAAAAGGCAATTGGGGATCTGAATCAAAAGAAAACACCTTATTTAGTGATCGATTTGCGCGACAATACAGGTGGTAATTTTTCGAGTTCGATCAACCTCATCCGGTATATTTCTAATACATCTTTTAAGATAGAATTTAGTAGAAGGTTATTCCGCTCTTGGCGACACCATTTACCGAAACAATACTTAGGGCGGGTAGCCAGTTTTGCCAACTTGGGTTTGCTGCGCGTTTTTCCACCAAAAATTAAAAATGGAAAAACGTACAGAACCATCAAGTACAAGCCTTCAAAAAAGCACCATTACAACGGGCAGGTTTTTGTATTGGTTAATGGTATGTCGTTTTCTGCATCAAGCCAAACGGCTACTTTTTTAAAAGAAAACTCCAATGCCATAATTATAGGTGAAGAAACAGGAGGTGGGTCGCGCGCCATCAATGGCATGCAAATTCCCGTATTACGGTTGCCCGAATCACGTCTTTTGATCCATATTCCACAAGTCCATCTTAAATATCAACTGGGGAAAGATGAAGGTAAGGGAGTAACGCCCAATATCCCAATCCATTACACCTTAGATGATGTACTCGCCCACAAAAAATTAGAATGGGAGGCTGTACTGGACTGGATTAAGAACAAACCATCTGTCAAAAACAATTAAAAACGATAGTTCAACTGAGCGCAAAAGAAGTAGGTAGCCCCAGCGGTGGACTCAAAACCAAGCCCTAATTTAGGGGTAAAATACCAGCGCATTCCAAAGGGGATAACTTGTATCGTTGGCCGTATATTTCGATAATTACGATTGAGCAACCAATTATTACCCAGCAAGCGGTCGAGTAATTCACTATCGGTGATATCTTCTTCGGTACCGACACTTACTTTAGTTCTTATATAATTGACACCGATCCTAAAACCGGAATAGCAGTCGAATCGTCCGTTATTGGCATAGTGAAAAAGCGGTCTAAGTCCAAAATTTATGCGCCTAAGGTTCAACTCGACAGCACCGGTATAAGCTTTGTCTTTTACCGTAACGGTTATGTCATCGGCTCCGATACGCCCACGATTCCAGGTATATTGAAGCCCCAAACTGAACCATTTGGCCAAGCCTAGGTCGTATGATAGCCCTAAAGTGGGCGAAGCCTTCATATAGCCCCCTATCACTGTATCTATTTCAATAATATCGTCTGTAAGGGCTACTATTTGCCAACCATTAAGGCCAACCGGTGTGCTAAGAGTGCTCCTGTAATCTAGGTTTTGGGCATTTGCCGAAATAAATGAAAGGCATAAAGCCGCGATCAAACTAACTAAAACTGGTTTATTCATCATAATACATTAAAAAAAATGAAGGATTTTATAAGGGCAGAAAAACGAATAAACATCCGGGATAGTGTGTCTATTCTATAAAATTATGTATTCCATAACAATTGCTAAAATTAGCAAACTCGGTATAATAACTGGATTTAGTCGAATTATACCACAAACACCTTAGAAAATTTGGCTAGCGTTAAAATCTTGCATAATATTGCAGACGAATTGAGTGTCCCCCTTTTCCCCCCACAACAATTTTCAATGCTCTAATACAGCATTCCATGTAATTAAGGTATCTTGTATGCTGAACTACTACATATATTAATCTAAATTTAATCCATCCCATGTGTCAGTTTTTCATTTAATACGCTTGTCGTTATTCACATTATTTTAAACCGAACTCTTATCGCTTATGCCCTTTTCTACTTTCCGTTATGCAATGGTGTCGTTATTGACACTAACTGGTTTTTTGTACGGAATTGCACAAAGCCCATTTTCTGTTGAACCCATCGTACTCAAAAGTGAGTTTGGGCGGCAAAAAATAACCCCAAAGGCATCTATTCAGCCACTAAAATTTACGGGTCTTAAACTTGGGGAGACCTATCAATTATTAGCTCCGCCTAATACAGAAACCGCTGGGTGCGTTCCTACGATTTCTATTGCAGGCAATTTTGCCAGCGCAGAAAACGCGCCAATCATACTCACTTTTGTTGCTACTGCTAAAGAGATGAGTTTTGTATTAAACTTTCCATGTACTTGGGCGGCATCGAATACACCGATTTATACTATTTCGCTGTCCTGCACGAGTTGTTCCTTGACCAGCAAATTCTTTAATACGCCGGATGAAGTACTCAGTGTAGAAGGCATAGACCCAGAAACAGCGGTTAGAGAAGTACTGGTTGGAGGTAACTGTTTTGACATAGATGGTGTCAACCTTTGTGGTGGTGGTGGAGCATTGGGTTCGTTTTCTGGCGGACAAACCAATATTGGTTTCAATAAAGGTTTGATATTGGCAACTGGCCCGATCGGCATTGCGCCCGGCCCCAACACTAGTGATGGTGCCGGATCCAGCGCGGGTAGTTGTGGCCCTGATGGCGATTTAGCCAGTTTATCAACTGGTGCTCAATTTGACGTAGCGCGTTTAGAATTCGACTTTACCCCAACACAACCACAAGTGGTATTTAGATATGTATTTGCTTCTGAAGAGTACTGCGAATATGTGGGGTCACAATTTAATGATGTTTTTGGATTCTTTATATCTGGCCCTGGAATACCAGGTGGCGTTCAGAATCTAGCAACAGTACCCATGTCTCCAACACCCGTTGCGATCAACAATGTCAATCACTTAACGAATGCTGGTTTTTATGTAAATAACCAGCCCGCAGGCAGCGGCAACCTTTGTGGACAAAATGCTTCTTCGGCTAATGCGGTAAATGAGGTGCAGTATGATGGTTATACCCGCAGATTTGTGGCATCTGCTACTGTTATTCCTTGTCAAACCTATCGTATTAAACTGGTTATTGCCGATATTGGCGACGGTGCTTGGGACTCAGCGGTATTTATCGACGAAGGCTCTTTCGATGCAGGTGGTAATGCCTCGGTTCAATGGCTTGTAAACGGAGAACCTGATATCAATGAAACTTTTGAAAAATGCGGTAATGTTTCTTTATTATTCGACCGCGTGGGGGGCAATATCAATGTCCCTATGACCGTGAGTTTTACTGTTACAGGTACTGCTACACCAGGGTTGGACTTTGTACCATTTCCATCTTCTATTACAATACCGGCGGGTCAAGGCCAATTTATATTACCTGTTACGATCCTGAGCGATCTATTATTAGAAGGTCAAGAATCCATTAGAATTACATTGACCAACCTTTGCTCTTGCTTGAATCCGCAGGAAATCTTGTTCATCAACGACCTTCCAGCATTAACTACAATACCCGATACGGTGGTGATCTGCGGTAGCGGCATTGCCGTTTTGGATGCTACCTACTTAGGTGGTGTACCAGACTATACCTTCCAATGGTCAAATAATGGCGGAACGGCTCAGCAGGCTGCGTTTTTTGTCAATAATTCCGGTAATTATAAAGTAACCATAACGGATGAATGTGGGCAGACTACGGTGCAAAATATATATGTAAGGGTAAATCCACCTCCAAAGGCTCAATTATCACCTCCGGCTCCTCAACTATGCGCTGATGGTGAACCGGGGTTATTAAAAGTGATATTTACAGGAAACGGGCCTTTTGAATTGGTCTATTCCATCAACGGTAATCCACAAGATCCTATTACAGACATTACGGATAACCCCTACTTTTTAGAAGTAAACGAGATAGGGCTTTATACGCTTAATAGTGTAACCGATTTTGAGGGATGCCAAGGGACAGGGCAAGGAACCCAACTCGTCGTCAATTCCCAACTAAATCTCACTGGTGTAACTACTAATGTGCAGTGCTTTGGGCAAACAAATGGCACCATCAATACAACTGTTACCGGCGGTAGTGGCCCTTACAACTATGTTTGGTCTGGACCAGTTACAATTCCTAATATTCCAGATCCTATCAACTTACAAAACGGCACTTACAATGTCACTGTAACCGATGGTTTTGGCTGTACTATGACGAATTCCTTTACAGTTATGGCCGCCAGCGTACTATCGCCTGCTGCAACACAGGTTCAAATACCCAACTGTACCAATCCTAATGGCGGTAGTATCAATTTGGCAGTAAGTGGTGGTTTCCCGAACTATACCTATAATTGGAGTAATGGTACAACTAGCCAAAATCCACAAAATCTACCCGCAGGCACTTATACCGTAACAGTGACCGATCAATCGGGCTGTACTAGAACTGCTACGACAACAGTAGTAGGCAATACAACACCGCCTATTGCGGTGGGTGTTGCGATGGATGATATTGACTGTCAAACACTTAGCGTTCAACTGAATGGCCAAGGCTCTTCTGTAGGTGCTAATTTCTCCTATTTATGGTCGGCTGTTGGTCTCGGAAATATCACAAGTGCTACGAATACTTTAGATATCACGGTGAGCCAAGGTGGCACGTATAGAATAAGGGTTACCGATAGCAATAATGGTTGTACTTCTACCGCAGATGTTCCAGTCGTTAGCAATGTATTGCTACCCGTAGCCGATGCAGGCCCTCCTCAAGTGGTAACTTGCGCCATTGGAAATGTAACACTAGATGGCTCCGGTTCTTCCAGTAGTGCAAATAATTTCACTTATGCCTGGACAGCCAGTAATGGCGGTACGATAGCAGGCGGTGCTAATACAACACAACCCATTGCATCTTCGGTGGGTACTTATACGCTATTGGTCACTAACAATATCAATTTCTGTACAGCAACGGATAACGTAGTAGTTACCTCCAATTTTACACCACCTACTGCGGTTATTGCCGCACCAGAAATCATCAACTGCGTTCAAAGTCAGGTAGTTTTAAATGCAAGTGGCTCATCCCCCAGTAATGTTTTCTATAATTGGGGTACTTTGAATGGTAATATCATTTCTGGATTTACGAGTGCCAACCCAGTAGTTACTGAAGCAGGTGACTATGTAGTAACCGTAACCAATCCTGGCAATGGCTGTACTTCTACTGCAACTAGAGAAGTAACGGAAGACCAAAGTGTGCCAACAGTCTTAGCATTCTCTAATCAATCCTTGGATTGTAACACAAGTACCGTAATCATTACTGGCCAAAATCCAAGTAATGATGGCAGCCCTGTGTGGTCAGTATCTCAAGGAGGTAATATTGTGGGAGCATCCAATACCTTTAATATTACCGTTGATAAACCTGGCCTATATACATTAACGGTAACCAACCCGATCAGTAAATGTAGCGCATCTGCATCAAAACTCATTGAGCAAAATATTCAACCACCCGTTGCTATTGCTGGTGCACCAGGTACACTTAACTGTTATAACAATAACACATTAACAATTGGCGATCCTAATGCATTTTTGATCGATACTAAGTTCCAATGGACTGCAAGTAATGGTGGCAATATTCAAGGACCAACCAATCAATCCGCAGCAACAGTAAATGCAGCAGGTACTTATTCCGTAATAGTAACCAACCAGCAAAACGGTTGTACCAATACGGCATCTGTCACGATTGCTCAAGATATTACGCCACCAAATACAGTTGTAGCACCAGCAGGTCAAATCAATTGCCAAAATTCGTTTGTACAATTGAGTGGAGCAGGTTCCAGTGCTGGCCCTATTTATACCTATGATTGGTCAACGACTAATGGCTCTATTTCCATAGGCGCAAATACACTTACACCAGTAGTCACAGCATCCGGTACGTATCAATTATTGGTTACTAATAACGTAAATGGTTGTAAATCAAGTGCTACTGCAACGGTAATATCGGACTTAAATCTACCTTCGTTTGCTATTCAGGCGGCTCCTCCAGTAACTTGCTTAGTTGACCAACTAACGCTCAGTGCATCCGTGGCTAGTTCGGGTAATTTCTCTTACCAATGGGGTTCTGTAGATGGAACAATCCTTTCTGGCGCCAATACCCTTAGTCCAGTCATCAACAAGCCAGGTACTTATACCTTGATTATCACCAATACAGCCAATAATTGTAGTGCAGTAGAAAATGTAGTTGTTATCGCGGATAATTTACCGCCGGCTATCAATGCAGGCCCTAATCAAATATTGAGTTGTACCACTCCAACATTAACGCTTACCGGAACAGGGCCAGCATCAGGGCATACCTACAATTGGGTCGCTACCGATGGCGGCAATATCCTTTTTGGAGGAAATACGCTTGCGCCTTCGATTGACAAACCGGGTACTTATACCCTATCTGCAACGAATAATACAAATGGCTGTACCAACACAGCAGTAGTTCAAATTGGACAAGATGCAGGTCAACCTATTATTCAAGTCGCTGCGCCACCTACGCTGACTTGTACAACACAACAAGTCAATATCAACGCAGCAGGTTCCAGTACAGGTAGTAATTATATCTATGAATGGTCTGGCCCAAGTATTGTCAACGGTATCAATTCACTCACACCAACCATTGATCAACCAGGCACTTATACCATTACAATCATTAATACATCCAATGGTTGTACCGAAACAGCAACAACCATTGTACCGCAAAATATCGCAAAACCGGTGGCAGATGCAGGACCAGCCAATACATTGAACTGTTACCAAGCAGAACTTCAAATTGGTGGAGCGAATATTTCAACAGGCCCCAACTTTACATATATTTGGAATGGCCCTGGTATTGTATCTGGTATAAATAATGCACAACCAATTGTGAATCAGCCGGGTGTGTATGATGTAACCGTTACCAATACCCAAAATGGTTGTACACAAGTAGGCAATGTAGCATTAGCCGCAAATTACACAACACCCACTGTTGATGCAGGTCCAAGCGGATTAATTACCTGTACCGATAACTTTTACGAAACCACGCCTAATATTACCGGAACGGGTCCATTTACCTACTATTGGACAACAACAGGCGGTAGTTTCCTAAATGGTGCTATAGGGCAAAGCCAGTTGAACCCAATTTTGAACGGGGCAGGCTTCTACTACCTTACTGTAACCAATACAGAAAGTGGATGTACTTCCACAGACGTAATGCAGGTATATGAGTCCGCCGATTTTCCGGAAGCAGATGCAGGTATTTCAGATTTGCTCACCTGCAATATCAATCAATTGACCCTCGATGGATCTAGCAGTAGCCAAAACGGGCCTTTTACCTATCAATGGGTGCCTACTTCAGGCGGCAATATTGTTTCAGGTGCTAATACGCTTTATCCCGTCATAGATGCACCGGGTACTTACAGCCTAGCAGTACGAGATACTTCCAATAGTTGTATTTCTTATTCCATGGTAGAAATTAGCCAAAATATTACACCTCCTGATGCCGAGGCTGGTGCGGCTGTTACTTTAACTTGCTCTGTCAATTCTGTAACATTAGATGGGGATGTGAATTCTAATGGATCGTTTACTTATGATTGGACGGCTTCTAATGGCGGTAATATTCTATCTGGAGCAAGCTCTTTGGCTCCCGTGGTGAATGCAGTAGGCTTATACACCTTGAAAGTCACAAATACATCTACTGGATGTACGGATACGGATCAAGTCAATGTTTTAGCAGATCAAAATGCACCTATTGTTGCCATTGCGCAACCAGCCACCTTGAACTGCAATATTAATACTGTTTTGCTAAACGCTACTGGATCATCAACCGGTAATATGACTTATAGTTGGGTGACTCCTAATGGCAATTTTATCGACCTTTCTGACTCGTCGAAAGTAAAGGTAAATGCACCTGGGGTATATCAATTAGTGATCCAAGATTTGGATAATAATTGCGCATCCCTAGCATCTGTGACGGTAGCACAAGATATTACAGCGCCAATTGCCCAAGCAGGTATGGATACTAGACTGGATTGCAAATCGATCATTTCTACATTAGATGGCTTGGGGTCTAGTTCAAATGGTAACTTTTTCTACCAATGGTCAACACCAAATGGAGAAATATTGGCAGATCCTAACTCTTTGACACCCACAGTTTCCGCCGCAGGCACTTACTTGCTCACTGTGGTAAATACAGATAATGGTTGTAAATCAACCGATTTGGTCGTTGTTAACCAAGACATTAACCAACCTGATATTGTCATTGTAATACCCGCTTTGATTACTTGTTTTGCATCCGAGGTAGTATTAGATGGCAGTAATTCCAGTACTGGAAGTACCTACTCTTATGCCTGGACAACACCTAATGGCAATATTATTAATGGAGCAACTGCCCCTCAAGCGGTGGTCAATACACCCGGATTATATACACTTACAGTGCTAAACAACGATAATGGTTGTGCCAATGCAAGCACCACCACCGTAGAGGAAAACACCGTAGCACCTAGTGTATTAATACTACCTCCCGGTACAATTACTTGTGCTGATCCGATTGTTGGTATTATTGCCTTAGCGGAAAGTGGCAGTCAATACGTTTTTGGGTGGTCAACCATAGATGGTAATATTGTAAGTGGAGAAACATCGCTCCAATTGTTAGTGGATCAACCTGGCAATTACAATGTATTGGTGGTCAACAACAATAATGGCTGCGCTGCATTGGCCAATACCAATGTGTTGGAAGTACTGGATCGACCTAACAATTTTGAATTTACACTCGGGCTGCCCGGATGCCGCGATAATGATGGTTTAATTCGTTTTGATTCTGTTATGGGCGGTATTGAGCCTTATCTATATTCCATCAATGGCGGTAATAGCTTTGCCAATTCTATTTCATTTGGTGGTTTAGCACCCGGTATCTACGAACTAATAGTACAAGATATCAATGGTTGTGAATATAGTGAAGATTTGGAAATACCAGCAGCAATTGATCCATCTATTGATGTAACGCCACAATTTAACTTGCTGTTTGGCGATTCGCTTCAACTGAATGCAGTGTTGCCTCCCGGTTTTCCGCTTGATCTGATTGATACGATCACATGGGAGCCAATGACATTCCTTACATTTAGTGGTAGTACTGTACCTGAATTGCTTTCGCCTATTTGTAAGCCATTCAATACCATACAATATAAAGTAAGTGTATTAACCAAAAATGGCGGTTGCGAAGCATACGATCGAATTGCGATCTTAGTGGATACTGAACCTAAGATTTATATCCCTAATGTATTTACGCCGGATAATTCAGCAGATCCTGCCAATACAGTCTTTTATATCCATGCTGATGATAAGCGCAAACAGATCAAACAGGTCAATTCTTTCCAAATATTTGACCGTTGGGGCGAAAAAGTGCACTTTGCACAAAATTTCCAGCCCAATGATCCTGCGTATGGCTGGGATGGTCAAATCGGAGGAACAGGGAAAGTGCTCACACCAGCAGTTTTTGTTTATTATGCAGAAATTGAGCTGATTGATGGACAGAAAATACTGTACGAAGGGGATGTAACCTTGGTGCGATAATTTCACCCCTTGAGTAGATAATATTAGAGGCCAGCAAGGATTGATTCCTTGTTGGCCTCTCTTTTTCGGATCAATACAACCTGATTGATTTACGCTATGTTCAACATACAATTAGGCTATTTGCCCATGCGCTACCCTGTTTAATATTTGCTGGTAGGCTCCGTCCCAAAGATGAATGCGTTTTTGCAATGATTCAATCGTTACTTGCTCTGCTGCTGCCCAAAACTGTTCATTATCTTGGCACAAATTTGATGTCATTTGTAGCGCAAGGTGGCTATGATGATCGCCATCTACTTCAATATGTCTTTCAAGATAATATTTGAAAATAGAAATGCTATCCGGGAAATTTTGATGAATGTCATTGACCATTGAAATAAACATCCCAGGAATTAGATCTTCTCTGCCAAAGGTAAAGATGGCCGATTGTAAATAATCTTTATTGCTATGGATAACTTCAAAAGTGAACTTTACAAATGCGCGTGCCTCTGCTGGCACGCCTGCAATGATAAATGATGCGTCAAAATCTCCGGTTTCTTTCAATGTTGCAATAAACAATTCAATTTGCGAGGTATCTGCGCCGCACTGTTGCATTGCATCTAGGTAAAGTTCAAAATGACTTTTTATATTGCCAAAACTATCAACATCGGATTCTTCCCCCGCGACAATTTCATTAATGAGTTGCCTCGTTTCAGCAGAGCCTTTAGGAAACCACGGAATAGAGGTACAGGTGAGGTTATTTTGTAAGGATTTCAACAAAGACATAAAATCCCAAACTGCAAAAATATGATATTGCATAAAAATCTTGAGATCTTCAACATCTTTGATCGCTGAATATACTTTATGCGTAATAATTTGCTGACGTAAAGGCTCAATGCTACTTTTAATCTTGTCTAAATGTTCGTTCATGTTTGTTTATATATTGTTTGGATAGTTCCAGTTTTATTACCCAAAGATGAACTAAACATAAGACTTCATTAATTTGTTTATTGAACAGATAGTTTTCCTGTAGCATCAAAAAAAACGTAAAAAAAAGGCTGAAAGGTTTTCCCCCTCAGCCTCTCTATAGATCCAATAGTATTGAATCGAACTAGTGCATTAGTTTATTTCTTAGCAGAAATATTATAAGTAATACCGGCACTAGTCACATATTTTACGGTCACTTTTTTGGTTGTAGTATCGTAAGTATAGCTACTATTATTGTCAGCACTTGTACCTGTGATAATATTGCCATTTAAAACACAATCCGCTTCAAAGCCACCAATAGTGCTACCAATAGCAATTTTTACAACATTACAACTTGTACCAACTATGCTAAGGAAATTTTCCGCATCCACCAAAGTCTGAGTTGAACTTTGACCCGGTGCCTGTGTGGTGCCTGTAACTGAATTATAAATACCAGTAAGTTGGGCTTCGTAACAATTGTCCGGTGTAACATCTTCTTTTTTACAAGAAGCGAAGGCGAGCAGCATGACAGCAGCTGAATAAAGAATAAAACGAGTCATTGAAATGAGTTTGTTAAAAGATGAAATATTAAATAAAAACCCGCTCAAAAGCAGGATACAATACCATAAACGTGGAAATAATATTTCTGGTTGGGGAAGGGGTACTAATTTACCGAAAAAGTTGCTCTAAATGGCTGCCTGGCATTGAAAAAAGTTAATTCAGAAATTCGAACCTTCATAAATTCGGTTAATGGAAGACCATAAACAATATCCAGTAATTCCGATTCTGATTCAACAGAAAAAACGGCCCATAGCTTACCATGTTCCAGTGCAAGTGCATAATTCAACACTTTACCGTCATTCATTAATTTATTAACGGCTGAGCGTTGACGCGGAATTAACCCCACAAATTCATCGGGTAATTCCTTGGGCATGGTAAAATCTACCATGAATTGCATATTTGTTTGCTCCATTATTTTTCTAAAAAAGTTTTGTGTAGTATGTAAGTACTTGGACACAAAAGCAAAAATGATTAATATTTGGTGATTCGGGTATTGAACAGCAATAATCGTGCAAAGTTTTAAATATTCAGGAAAAACCAAAATATACTTGACAGATTGACCGACTTAATCGAATAATTAAACGAGCCTTAACATCAAATTATTATCCAAATAAAGGTAATTATTGATTTGCAAACAGTTAAAAAAATGAATACTGACAGATGCTCCAAAATAATCAATGACAAATAGACAGTTTTTCCCGTAGAATTGTCATTTCAATTTAATGCCGTAACTTTGCGCACTTAATACGGTAAATATATTATGAAAAACATACTAATCATACTCTTATGTATCATTCCTTGCATTGCACCTGCGCAGGGCATCTTGTTTGAACACGGTGAATGGGCTACGGCATTGGAACGGTCAAAAAAAGAAGATAAACTCATATTTGTGGACGCCTTTACCACTTGGTGTGGCCCGTGCAAAATGCTATCGCGCAATACATTTCCAGACTCGGCGGTTGGTGCCTTTTTTAACAAGCATTTTATCAATGTAAAAATGGATATGGAAAAAGGCGAAGGCATTGCCATTGCCCAACAATACACCATCACCAGCTACCCTACTCTGTTATTCATTAATGGTGCAGGCGAACTGGTACATAAAGCAGTTGGGTTTCATACACCAACCCAATTGATCGAACTTGGGAAAAATGCCAATAACCCCGAAAAACAAATTGGGGTAATGGACAAACAATATGCATCTGGTAACCGCCAACCCGAATTTTTGTTGCGTTACTTGGAAGCACTTGCGGCTGCTTATGACCCTCAATCGGGCATTGTTGCCAATAAATTTTTGGCTACGCAAACCGATTTTAGCACGGAACGCAATATGGACATTATTGCGCGTTATTCTGATGATGCGCTTGCACCTGCTTTCAAATACCTCGTAACACATCAAGCGGCATTTGATAACAAATACGGCAAAGAACATATTGACGCACGCATTCAAGGTATTTTTGATCAACACCTCATGCTAAATCCTGAACTCACTTGGCCAGAAACTGAAAAACTGGTGCGTTCTACTTTCCCAGAAGATGGCGTAAAAAGAGCCGCACAATTCAAAATTACTTGGAACCGAAACCGCGAAGACGTTCCGGGCTTTCTCAACGCAGCCACCGAATATTATCAAAAATACAGTTCTGATGATCCCGACGAACTCAACGAAGTTGCTTGGATTTTTTACAAAAATACTAGTGATAAAAAACACCTGAAAAACGCCCTGAAATGGGCCGAAAAATCGGTGAAACTATCCCAATCTTACGCCAATACAGATACAGTAGCAGCCATACAAGCAAAATTGGGAAAGAAGAAGGAGGCCATTACAAATGCGAAAAAAGCCATCGAACTAGCCAAAGCAGCGGGAGAGGACTACTCTCAAACCCAATTGCTCCTAAATGAACTAGAAAAGGGTTAACTTTGTTGAAGAACAAGAAAAAACAAATAAATTATTCAAAACTACTAAAATGTCTAAGCACGGAAAAGCATTGGTCGCCATGTCGGGCGGTATAGATTCAACGGTAACAGCAATAATGCTACACGAAGAAGGTTGGGAGGTGATTGGTATCACCATGAAAACCTGGGACTATGCCACAGCAGGCGGATCAAAAAAAGAAACTGGGTGTTGCTCACTTGATAGTATCAATGATGCGCGACAAGTAGCCGTACGCCTTGGGTTTCACCACTTTATTGTGGATATACGCGAAGAATTTGGCGATTATGTGATCGATAATTTTGTAGATGAATATATGGCAGGGCGCACACCCAACCCCTGCGTGCTGTGCAATACACATATCAAGTGGAATAGTCTGCTCAGGCGTGCTGATATGCTCGATTGCCAGTTTATTGCCACTGGCCATTATGGTATTATTAATGAATTGGATGGACGTAAATACATCACACGTGCCACCGATCGGCAAAAAGACCAATCGTACGTCCTTTGGGGGCTCAGCCAAGAATGCCTTGATCGCACCCGTATGCCATTAGGTATCTATACAAAACCGGAGGTGCGCCAAATGGCCGCCGAAAGAGGCTATGATGAACTGAGTAAAAAAGCAGAGAGTTATGAAATTTGCTTTGTTCCTGATAACGATTACAGAGGATTTCTACGCCGCAGGGTGGATGGATTGGACGATCTTGTGCGCGGTGGTAATTTTATAGACAATGATGGAAAAGTACTTGGAAAACACGAAGGATACCCCTTTTATACAGTTGGCCAACGTAAAGGTCTGGGTATCGCATTAGGTGAACCTATGTTTGTAACAGAAATACGCCCCGATACCAATACCGTTGTACTTGGGCGCGAAGATGACCTGATCCGCAATGGTATGATGGTGGGCAAAGCAAATATGATGAAATACGCCAATTTGCCACCCTCAGGAATCGAAACAGTAACAAAAGTACGCTACCGCGATTCTGGTACAATGGCGACGATCTATCCCGTAGGTAACGATATTTCGGTGGAGTTCCATGCCAATGTAAAAGGGATTGCGCCGGGGCAAAGTGCCGTTTTTTATGAGGGCGACGATGTAGTGGGCGGCGGTATTATTCAAGGAGGGGGCATTTTCTGATCCGATGATCCGGCTACCACCCGCCCCTTATTTACTGCTCATTATTTTGATGCAGTGGGCTATTTTGCCTGTTGTTTGGGAATACCAGATAACAGCGGTTAGATATATAGGGCAGCAATTGCGGGATGAAGTAGTACAAACAAATACAATTACCCTTTCTATAACTGATTGGCAATCAGTACGAATAGATAAAAAAGAGATCCGCCTCTCTGGCTTAATGTACGATGTACGTTCCTCCAAAATACAAGGCGATTCAATAAAACTGGTCGTTGTAAGAGACCAAAAAGAAGAAAGCCTTTTGGCACTTGGTCATCGATTTTTTCATCAAAACAATCATCCAACAACACACCATTCAACGCGTGTTGCCATACTCCAATTTTTTAATATTCCTTTTTTGGTACCATACGGTATGGCACTGCATTCCACGGTAATTACGAATGAACCCTCTAAGATAAAATATCCGCTCTGGATTGAATTTTGGTCGAGTTCCTGTGGTGATGTGAAGGAATTGCCCCCGTGGGTTGTTTAGTACAGTGTAAAATATGTTTTTTTATATTTTGAGGGTGTACCCAACCCAGAATGGGTCAAATGTTTATAGAGCAATGTGGCGGTATGACATTCGACCCCTTCTGGGTCGCACGCGTATTGAAACCGCGATTTTGCTCTAAAGATTTGACCCATTCTGGGTCGGTCAGCCGCTACAAATATGCTGAAAACAGAGACTTCAAAAATATAAAAAACCTATTTTACACTGTACTAAGTAGAATGCTATATCATAAATGATATAGGCAAATCATCCATTTTACACCACTAATTTCCTTTTAATGCTTTGTTTTTTGACGAATATGTCAAAAAACAAGCTTGCTATTCAATTTTGATACATGAAAAAAAATATTATTTTCATATATTTGCTTGTCCTATTTACAACGGTTCAAGCACAGGATACTTTGTCTGTAAACCTCCATACTGCCGTCATTTCTGCCACACGCACAGCGCAGAGTAGGACAGCAGTAGCGCAAACGGTACAAGTAATTCCACAAGCCACCATCGAGCGATTAAATGCTCAAACTACTGGGGATTTATTACAAAACAATGGCGGCGTATTTGTCCAGCGCAGCCAACAGGGTGGAGGCAGCCCGGTTTTGAGGGGATTTGAGGCCAGTAGGATATTGCTAGTCGTTGATGGTGTTCGGATGAACAATGCCATTTACCGTTCAGGTCACCTGCAGAACATTATAACCGTGGATAATAATATGCTAGAAAGGGTAGAAGTATTGTTTGGGCCTGCTTCTACTGTTTATGGTTCGGATGCTTTGGGAGGAGCGATCTGCCTTTTTACCAAAAAACCAGTACTTAGCAAGCAAAAAGCATCCGTTATTGTAAATTTAGATGGATTTGTTCGCTACAGCACGGTTAATCGGGAAAAGTCAACCAATATCAGTTTTAATATAGGAGGCTATAAACTCGCGGCTTTTACTTCCTTTACATACAATGATTTTGGCGACCTAAAAATGGGGACAAGAGCGGGTAATGCACCATCTTTTGGCCTTAGAAACCAATATGTGGAACGTGTAAACGGCAAAGACTCTTTATTCAATAACGCTGATCCTTACCTTCAAAAACACTCAGGTTACCAGCAATATAATCTGTTGGAAAAAATCGTCTATAAACAAAGTGACAATATAGAACACTCCCTCAACCTACAATGGACTACCTCCTCCAATATCCCACGTTACGACCGTATGACCGACCCCGGAAGCAATGGCGTAGGTTTGCGGTTTGCGGAATGGTATTATGGCCCACAAAAACGCGCTATGGCATCGTACCAATTGAGTATTAAAGAAAAAGGGTGGTTCAATAATGGGATTAAAGCCACGTTGAGTTTGCAAGATATTGAAGAAAGTCGAGTTTCACGCGGGTTTAATAATGTCAACCAAAGGAATCAAATTGAAAAGGTTCAGGTATTGGGAGCAACGGTATTCGGTGTGCATCAAACCAAAGGCAATACAATCCAAATGGGTATAGACGCGCAGCATAATATTGTGAACTCCGAAGCATTTAACCTGAATATTGTGGATAATACCCGCACTCCAACGGGAACGCGATACCCCGACGGCGGCAGCAGGATGTCCGATATTGCAGCGTTTGCGGCATTTACCCAAAACAGAGGAAATTTTATTTTTAGTCAAGGTGCTCGAGTAGGTTTTTCGAGTCTGAAAGCCACTTTTGAGGATCGAACGATATTCCCTTTTCCATTCACTGAAATTCAACAGAGTAGCCCACTTTTATCTGGAAATCTGGGTGTGATATGGCTGCCTAGCACAAAATGGCGTTGGGTAACCAATGCTTCTACTGGTTTCAGGATGCCCAATGTGGATGATTCAGGCAAAGTATTTGATTCCCAGCCGGGTAACCTTATTGTGCCTAATCCCGATCTTAAACCGGAACAAACTTTTAACCTAGAATTGGGTTGGACTTACCGGCCCAACAAAAATATTAAATGGGAAACTGCTGTTTGGAATACCATTTTTAGAAATGCACTTGTGACCGATCAATTCCAGTACAATGGACAAGATTCCGTATTATTCGACGATGTATTGAGCAGGGTATTGGCCAACCAAAACAAACGCAGGGCAAATATTGCAGGTATTACAACCGGTATTGATGTCTCTTTTACACCACATTTAAAGGGTAACGCATCAGGCACTTATACTTATGGGCGCATCCTGCAAGACGAAGGTGACAATACCCCATTGGATCATATTCCTCCATTTTTTGGTAAAGTAGGTCTCAGGTATGATGCACAAAGGTTTGATTTAGAAATATTTAGCCTATTTAATGGTAAAAAACCAATCAGTCAATATTTTCTAAATGGGGAAGACAATGAGCAATACGCCCCTGCTGATGGCATGCCATCATGGTTTACCATCAATGTGCGCGGTGGATATATAATTGGGAAAGTACTGCAAGTTCAAGTGGGTATTGATAATATTTTGGATACGCAATACCGAGTTTTTGCATCGGGCATCAATGCGCCGGGTAGGAACTTTTTTATTACACTTAGGATATAAAAGTAGTATTTGAAACAAAGGAATATCGAACTACAACGAATTAGGCGTAGTTTGATATTCCTTTTTATCCACCACAAAGAACACAAAGTTCACAAAGTGTAGGGTTTACGCTCTGTGTTCTAAAAAAAAGCGAAGCGTCCAATCTAAGTCTTTGTGAACTTTGTGTCCTTTGTGGTGGAAATAAATACTATGTGTAAGAATAAATTTATTTTGCCGCAAACCTAGTCTTCCACCCTGAACCTAAAACCTACCCCGTGGATATTTTCCACTTTGATCCGCTCATCAATGCTGAGGTATTTGCGCAAGCGGGAAATAAACACATCCAAACTACGCCCTAAGAAATAGTCGTCTTTGCCCCAAATTGTTTCGAGGATAAATGAACGCTTGATCACCTGATTACTATGCTCAAAAAGCAATTTTAATAGGTCTGCTTCCTTTTGAGTCAAAGTTTCGGAATAGCCTTCTGTACTCAGGCTTAGGTTTTTATAATCAAAGGTATAATGCCCAATAATGACGGGTTTATCACCTTTGGCCTTGGCGGGCAATACGCGTGACCGACGCAGGAAAATATCAATTTTGAGTAATAATTCCTCAATACTAAACGGCTTGGTCATATAATCATCTGCCCCAATAGACAAGCCGTGGATACGATCCTGTTTCATGCTTTTGGCCGATAAGAAAATAATTGGGACTTGATCGTCGCGTTCGCGGATTGCTTTTGCGAGTTCAAACCCATCTACTTCTGGCAACATCACATCTAAGATGCAAAGATCAAATCTTGCACCCGACTTAATGGTGTCCATTGCCGATCTCCCATCATCACAATAAGTCACATGATAGTGATTGAGTTCCAAGTTATCACGGGTAACGAAGCTGAGGCTTTCGTCATCTTCCACATATAGAATATTAGCTTTCGTTTCTGCCATACGATTGACGGTTATTTTGTGATGCAAACATACTCTATTCTTGCACATATACGCGCTTTACGCGGTCAGATATATTTGTAAAAATTTCGTACGCTATTGTTTTTAAGCAATCTGCTAAGGATTGTACACTCGGATTATGCCCAAATACAACCACTTCATCCCCCGCTTTTACATGGGCAATATGGCTTACATCTACCATGGACATATCCATACAGACATTACCAATTATAGGACATAACGTATTGTTTATCAAAACTTTATACGCCCCTCTACCGGCTCCGCGCAAGAACCCATCTGCGTATCCGATACTAATGGTAGCGATGCGGGCAGGTTGGGTCAGCACCCCCGAACTTCGGTTGTAACCAACACTATCACCAACAGCAATATTTTTTACCTGACTTACTGTTGTTTTCAATACGTTAACTACTTGTAATTGGTTTTGCAGCCCCGTTCCATCAATTCCGTACAGTCCAACGCCTAGCCGCACCATATCAAAATGGTATTGAGGAAACCTTGAAATACCGCCTGTATTGGCAATATGACGCAATGGAGCATAATCTAGCACAGCACAAATCAGTTGGTACATGTCTAAAAAACTGGCGGCCTGCTGGTGGGTAAAGTCGTCAAAATCGGGATTGTCACTTGCCGATAAATGGGAAAAAACAGAAGCGATTTTCAAGTTAGGGTACAATTTTAAGACAGCGGCTAAGGCTGGCATATCTGCTTTTTCAAAACCCAACCGATGCATTCCTGTATCTAATTTGATATGGATTGTCATGGCCTTTTCTTTCCCTGTATAAGCAATTAACTCCTCTAAAATCTGGAGGCTAAAGATTTCTGGTTCCAATTGGTAGCGATAAAAAACATCAAAACCGGTCGTATCGGGGTTGAGTACCAAAATAGGTAATTGTACCCCTGCTTGCCGGAGTTCAATCCCTTCATCGGCATAGGCCACACCGAGGTAATTTACTTTATGAAACTCGAGCAAACGTGCCACCTCTGCACCGCCGCTCCCATAAGCAGCGGCTTTTACCATTGCCATCGTTTTTACCCCTGGCTTGAGCAGGGAATTATATACTTTTAGGTTATGGATAAGGGCATTCAAATTGATTTCAAGCCGCGTTTGATGCGCTTTTTTCTCTAAACGTTTTGCGATATTTTCAAATTCAAAAGGTCGTGCTCCTTTGAGTAAAATCAAATTATTCCTCCACGAAAACCGCGTAATATCACCTAGAAAAGCGGCGGTATCAGGGTAAAAAGCCGTTTCCACTTTATCGGGCAAAAGGGGTTGAATAGCGGTTATTTCGGTGCCAATACCGATAAAACGATCTATGCCTTTGAGCAATAATGCCACTTGCCGATATAATTCAATATGCGTCTGGCCACTTTGCAATATATCGGACAGAATCAGTGTTACACGTTTCCCTTTCGACTGCTGTCGGGAAAACTGTAGTAGTATTTGAAGCGAGGAAAGGTCATTATTATAAAAATCATTAATCAAGGTACTTTCATCTATCCCCGATTTTATTTCCATACGCATTTCTATGGGTACTAGCAGACCTAGTCGCTGTGCCAAAAAAGTCGTATCAATCCCCATGGCGTAACCCGCAACAAAGCAATGAACAGCATTTTCAATACTGGCAGTATCCGTGAATGGGATGGAAGCAGTTGCGGTGTCATTTCCCCATGAAAAAGAAAGGATCGACTTATTCTTTTCCAAACCGACACTAACAGCAATGCTTGCTGGATTGCCTTTTTGCGACCACAATACCATTTCCACTGCGGGATGGTCTTTTTTCCAAATCTCCAATACTTCCATCACAGGTGCATGATCGGCACAAGCAATCAATTGTTTGCAGCCTTTAAACAGGCGCATTTTCTCCCAAATTTTTTCTTTTTCGCTTGTAAAACCATCGCTATGCGCTGTACCAATATTGGTAAAAACACCGATATTGGGTTGAATAATATGGTTCAATCGTTCCATTTCGCCGCGTTTTGAAATACCTGCTTCAAAAATGGCTAATGTATGAACACTTTGTATTTCCCATACCGACAACGGAACACCAACTTGCGAATTATAACTTTTAGGGCTTCTTACAATATTAAATAGAGGGCTGAGGAGTTGGTATAGCCACTCTTTCACAATAGTTTTTCCGTTGCTTCCGGTAACGCCTATCACAGGTATATCAAACTGCTGCCGATGTGCCGTCGCTACTGCTTGCAATGCCCACAGGGTATCGTCCACCAAAAGTATATTGGCTCCAACAAACCCACTGAGATCGGGTACTTTGCGCACCACAAAATGCCTGACACCCGACTGGTAAGCATCGTTTAGGTATAAATGTCCATCATGTCTTTCGCCTTCGATAGGAAAAAACAATGCACCGGGCAAATGTAGGTGTCGGGTATCCAGCATTAGACTGGTCACCGTTTTTTCTGGTGCTGGTAATTGTATAGCCTTTGCTTGGAGAAAATGCTGAATATCTATTATTGTCATGTAGGGACAAAATTACGATAATTTTTTAAATAGGTATCGTTCCTAACCACCTCGTTGTCCAATTTCTATAACCTCCAAATTGCCAATTTTACCCGCTTCAATATCAAATCGGACTAAGGTTTTTACTTTGTGCCAGCCTTCATTACCGCAAGCACCGGGGTTAATATGTAAAAAACCTAGGGTGTGGTCGGGCATTACCTTTAAAATATGGGAATGCCCCGTAATAAACAGCCCGTTGGAAGGTGGATTTTCGATCAGCAAAGGCCGTACACGCGGGTGATAACGGCCAGGATAGCCGCCAATATGGGTCATAAATACGTGCAACCCTGCACATTCAAAACGCAAGTCAAGCGGCATTTCGGCTTGTATGGCGTTATTGTCGATATTGCCATAAACGCCACGAAGGGGTTTAAACGCTCTTAATTGGTCAATAAGTGCCATTGTCCCAAAGTCGCCAGCATGCCATATTTCATCGCAAGACTCAAAATACTGGAATACTTTGGGATCGAGGTACGAATGGGTATCCGACATTAAACCTATTTTCATAGTTGTGTTGCGTTTAATTTTTTTGGGAGCAAAGATAATTAGAAAGTACAGGTGAAATAAAACTTTAAAACCAAATAAGAATTTATTATTTTTGCCGCAAACATTACAATTTTCAATAAATATCTTTTCGCATCTATCACCATGACTAAAAAGCAAATCTTACTCCTTTTTTTACTCTTAGGAGGGATCAACCTTATTGCGCAACGCAGCTACCTCATCCAACCCATACCTGTTGCCCCTACCATAGATGGCAGTCTGGAAAGCGAATCTTGGAGCAACATACCCATTACCGAAGACTTTACCACTACCCTACCCTCTTTCGGAAAAATCCCACAAATGACCACTCAAGTACAAATGGCCTACGACGAACGCGGGGTATATATCGCAGCTGTCTGCAAGAGCAATAAAATACGCAATGAAGGCAGTCAACGCGATAATTTTGGGACTGGCGACTACTTTTCAGTAGGGCTAGATACTTGGAATGACGACCAAAATGCTTTTGAGTTTGCCGTAAATGCCGCTGGGCAACGGATTGATATAAGACAAAGCAGCACCCTTTCTGAACGATTTTATGATACCTACTGGCAAGTACAAACCAAGGTAACAGTAGATGGTTGGACAATAGAAATGTTTATCCCTTATACCGCATTGCGCTTTCCAAAACAAACGGAACAGAACTGGGGACTGCAATTCACGCGGTACGACAGAAGCACCGGAGAAACATCCACTTGGAACCCGCAGGATCCTTTAATACAAGATAAGGTGCTGCAATATGGGCAATTGGAGGGTTTGAAGGAGATTCGTCAGCGGACTCGAT
>JBEAVK010000365.1:0-3161 GCA_041160955.1 Bacteroidota bacterium
TTTTAGAATCATTTGTACCAAGTTTAATCACAATAATATCGGGCTGAAAAGCAAATACATTGTGCAGTTCGTTACAAATCCAATACGGCAAATCGCTCTTTTTTAGCATAGTAGCACCGCTGCGGCCACAGTTGAGTACGGAGTAACCTTTACCCAAGATACTATCGAGTACCACCGGGTAACTGCTCTTACTTTGTACCGCTACACCATCACCCTCGGTAATGCTATCGCCAACACAGGCCACTTTGATATTTTTTTTGGGTAATGCAAAAGCAAGGAGCGCTGCGGCAAATAAAAGGATAAAATATTTCATTGTTGTATTAAATTATTATTTTTAAAATTAATTATTTAAAAGGATCAGCATATCGTTGATCAGTCAAAACACTTTCATCGCTCAGGGTCAACAAAAATGCTTTTAAGGCCGCTTTCTCTGCTTCAGTCAAATTCAGTCGCTTAGCAGAATATGTCTGGGTCGCTTCATCCAATTGCAACAGTTCGCCATGCAACCCATACCCCTTTATCACTCCTGAGTTATAATGTTCAATGACCTGCTCCAATATCGTAAATCTTCCATCGTGCATATAAGGTGCAGAATAGGCAATATTGCGGAGCATAGGCACCCGAAACACACCAATATCAAAAAAATGTCCCGAAATCAGGTTTTTACCTTTGTCAATATAAGGCGATTCAAGTCCGTTATTGGCTTCAAAAATACCCCGTACATTGTCCAATCCACTATGGCAATTATTGCAATGCGCCACATAAAGTGCCTTTCCTTGGTTTTCTTCGGTAGTCAAACCCGTCAATGTAGCATCCAAATCTGGTATTCCACCATTCGCAGTTTGTGCCTGCATCGCTCGGTCGAACTTGGAATTATAGGTATGCAAATTATTCAAAAAGTGCGCAATAGACAATAAAATACGGCTTTCTGTCACCACCGAATCACCAAAGGCACGCTCAAATAGCCAAGGATAATAAGGCTGTTCTGCTACCGTGGACACTACCTTTGACATACTGATATCCATTTCGAGCGGATTAGTAAATGCCGCTTTGCTTTGCGCTTGGATGGACAACACCCTGCTGTCCCAAAACAAAGGATACAAGGTAGTTCCAGTGTCTAACATGCCCATCACTCCACCGAAACTGATATTATTGGTGAGCGCCATGGAGTTTCTTTTGGTCTTTTTGCCATTAACACCCGTGCTCAGTGGTACAATATCGGCAAAGGCATGCTCCTGATGGTGGCACGATGCGCAGGCAATTTTGCCATCCGCAGATAGTTTTTTATCGTAAAAAATAACCCGCCCCAGCTCTATTATATTGTTGTTGGCTGGAATGGTGGGTTGGTATTCTTTCAACCATATCGGCAAAGAAAAACTAAAATCAGGTGCTTTTTTGGAAATATTAAGGTGCTCCGACACTACGCTAAATGGGTCAAATGGCGGATCCACCACCACAACAGGCGCATCTTCTTTGCGACAAGCCCAAATAAAGAGCATTAATAAGGCAAAAATGGTTGTTTTTTTCATTTTGAAAAAATTTATTATAATTTTATGCAATTCATAAAGTAAGGTAATTATGCGCTATATTCTTCTCCGTTTCAGGGATAAAAGTAAGCAAGAAGATATAGACTATGTTGTTTTTTTAGTACAATCCTATTTCCCTCCCCTAAAATCCCCAAACAAAGAACTGACCATTATTAACATTTTGGGTAAATATTGCAGTGATTTAGGAATACAATGGCTACTTTTGCACCAATATGCGCAGAATTTTGGCATTTTCATTGGCTCTTATGATGGTTTCCCAAGCATTTATCAACTTGGGGATCACTGTCTATTGGTTAGCCAATCATGCGTATATCGCCACTATCCTCTGCGAAAACAAGGACAATCCAGCACTACATTGCGATGGTAAATGTTATTTGAGGAAGAAAATGGCCGAAACAACCGATTCCTCCCCTTCAAATGACACATCGAAGTCCTTAAACCTCAAAAAAAGTTTGGAGTTAGCGGAATTTCCAGCAGAAACGCCGGTCGTTTTTATCCCGCAACTTACTGTTATACCCGCTATACAAATCCCTGTTACACAATCCTGTTTGGGTATTCTGCCCGAAACACGCATTTTCCACCCGCCGTCCATGACGGCAATCGCCTGATTTTTTTCGGGTTTCCTTTTATTGTAAACTTCGTAATTTAAATCTCATTCCTTAACGTTTACTACACTGCCTAAACAGTAATGTCGTCAACTTAGAGATATACCAACCACGGAGTGGTTGAACTTGAATAGCCCTGAATGAAATTCGGGGGATTAAGGGGGCGTTTTAATAACCACGAAGTGGTTGAACGTCAACGTATTATGCGCGTTTTATTAAGTTAAACCCCTTCAGGGTTTTCAAACGTCCGCCCCCCTTTAATCCCCGAATTGCATTCGCGGCTACTCAGGTTTGACCCCTATCAGGGTCGGAATTCGCTTAAATTGACGATAATATACCTAAAAAGGTGTGTTAATATAGTATTTGATTCATTTTACACCTTAAATACGTCATGCTATTTGGTACTTAAACACTAGAACATAGTCAATTACCATTTTGCACTAACCATATTTATTAACTTAATTCAAATTTTTAAACACATGAGAAATTTTAAAAACACGCTGCTCCTTGCAGTCCTTGCACTCTCAGTATCATTTGTGGCGTGCCACGATCACGACAAAGACGAGGACGACACGGTAGCACCCGTAGTCAACATCACCAGCCCTACAGCAGATGCTTCCATCAGTGGAGAAGTATCTATTGCTGGCACCGTAACAGATGAAAATAGCCTCCACGAACTGACCATCACCATCACTAAAGATGCCGATGGCGCTACTTTATTTACGATTCCTGCCAAGGAAACGGATGTCCATGATTTGACGACTTATACCATTGCTAAAACATGGGCACCAACAGGTATCACTACCGAAACAGCGGTCACTCTTAACGCAGTTGCAGAAGACCATGGCGGTAACAAAACCACTAAAACGGTTAAGTTTAAAGTAAAATAATAAAACCAATCATACTCCTCAAGCCGTTGTTAGTCGCTAAAGACAACAACGGCTGGATTATTTTTAACCAAATACGCTCCTGTCTTTCATTCCTTAGTACAATTTTTTAGAATAATTTT
>JBEAVK010000432.1:0-22839 GCA_041160955.1 Bacteroidota bacterium
GGTAGGCGGCTCGACCACAGCAACAGCGATCCGGTCACAGATACTCCCGCCTGGCAATGATAACTGCTCCGGTGCTACCGCACTCACGCCAGCGGCTACATGTAGCCCCATCAATGGAACAACACTTGGCGCTACCCCTGATACGGGCGCGGGGGTATGTACGAATGGTAGTGCTGCAGACAACGCGGTGTGGTACAAGTTTACAGCCACCGCTACCGCCCATACTGTTACAGTAGATGGCGATCCGAATTTTGATGCCGTGATTGGTGCTTTGACCGCCTGTGGCGGCACCACCCGCCCTACTGGTGGTGGCTGCACGGATAATACATTCAATGGCGGGATTGAAACCATGATCCTGACCGGACTTACGATTGGCTCCACCTATTATATTCAGGTACATGATTTTGTGGGTAATAATTCTGCCAATGCTACTTTTAACATCTGTATTTCGACTCCTCCGGTTAACGATAACTGCTCTGGGGCTATCGCACTCTCGCCAGCGGCAGCGTGTACCCCCGTTGCAGGAACAACATTAGGCGCCACTGCGGATTCAGGTTCGGGATTGTGTACAGGTTTTGGGGCAGTCAACGCGGTGTGGTATAAATTTATAGCCTCCTCTACCGCCCATACTGTTACAGTGGATGGCGATCCGGATTTTGATGCCGTAATTGGTGCCTTAAACTTCTGCGGCGGTTCCACCCGCCCTACTGGTGGTAACTGTACAGATGTCACAAGCAATGGAGGAATTGAAACCATGAACCTGACCGGACTTGCAATCGGCTCCACCTATTATATTCAGGTACATGATTTTTTGGGTAATAATTCTGCCAATGCTACTTTTAACATCTGTATTTCGACCCCGCCTGTTAATGATAACTGCTCTGGTGCTACTGCACTCACGCCAGCGGTCACATGTAACCCCATCAGCGGAACAACAGCAGGTGCTACCCCTGATACGGGTCCGGGTGTATGTTTGGATGGTGTTGGGCCAGACAATGCAGTGTGGTTTAAATTTGTAGCCACCGCTACCTCCCATATTGTTACAGTAGATGGCGATCCGAATTTCGATGCCGTAATTGGCGCAGTGAATATCTGCGGCGGTATCCGACCTGCTGGTGGTAACTGTACGGATGCCACATTTGGAGGGGGGATTGAAACCATGACTTTGACCGGACTTACGAGCGGCGCTACCTATTACATTCAAGTACATGATTATGAGGGCGATAATTTTGCCAATTCCACTTTTACTATTTGTGTAACCCTGCCCCAACCACCTGTCAATGATAACTGCTCAGGTGCTACCGCACTCACGCCAGCGGTCACATGTAACCCCATCAGCGGAACAACAGAGAACGCTACCCCTGATTCGGGGCCAGGTATATGTACGGTTGGTACTTCGGAGAATGCAGTGTGGTATAAATTTGTAGCCACTGCTACCACCCATACTGTTACAGTAGATGGCGATCCATCTTTCAACGCCGTAATAGGAGCATTGACCGCCTGCGGGGGCACCACCCGCCCTACTGGTGGTGACTGTACAGATGTCACAGGCAACGGAGGGATTGAAACCATGAACCTGACCGGACTTACGATCGGCACCACCTATTATATTCAGGTACATGATCGTTTCGGCGGTAATAACGCCAATTCCACTTTTACTATTTGTGTAACCTTCCCTGCACCTCTGGCTGTCAATAATGAATGTTCAGGTGCTATCAACTGCACACCTACTGCTGGTACGTGGAACAATCCTGTATCAATAGGACATACCAGCAACGCCGCTACCCAGTCACTCGCTCCTATTAATTGTAATGGATTTACTAGTAATACGGCCAATGACATTTGGTATAGTTTTCAAACTGATAACAATGGCGGAAATATAACTATTACTTATAGCGGTAATGAGGATATTGTACTAGAGGCGTTTTCAGGTTCTTGTGGTGCGCTAAGTTCCATAGGGTGTAGCGATAATGTCGGGCTTACAGAATCGTTCAATCTCTCTGGTCTCGCTGGATCGACAACCTATTTCTTACGTGCTTATATTTTTGATGGTGGTACATCAGCAACCTCTTTTTCAGGTACCCTTACCGCTACCGGTACGGCTCTACCCGTTGAATTGACAGCATTTTCGGGCAAAGTAGATGGCCCAGTAAATATCCTCGCCTGGGAGACCGCCGCCGAAGTGAATGCACAATGGCATATCATTGAGCGTAGCACCGACAGCCGCAACTGGACGGAAATAGCAAAGGTGCCGGCTAAAAACGCAGCAGCACAGTACAGCGCGGAAGACCGCCAGCCACTGCCACAGGCTTACTACCGCCTCCGGTCGGTGGACTTCGATGGCCGCGAACAGTTGTCCAACAGTATCGTCCTGACCCGCACCGATAAGGGTTTTAATATCGCTAGTGTATTCCCATCCCCTACGCAAAACGAGGTGACGGTTCAATTTAACACCACCACCTCCGAAGAGCGCATCCGGCTTCGTGTGACGGACATCATGGGTCGTCTGCTGTTGGAGCAGCCCATCGAGGCGCAAAAAGGCTTGAATACCACTACGCTGTCGTTGGCTAATCTGCCTGCGGGTATGTACTTGATTGGTCTGGACAATGGCATGGTGCTGTCCACGCCTGTTCGGGTAATGAAGGAGTAACAGAAAAAGATTGTTGCAAAAATCATACTACTGGACATTTTTTTAAAAAAAACGCTTTTTAAATGATGGAAAGCCTAGGGAATTGATTTGAGTGCATGACAAAATCAGGGCATGATGTTTTATTTACGCAAACAATGGATTGGTGCAAAATTGTCGGGGTGACAAAAAAAGTCGCCCCGACAATAGCCCAAATACTGTGTTCCCACAAACTTGAAGGTCTCAATAATACCAATACTTAGTTGCAATATTCAACGATCTCCAAGTGGGTACTTATCGAAAATTAGTATATTGTCGGGGCAACTGGAAAAAGTCGCCCCGACAATATAGTTGAAATCTATTGTTTTAGTTAAGTATTTGGACACAATTGATTTTAATTGGTATTGCAATCTTTGGGCAAAATGGGTGGTGAAGGAAATGTTGGAAGGGATGAACCTCCTCACCCAAACCTCAAACTCAACCCACGCCCCCCGTCCTCCAGTAATTCAATCCGAATAACAGCATAATCCGCAGGCAAAATAGATTCAATGACCTGTGGCCATTCAATCATGCAATACCACGGATCGTACAAAACATCTTCAATACCAATATCGAGAGCCTCTTGAGTCGATTTCAGGCGGTATAGATCAAGATGGTGAAAAAGCGCTGTTTCCCCTTGCTCATCCGTAAATTCGTACTCGTTAATGATAGAAAAAGTAGGACTTGAGGTAGCATCTTTTACCCCAAGCAGGCGACAAAATACCTTGGTAAAGGTTGTTTTGCCAGCACCCATTTCGCCATATAGCAACACTTTTCGCCGATGCGCTAATAGGCGAATCATATCGGTGGCAATGGCATCCAGATCAGTCGGTGCAGCGGCTATCCAATACATAGCGTGGTCGTTTAGCATTATTGCACCTTATCCCCACGGAGTATTCGATACCGTTTTCGGGCATCCACGGCAAATACACTTCCGGAGTATTCCATAAATATTTTTTCGTACAAGGCTTGTGCTTTTTCGGGCGCATTGAGGCGGAACTCATACAAGCGCGCGAGCGCAAACAGCGAATTATCTGCCCGGATATCCTCTTTGTAGTCGTCGGCTATTTTTTGGTACAATGCAGCAGCGCGTACAAAATCGCTACGTTTTTCGGCAATTTGCGCTAAAAGATAAAAAATATCGTCTTGTAAAGAGTGTTCAGGAAAATTAAGCCGAAGTGTATCTAAACGTGCGATTGCCTCCTCAAAACGATTTTGGAAAACGAGTAATTCCGCGCCAGCGTACAAAGTGATCGCATCGGCGGTTGTATCAAGGTTGAGGTTGTCCATGATGAATACCGACAAATCTAGCGCATCATTCGAAATCAATTTTGATGTGGAAGCCTTTAATACATCAAACTGTGCTTGTGCCCATTGAAAATCACCGTTGTAATAGGCCAGTTTTGCATTTTTGAAACGGGCTTCCTGGCCCAGTATTTCCTCTTTATAGCTTTTGTCCACTTGCGAGTACAGGAGGGTACTTTCCCAGCGTTCGCCCGACATTAAGTAATAATCGGCTAGGTTGATTTTGGCACGCGCTTGTTCATCGCGTTGTATGCCCGGTGCTTTAGTCAGGCTATCCAATAGTTGTATAGATTGGGGCAAATTATTGATATACAATGCCTCCAATTCTGCTAATTCCAATACTAAAGAGGCCGTTTGGCGGTTCATGCCGTATTGCTCAATAAATGACCGGTAATCCTGCTCCAAAGCGGTTAAATCTGCCGAGGTATAAGAAAGCCCTTGTGTTATTTTATTGCGGCGATTGAGCATTGCGCCCTGCTTGGAAGGGAAAAAATAGGGATTTTGTTGACCTTTTTCTTGCGTAATATAGTCGTAAGCAGCAATAGCGGAATCGTAATCTTTGGCCTCGGAGGCATCAATCGCCATTTGATAAATACGTTGACCGCTTTCATTCAGGCGCGCATCAAGGGCTTTTAATTGACGGAGTGCATTTTTAAAATCCTTGCGCTGAATAAACGACCAGGCAAGCACCTCGATATAATCTGCTTTTTCTTCTTTTTGGATACGGGTATAAAGTTGCGATTGTAATTCCTCAAAATCGGAAGGCTCCAAATACCTAGAAAGGTAAATCGTAATCGTTTGAACGCTATTGATCGAATTAGATTCGAGGCTATTGAGGTATTGTTCGATCATTTTTGCTGGTTCACCTTTCCGACGGTACAATTCTCCAAGGTTAAAAGCAAATACATTTTTGTCCTTTAGTAGTTCGGCACCGCGTTCGTAGGCAAGGATGGCGAGTTCATATTTACTGGTATTAGAAAATTGGCTGGCCAGCCTGTTTACCGAGTTGTAATCGGGTGAAATGGTTTGAATGGCCTTTTCGTACTGCGCTTTTGCCTCTGGTATTTTACCCTGCCGTTCGAGAACAGCACCATATTGTACGTATAAATTACCCGAATTCGGGTTCTTTTTGATCTGTTTTTTGAGTACTTTTTCACATTCCTCAAATTGCTCCAAATTGAGCATCGATTCTACATAGCGGTTCAGTGCAAACTCGTTGTTAGGGCTACTTTCAAGAATTTGGCCAAAAAGACTGGCCGATTTCTCATATTCGCCATTGATAAAATACTGGTTGGCCAAATTAATATCCTGCGCGCTTAATGCAAGTACGCCAAACAAAGCGATGGTGGTCAATAAAAATTTAATATGCTGCATAATGGTATGTAGTTTTGAGTTGCGTGCGTACTTATTTTTGAAAATAAAAATTTTGATGATAGGGTACTACGCTCATTTAATCCTTCTTAAGGAATGAGTAAACAATAACTTATCACTTTTGACTGATTCCTAACGACTATAAACGTGAAAATGGGTTGCAAAGTTACGAGGGCAATCCGAACATTTCAAAAATAGTTACTTTTTTACACCAGTCTCAGCGCCATCCTTCTCAGCGATGCCGGTATTTCAGCACCTTTCAGGCTATCTAAATCCACCCATTGCATGCCTTTAATTTCGGAGGAATCAAATTCGGTATCGTCTTCGGGAGCGGAAAAAAGGTAACGAACATCATAGTGCAAATGCGCTGGCACATCGCCCTTGGCGGGAATAGGATGAATATCTATGTCAAAAATACCAGCGTATTCCAGTGTTAGTGCTTGCAAGCCACACTCTTCTATGGCTTCGCGGCGGGCGGTTTCCTGTAGCGAGTCATCGGTTTCATCGGCATGGCCACCGGGTTGGAACCATTTATCTAGTTTGAGGTGATGGATCAGCAATACCTTGGAGCGGTTAGGAGATACAACCCAAGCGGAACCAGTGAGGTGTCCATTAAGATTAGAACGTTGCCAAAAATCATCGTTTTTTTGTACAAATTCGGTGATCTGTATCAAAAAAGCAGCATCGTCATCATCAAAAGGCTTATAATGTTGAAGAGAATTAAGGGTATCCTGTTTGTTCATGGGCGCAAAGGTACTTCGTTTTGAAAATTAGATTATACCTTTGCACTCCAATTTAAGTACTATGCGACAATAAATACGTCCTAGCATTTATCAAAACATACTGCACCATGAAATTACTCATCATCGCTTTATCGCTGCTGTCCATTGCAACATTGTTGGTTTTTTGTAAACACACCAAATACACCGCTGATACATTGCCAAAGGCTCAAATTCGTTTCGGAAAGGGCGGTGGCTTTACAGGCATAGAGCAAAAATATACTTTATTAGATAATGGTCAATTGTTTGAGGGGGATAAAACCGAATTAGATTCGGCCAAAAGACGCAGTGCTAAGGCGTGTTTTAAAACAGCCGAAAAATTGGGCTTAGAAAAGTTATCTTATACCAACCCCGGCAATACCTATTCTTTTATCGAAGTACCATCGGGTGAGGGGTTCAATCGGATCACATGGGGCGGTCAAGGTGCGGCGGTAGATGGTGCTATTTCGAAATTACATGAGCAGTTAATGGGGCTTTTGCCACAGAAAAGTTTTAAGCCAGAAGATGCCAATCGTTAATTAATACCTACTTTTATTTCTTTCTTTTTACCTTCGCAAAATTTTTGAGCAATATATCCATGTCTAATATATTTAAGTCTTTTTTATCCAACCCGATTATTCAACGTATATCCAGCGTATGGGCAACCATTACTAAGCCTGTAAAATACGCTTGGAACCTCCTATTATCACCGCTTCGTCCTGTTCTTGATCCTATTAACGCTCGTTGGGCAGCACTTGTAGCACCTATTACTACGCGTTGGGCAGCGTTTTCTGTACGTTTTCCCAAGTTTGCAAGTGTCGCCAATTTTGGGATGCGTATGTTCAAATGGGGCTTTTATGTTTTACTAGCACTTATTTTTTGCGTTTGGATAGGCGCTTTTGGCAAAATGCCCGATAAAGAAGAATTAAAAAATATTGAAACGGCCAATGCAACCGAGATATACACCGCCGATAGTGTTTTGATCGGTAAATATTATATTGAAAACCGTACAGCGATTAAATTAGAAAATATTTCGCCTTATGTAATTACGGCTTTATTGGCAACAGAAGACAAGCGTTTTTTTGAGCACAGTGGTATTGATTTAATGTCGTGGTTACGTGCTTTTAAAGGCGTGGCCACCAGCGATCAAAATTTGGGCGGCGGCTCTACGTTAAGCCAGCAATTGGCCAAAAACCTATATCCTCGACGTAGTTATTGGGTACCTGGCATCAGTATTTTGATCAATAAAATTAAGGAAAATATTATTTCCATCCGACTGGAAAACATTTACAATAAAGAAGAATTACTCATTCTTTACCTCAATACAGTGCCTTTTGGTGGCGACCGATTTGGTATTAATGTGGCCGCTAAGTATTTTTTTAATAAAAAAGCAAAAGATTTAGCACCCGACCAAGCAGCAACCTTGATCGGCATGTTGAAGGCCACCACAGCACTTGATCCTGTTCGCAATCCTGAAAACTCTCAAAAAAGGCGCAACTTAGTGATGTCGCGCATGGTGCGCAATAATGATTTCGAGTTCAACTCCGAAGAATTGGCCACTGTAGCCAAATTGATTAAGAATGGTAAATTATCACAGAGTGAATTTGATAAGTTAAAAGAAAAACCCGTTGGTGCAAAAAAATACGGCGGTGATAATAATAACGATGGTGCGGGTACTTATTTCCGCGAATATTTGCGTACTGATGTGATGCCGGATTTGCTCAAAGGTTTGACCAAAGAGGATGGTACTAGTTACAATTTGTACCGCGATGGCCTAAAAATATACACTTCTCTGGATAGCCGAATGCAACAATATGCAGAAGAATCGGTGCAAAAGCACATGAAGGATCTGCAATCAAAATTCGACCAACACTGGAAAGGATATAAGGCTGAAAAAGCATGGGGCGATGATAAATGGATCGACGAGCAGGTGCGTAAAAGCGACCGCTGGAAACAGTCCAAAGAAGGTGGCATGAGCGATGCTGAAATCCTCAAATCCTTTGATCAGCCCGCCAAAATGACTATTTTTTCTTGGAAAAATGGTGGTGGCGATGTAGATACCACCATGACCCCGATCGACAGTGTACGGCACTATTTCTGTATGCTCAATTGTGGATTTATGGCCATGGAGCATCAAACGGGGTATATTCGTGCTTGGGTAGGTGGCACCAATTTCCGCAATTTCAAATACGACCATATCTTTAGTAAGCGTCAAGTAGGTTCTACTTTCAAACCTATTGTATATGCTGCGGCTATTCAGGACAGTGTTAGTCCTTGTAAATTTATACGAAATCAAATGGTCACCATTAAAGACTGGACACCCAAGAACTCCGATGATAGTTACGGCGGTTGGTATTCAGTAATTGGGGGGTTAACTTATTCTGTAAACGTTATCGCTGCACAGTTAATCGAACAAGTTGGCATTCAAAAAACAATAGATTTAGCCGCAAAAATGGGTGTTACCTCTACCCTACCGCGCGAATTTGGTATCAGTTTGGGTGCTTGCGAAATTGATTTGTACGATATGATTAAAGTGTATGGCACCATTGCAAACAAGGGTGTTCGGCCCGAACCTGTTGCGGTGCTAAAAGTGACGGATAGAAATGGGAAAGCCATATTTGATTATAAAAAAGCACTCCTTGAAAATAGTAACCTAGGCCCTCATGTACAGGCATTAACAGAAGATCAGGCGGGTATTATGACGCGTATGATGAAAAGCGTGATTGACTATGGTACAGGCCATAGGTTGCGTTCAGGTTTTGGTTTGATGAATGAATTTGCGGGTAAAACAGGTACGACACAAAACCAGTCGGATGGTTGGTTTATCAATTTCAATCCCACCTTAGTGACTGGTGCTTGGGTAGGAGCACCAAGTAGAGCGGTGCGGTTTCGTTCCATGACCATGGGGCAAGGCTCAGCAATGGCTTTACCAATTGTAGCCATGTTTTGGCATAAAGTAGGTAACGACAAAAAACTACGTGGCCTTTTGAATGAAAAATTTGAGGAAAACCCCGCTGTTGTGAGTAAATGCGGTTGCCCATTCCGGATTTCAATTTCGCCAGATACCTTAAATATGCTCCTGCAAGATTCTACCATCCGCGATTCAATGCGTGCGAATGGTTACAAGAATTTGAAGCAAATTGTTCAAGATAGATTTGGTGGACAAGTACCCGATGAACCAGAAGGAGGCGACCTTGATCCCGATAAATTTAACGACGAACCCCAAGACGCACCTAAGGACAAAAAAGACGGAAAAGTCAAACAGGTTTTTGATAAATTATTGAACAGGGAAAAAGATAAGGACAAAAAAGGCGGCGGAGGTGGTGAAGAATGAGATCTGGGAATGAGCCAAAATTATGTTAATGACACCATGCAACAAACCTCTTTTTGTCAAACACCGCTAGGCGTTGTATCCATCACGGTAGATGAACACGCGCTACTCGAACTGAGTTTTTTAGACACACCCTCAGAGGAATTGGATTTAACTATGCCGTCAACTGGTCTGCTCAAAGCGGTAAAAGACCAGTTGACGGCTTATTTTTTAGGCGAAATCAAGGTGTTTGACCTGCCGATGCACCCACAAGGCACCGATTTTCAAAAGAAAGTTTGGGCAGAATTATTAAAAATTCCTTTTGGCACCACGGTCTCTTACCGCGAAATGTCGCTGCGGCTAGGCGATGAAAAATGTATCCGTGCCGCCGCTTCCGCTAATGGTAAAAACCCAATCGGTCTTATGATTCCCTGCCACCGAGTGATCGGTACCGATGGTAAATTGGTGGGTTATGCAGGTGGATTATGGCGCAAACAATATCTATTACAGCACGAAAGAGACCTGATGCCGCTTGGTAATGGCTTGCTTTTTTGAGTTGTATTGATATCAGCAGTTTTTACCGCTTTTTCTCTATTGCTTCCAGTTTTGGCGAATCCTTTTTATATTGTTCAACGTCCCATTTTATTTGCCAACGACTTGTGTAATCCGATAAAGGTGCAAGTCTAACTTTGGCCCTTCTCTTGTCATCATTGTCAGGGTCTTCTAATGAAGCAACATAATAAATTTGTGTTTTGGGGTCACGGCTAATTTGACTCCCATAAACTTTTCGTTTACTGCTGATTTTTATAATTTTTTGAATTGTAAAGTGAGTCTGCAATTTTTACAAGGTCATAATATTATTTTGGCGTATTATGTCCAAATACAGTACTCACACGCACTTAAAGACCTCAACAATGCCAATTTAGGTGCAATATTCAACGATTCCCAAGTGAACACTTATCGAATATTAGGGAATTGTCGGGGCAACTAAAAAAGTCGCCCCGACAATTAAGCACTGATCTATCTTACTAGTGTTTTAGTCACTATACCAGTCTCTGTTTTTAAACAAATTCGATACAAACCCGGCGCAAATTCCGCAACTTGTAATGTGCTTGTACGCTGGTCACCCGCAATTACTTGCTGTTGTATCAACCTCCCGATTTGGTCAAATACCTGTAAAGTGCCGCCACCAGCACCCACACCTTCAATACTGACTGTCACAGCAGAAAGTGCGGGATTGGGCGCAATGCTTAAACCTAGATTTGTTTTTTGTAGTACCATTTGTGCTGCCTCTAAATCCTGGTTCCGATCTTCCAATCCTGAATTGCTCATACCGCTGCTACCGCAATTTACTGTTACTGTGAAAGAACACGTTGCGCTTTGCCCATTAGGAGCTACAGCCCTAAAAGTATTGGTCGTAACACCCGCAGGGAATACAGAACCACTCGCCAAACCTGTGAGCAAAAATGGTGTTAGCGTAACCGCACAGTTGTCCGAGGCGGTAGCATTAGCATAAATTGCCGTACTGGTGCAAGGCGTACCACTACCAGTTACCACAATCGACTGTGGACAAATTACAACTGGTGGCTGGATATCCGTCACCGTTACCACCATCGTGCAGCGGCGTGTATTGCCCGCAGCATCGGTCGCTTGGAATACGACATTGTTATTGCCTACTGGGAAATTAGATCCGCTCACCAATCCGCTGATGCGTGTTGATGTGCCCGTTGTAGGCGCGCAGTTGTCCGTAAAGGTCGGGTTGGTATAAGTTGCCACTGCACTGCAGGTGTTCGTTGCCGTGGATAAACTTACGGCTGCTGGGCAAGTCATGGTGGGTGCTTGGGTGTCATTCACAGTTACTCTGAAGGAGCAGGTTTGAGCATTTCCTACAGCATCGGTGGCTTGCCAAATTACCGTAGTGTTTCCTTTTTGGAAAGTCGCTGTACTACCCGCAGCATTAGTGCCGCCACTGATCCAAACGGGTTGTCCCGTAGGTAACCCACAATTGTCAGTGCCTGTTGGTGTAGGATATGTGACGACTGCGCTGCATAGACCGGGGCTGGTGCTACGGGTTTGATTAACCGGACAAGTGATATTTGGTCTTTGCGTATCATTGACCGTAATGCTAAACGAGCAAGAACCAATGAGCCCAGCACCGTCTGTTGCCCTCCAAATGACAGTTGTCGCTCCTTTTTGGAACACAGCACCGCTAACTCCACCGCTAAAATGGCTCGCTACCGCACCAGCACAGTTATCCGATGCAATAGTAGGTGTAGTGTAATTCACAATGGCATTACACTGGTTCAAATCAGTAGCACGGACAATATTAGCAGGACAAATAATAGTGGGTGCTATCGCATCTACGACGGTGACTGTTGCTGAACAAGTGGCCATATTACTGTTACCATCATTGACCGTCAAAACGACTGTATTTGCCCCTAAATTGGCACAAGTAAAGGCATTTGGCATAACGCTTACTTGAGTTACGTTGCCACAATTGTCCGAACCGCTTTGGAACACATTCGTGGTGTTAATACTAGCTGTTCCGGTAGTACTCAAATTGGTAGTAAAGTTTTTGCAAACAACTGTTGGTGCAGTGTTGTCCTGTACCGTCACAGTGGTCTGGCAGGCATCGCTGTTGCCCTTTACATCAGTCACGGTCAGCGTCACAGTTTGTGGGGTGCCGACTTGGCTGCAACTGAATGAGTTAGGCGAGACCGTTATGCTTTGCAGACCACATTCGTATGTGCTGCCGTTGTTGACATCAGAAACACTAAGGCTTGCGCTGTTGCCAACCAATGCGATGGTGGCCGATTTACAAATGGCTTCGGGCGCATCGCAACAATTCTCTGTTGTGAGTTTCCAGGTTGCAATGCGGGTACAGCCTCCATTGTCGTCCTCTATTTTTACATAAAAAGTGTAGCTGCCTTCCGGTAGAACGGACGTGGGCGTAAACGTATTGGTCGCTGTTGTGTAGGTTCCTGCCGACATGGTGGCGGCTGCATCGGTGAAGATACCCGCTATCGTGAAATCCACCGGATTGCCCAGACCAAAAGCGGGGTTGATTATATCACAGGTGTTGGCTGTCGTGGGCGCTACGGTGATTTCGTTGTTCACCACATTCGGGATTGGGTTGCCTTGCGGGTATTCGATGATGCTGTTGTTGGTTAAAGTGCCGGTGTTGACGTGTGCGCTGGCCCCGAAATCAACTCGAAAAAGGCCCTCATTCGTATAAGTTGCCGTGTTGTTCAGCCGCTTATACAAAAATATCTGCCCGCAAGGACGGTTGTGAATCGTCGCCGACGAAAAATTTCGAATGCCGCCTCCGTTGTTTGCCGCGATGGTCAACGTGCCGTAGTTGTCGAGCGTGACATTGGACCCTTCATTGAGAATGCTAGCGTCATTCGCGCGTTGGATCAGTATTTGCCCACTAATCTGATTGCTAAAAGCTGCATTATTGAGGAGTCCATAAGTCCCGGCTGCGATTGCCCCGATATTTAGATCCCCTTTATTTTGAAAGGAGCCACCAACATTATTGAAAACCCCGCTACTACTACCCGCTCGGTCTATCTGAATTTGCCCGTCTATATTGTTATTGATTGTGCCGTTACTAAAAATACCATAAATGCCAACACTGAAGTTTGCGCCTAGGGTCAGGCTACCATCGTTATTGAACGTGCCCCCGTTGATTAAACCATATAAAGTCGAACGGTTGATCTGGATTTGCGCCGCCGAGTTGTTGTTAAAGATGCCACCATTCGCGATGCCGCTGTTACCCGGGCTTATGATTCCGCCTATGGTGATGATCGCTTCATTGGTGAAGGTACCCGAGCTGAAGTTGGCGATGCCCGCATCTATGGCGCGGTCCACTTGAATTTGCCCGCCCGGATGGTTGGTGAACGCGCCTTCATTCCGTATGCCATTAAAGCCAGCAGTCAGAACGGCCCCTATGGTGATCGTGCCGTGATTGTTAACCGTCCCCATATTACTAATTGCATTCGCCATCGCCGCGCCTTCAACCGCCAGCGAACCCGCCGCTGCTATCGTCAGCACGCCCCCCGCGTTCACAACGACATTTTTGGCGACTGCAGCCGCGCTGATGCTTGGGTCATTGGTCACATTGGGGATGATGACATTATCATCTGCGGTAGGCACGCAGCCGGGATTCCAGTTGCAGGGCGTGTGCCAGTCGGTGCTGACAAACCCCGTCCAAGTTCGCGTACCGGCTGAGCCGCAGGCAGCCACGTCGTCAATCATGCCATTGCAATCATTGTCTTTTCCGTCGCAGATTTCAGGGTTGCCAGGGAAGCAGGCGGCGCAGTCGTCGTCGCAATCGGTTGTGTTGGCCGCGTAGCCCGAAGGCGGTGCGCAGGTATTAATTGAACTTGGGGCTGAAGCATCGCCAAAGCCGTCGCCGTCTGTGTCAGCGTAAAAAGTATTGGATACCAGTCCGGCATCGATTATTGTCCAGCCTTTTGTTATGGTCAAATTGTCCCACGCAGCCACGGCTGCGGTCTCGTATTTTCTACCACTTGCGCCCAAGGAGCGGCCCGAAGGCGTAACGGGATTGTTGGCCCAACCGATCAGGGTGGCGCTGTAATTGGAGCAATCCATGCCAGTACTGGTCAACATGTTGCTCATGATCACTGACGCATTCAATACCCAATCGCCAAGATCTTGGTTGAATGATTCATCGCCAAAAAACATTGAAGTCATATCGGTCACTGCTGCCGTGTTCCAAGTGCCGATCAGCTGATTGAATAAATCTGCACCAAAAAACATAGACCTCATATCGGTCACTGTACCAGTGTTCCAAGTGCCGATGTTGGCAGGTCCGTCTAAACTGGAGCAACCAAAGAACATCGCTCTCAGGCTTGTCACACCACTGAGGATGGGCGCATCCGTGGCACTTATATTGAGGTTGACGCAGGACGAGAATGCATTTTCCATTGAAGTCCAAGCAATAGCACCCCATTGGCTGATGTCGAGCAGTTTTTCGCGGTCGCCAGAGCCGTTGAAGTAAATCCGTGGGAAAGCACCCCGGATGCGGATGGTGTAAGTGCCCGCTGTGCCGAAATCATGGGTCACATCGCCCATAATGCCCAACTCGTCGTAAGTACCGTCGTCGTCCCAATCCACGTCGTAGTTATAGCCGCCGCCCGTTGTTGGGATAGTGATGGAAGTGTTGTTAGAGATACCTGGGTTGTCGGTTTTCCAAGTGGTGATGAATGGAAGGGAATTTTCGTCGGTCTCTCCGGTGATTTTTCCGCCTATAAGATGGTTGAGAACGCGGTTATTGAACAGGCCCTCAATGCTTGGGCTGATCGCTGCGCCGATGATGATCTCCCCACTGTTATTCATCGTCCCTTGATTTAAAATGGCTTTAGTCCTGCTACTGCTCGCAGAGACAGAACCATGCGTCGTCAATGAACCAGCAGCAGCGATGGCCAGTACAGCATTCAAATTGACAGTGACCGTTTTGTCGATCGCTGCCGTGCTGACCGTCGGGTCGTTGGCCACGTCGGGGGTGACGACATCATCGGCAGCGGTCGGTTTTACGCCAGTTGACCAGTTGGCATCATCGTGCCAGTTGCTACTGACAGAGCCATCCCAGGTGGTTTTCGAAAAAAGCACCTGAAAGCCTCCCAATAATAAAACAAGGGAATAGATGGTGCGGAGCCAATTGGCTCTAAATGTTGATTTAATACAGATTTTCATAAGAAAACGTAATGTGTATGTGGTAAAAAAATGTTGAAAAAAGACGCAATGGGTAGGGATCGAACCGATCAGGTTCGTCCACATTTCAAAAAAATTTGCCGTCGATCTGTTTTGAAAAAAAGGGTTGCAGGCGTTACAAGTCTGCGTTATCTACCCCGATGAATGATAATTTCAGTAATTTTAGCAGTAGCTGGAATTTTTGCCGTATCAATTTCATAACTAAAATTGGCTACATCCAAACGATAGGAAAGGTTATTGGCACTGGCATGCGTTCGGCCTTCTATTTCCGAACCATGTACTGCTATATCTGGAAAAACCTTTACTAAATCCTGAAACGTATCGCCTATTTTTATACCTTTTATTGTTTGAGCCTTGGGGCTTTTTACCGTGATATCGCCTACCAAAAGTTTTTCCTTAGGGTCGGGCAAAAAATAGCCAGCCGGGTTGTTATCGAAATCCTTGATTTCGTACACCTCAAAAACGCCCTCGCCTGTCCGCATCTTCGTTTTTTGACTATACTCAAGGTGTTTGCTGATCAAATCGCCTACCTGAATCCCTCGGAACGAATTTGGCCCAATCAATAGTTGGGTTTGGGTGGGCGTGATGCTAATGATTTCCGTGACTTTCAATTGTTTGGTGTTGCCCAAAACATAAGGTTCACCTTTGAAAGTTACTTTATCTCCAATATTGCTGGGTTGACATTTTTCCCTTCCTCCTACATTTACGATGGAAACCAAGGCTGCATAGATGCCCTCTGTGTCGGTTTGCACTGTTGCGGTGTAGCCATCTTTGCCAAGGGTAACATTGGTGACTATGCCATTGATGGTGGTGAGTTCAGCATTGGGAGTAGATGCTGCTGTATTTGGATTGTTACTTTTCTCCTCCGAACAGGAAAAAGCCATGTTTAATACCAAAATAAGTACTGACAACTTAAGTGTGTGGTTCATAATTCTACTATTTTTTGATGAGGATTGACATGAATTTTTTCAGGCTCAGTTAAGGACAAACTTAACAGGAATGATCAAACGTTGTGACACGGTATGGCCATTGCGCGCTGCGGGAATCCAACGTGGCATTTCGCGCAACATTTTAATGACTTGGGTATCAATAATATTACCCATGCCTTCTAGGATACATACTTCGGTTACTTCCCCTGCTTCATTGAGCGATACTTCTGCCTTCACTGTACCCTCCAGGCTGTTCTCGTGCGCCAGTTCGGGATAGACTAAATGTTGGCTCAAATATTCAATCAGGTCAGGAAAGCGGGCATTCCTGTCGGACAAATATGCTGTCACGGAACTTTTATCCACATTGGTGGCAGATGCTTCGGTTTGAGCGCAGATAGATGATGCGTTAAAAATAACAAAAAAGATGATTGACAAAAAAGAATAATTTTTCATAATTGAATGATTTTAATGACGTGAGCAATATGCCCGGTGTTGTGATGAAATAAGTTGTGAAATAAGGTATAATTAACCCTGCAAAGGTCAGGGAACTCCAGTGCTAGGCAAATAGGGGCTGGGTAGGGAATTGATAGGGGCTAGACCTCATTTTGGGGTTATTCAATTATTTCGACACCATTCCTAAGTGTGATTTCTTTTTGCGCAAGGTCAGAAATCAACTCAGCCCAACAAATTTTTGTTTTCAATCGCCCATTTCAACAGGCTGTTCTGTTCGCCATTCAGGCCTAATTTTTTACTGATGTTCGTACGGTGGTTGGATACGGTTTTGGGACTGATGAAAAGCATATCGGCTATTTCATTGGAGTTTTTTTGGCGGGCAATCAATTTGAGGATATTGATTTCATGGCTTGTCAGTTGTGCCAATAAATCGTTTGGGGCATTTTGCTGCGTGATGATGTATTGCGTCATAGAGGCATTGACATAAGCTTTACCTTCGCCGACAAAGCGAATACATTCTAATATTTCCTTTTCACTGCTCTCTTTGAGCAGATAGCCCTTAACGCCCATTTCGAGGGCATGGTTCAGGAAGGCTTTATCCTTAAACAGCGTCAGTATGATGAACCGGGTGGGTATGCCTTCCTCTATGAGCGTTTTGGCCACGTCCAAACCGGAGAAATAGGGCATTTCAACGTCCAATATAGCCACATCAGGTTGTATGGCCCTGATTTTTTCAAGGGCATCGCGACCATTTTCTGCACTTCCAACCCAGACCATCCCTTCTGTTTGAATGATGAGATCACTTACTCCTTTGCGCAGAATGGGGTGGTCATCTGCATTAAAAACCCGTATTGACATATTAAGATTTATTTTTTGATTTAGGTAAAATGATGTTAACCTGGGTTCCGCTTGTCTCTCCTTTTTCTATTTTTAATTTTCCGCCTATGGCTGATATGCGTTCGTGCATCGTCCTGATTCCCAGACTTTTAGATGTTAGGACAGCCAGTTCTAAGTCGAAGCCTTTACCATTGTCCAATATAGAAACCAGAATTTTGTCGGCTTTGTTGTGCATGCTGATTTTTGCGGCACTCGCCCCTGCATGTTTGATGATGTTGCTCAATGCCTCCTGAATGGTTCGGTATAAATGAATTTCGGATTTTTGATCCAGCATACCGTCGATATCATCTATTTCCCGGGTAATGAAGAGGTCGGTTGACTGTTCAATTTTCAGTACCATATCATTGATGGTCGCTGTCAATCCAAATTTATCTAATTGGAAAGGGTGCAAATCTTGAGATATGGATCGCACTTCGTTGAGGGTATCGGAAATCATTTGTTTGTTTTCCAACGTTGCCCCGATGTTGTTGTCCATTTGCTTTTTAATCAAAAGCAAGGTTTGCCCAATGCCATCGTGGAGATCCCTCCCGATGCGCTTGCGTTCTTCTTCCTGTGCAAAAATAAGGGCTTCGGCAAATGCCATTTTGTCGTTCCGGTCTTTTTTTACTTTGTTAAAGCGATAGCCCCAAAAGCCAAAAATCCCCAGTAAAAGTCCTCCCATAATCGTGTAATTTCTTTGTTTCGATATTTTTTCGTTGGCGATGGCCAACTCCAGTATTTCTTTTTCCTTTTCTGCAGTTTTGTATTTTGTTTCAGCATCTACAATGGCTTTTTGGACACTCTCCTCCTGTTTTTGTTTTTGTCGTTTTTGGATGATTTCCAGCATTTCCAAAGCCAACTGCGTTTTGCCATTGGCCTTGTAAACCTTGTACAATTCCTCCTCATAAATACCCATATCCCCAGCGCCCTTGTTCTTTTTTACGATGTCGTATCCTGCTTCTGCGTTTTGTTCAGCCTCAGCAATAAGTCCCAAATTTCGTTGTGACTGGGAGAGCGTTAAATGATAATTTGCCAAAAATTGCGGCCAAGCCACTTTTTTTACCATTGGCTGTATTTCTTTTACCATGCGCAATGCTGTTTTGTAATCACCCAAATTATTTTTGAGATCGGCAACTGTAAGAGTCATGGCTACCATTTCAGATGGATTTTGCTTCTTTTTGGCAAATTCAAGACCTTTAGACGCATTTTCTAAGCCTTTTTGGAAATTCATTTGAGCACTGTCGCGGTAAATAACTGGATCATTGCCCTGCAACTCAGCCATGGCCTCATATTTAAGTCCATTTTTTCTGAGTATTCTGGCTTGATTAGCATAGGCTGCCCCCAAATTCAAATCAAATTTGGTAGCCTCCATCGTTTTTATGGCCTCCCCCATCATTTCGGAAGCTTTTTCAAAACTGCCCAGTTTGTAGTAAATAGCGCCAACACCGATCATCGGCTCAATCAATAGTAAGGCGGAGTCTTTGGTCACTTTTGCCCAATCCAATGATTTCAAATAGTGTTTAAGACCTTCTTCCAACTGATTGACAGACATAAAACAGGAGCCCAGGCGGCTTTCTATTATGTTCAAAGTGGCCGTCTGCTTTTCACTTTTCAATATCTCTATTGACTGGTTTATCAGAGATAAACCGCCATCCCAATCAATTTTATTTTCCATTAAGGTTTTACCCTTTAAAAACAGTGCTTTTCCGTAGTGCGTCCTTGTTTTTGTTTTTTGAGTAATTGAAACGGCGTGTTCGGCTAATTTCAGCATAGTATCCATGTTGATTTTATTGTAGTTTTGCGTAACCGCCCAAATGGTGTCAAATTGCAGTTCGGTCGGGTTGCTCATCTGCATCACCCTCGAATACATTTGGGGTGTGGGCGGTATTTCGTCCAGGATATTGCGATCGTGTTGACTGTATAAAACACCCGAAATAAAAAGTGTAAAAATAAGTGTTCCGACAGATTTGTTTTTGATGTGCATAATTAATTGTATTAATATTCTGATTTTGGAGACAATTATAGGTCAAATTTTATTGCCATTTACGTTTTTAATCAAATACTTAATATTCAAAGGCGCAAAGCATAATCTTTTGACGGGGCAAAGTTACGTGGGATAATGTTTATGCAAACATAGGGTCAGGGCAGGAATTGAATAGGGTCAAGACTCTAATCGAATACATCTAAGTATTTGGACATAATTAATTGCAGAATTGAACGCAGGCGTTTTTAGGCTACTACCAAAATTTTAGCCACCATTCTATTGATGGTTTGTTTTGAATAGTGGCATCTGTTTTTTTCTACCACAAAAGGTGCTGGGTTCAAATCCGAAGCCCTAAAAGTGCTCAATTCTAAACAGAGCGTTAGTGAGGTTACCCGTTAACCTTGAATTGGCAAAAATCTACAGTACTGCACCTTCTCCAAAAAATAATATACTACGTTTTTATTTTTTCGTATCTTTGATGTGTGGATATTTTAGATATTAAATCAAGTTAGTTTAGCACACTGAGCATGGTTCTAATCCTGTATAATGTTTACTTTTCAAAGAACAATAAAATAATAATCATGTAGTATGAGTGATACCCATTTTTTAAAAACAATATTTAATGAGCAAAATTTTAAAAAAGAAGATTTAGAAATTATATTAAGCCAATACCAACGCATAGAATTTGCAAAAAACGACTTTTTGATTAAAGAAGGCACTACTGCAAATTTCTACTATTTTATGGAAAGTGGCTTTGCGAGGTCATATATAATCGACTTAGAAGGCAATGATATTAGTACAAAATTTTTTAGTTCAACGGATATTGTAATAGACTGGCACTCTTATTTCTTAAAAACAAAATGTCGGGAGCATATTCAGGCGGTTTCTTCTTGTGTAGTCTGGAAAATTACTTTTGAAAATTTTATGAAATTATTTAGCATTGAGGCTTTTAGAGAAGTAGGACGTACGCGTTTGGTCAATAATTATTTTGAATTAAAAAACCACTCTGTTTCTATCATCGCAGACCCCGCAAAAGATAGATATTTAAACCTTTTAAAAGCCAAACCCGACATTGTACAAAACGTGCCTTTGAAACAAATTGCGACTTATTTGGGCATTACAGATACTTCATTAAGCAGAATCAGAAAAGAAATAGCAGATAATAGATGAATACATTAACGTCTTATTTCGTTCCTCAATGGATTTCAATAGCATTCCTGATTGCTATTCCCTTGCCTTTTATACTAATTATAGGCTTTGTCCGCCGTGAAGCAAGGAAGATAGCCCACAGATGGGCTTATCCGGTGGTAATCACCTTTTTCACTTTATACCTGCTTTATATTGTATTGGCCAGTTTTAATGGTTGGTTCAATCAAGTGGCACTTCCGCCTAAAGTACTTTTGTTGACGACATTCCCGTATGCTTTTCTACTTTTCGGCGTAGTATTAAACACCGCAATCTACAAAACAATCGTAGTGGAGGCAACACTCGAAAGTCTTGTGAAACTACATATATTTCGCTTGATCGGTATGTTTTTTGTGTTGCTAGCCTTACAGGATGCTTTGCCTAAACCATTTGCACTTATTGCAGGTATAGGAGATATGCTTACTGCAATCAGTAGTGTGTTTGTGGCCAAAGCGATTCAGGATAAAAAGCACTATGCTCGGAAACTGACTTATTTTTGGAATATTTTTGGTACTGTGGATATTTTATTTACGGCCATTGCGGCAAATGTTTTGACCAAAATATCCATCGACACTGGCGTAATGGGTGTTGATACGTTGGCAGTGTTTCCGTTTTGTATTATTCCTGCATTCGCGCCACCTACTATTTTGTTCCTACATTGGACTATTTTTAAAAAATTGAAAAATTTTTCTGTGTAAATTCTTTTCTTGTCCTATGGCAAGATGGGGTCTGTAGCACCCCCATACTTTTGTACCATTATTTAACAACACAAATAAAATAAAGATGGTACAGAACAATGAATTTATGCTTGTGTTCAGATACGAACCTAGCAATGACTATCAGCCAACAGCCGCTGAAATGAACGAAATGCACCAGCAATGGGGTGCTTTTATTGGCAATATCGCTATACAAGAAAAACTGGTGAGTACCTATCAACTCGGTTTTGAGGGTAAACAAATTTTGGCCGACAAGTCCGTAACGGATAGCGTTTATATTTCCGACAGCCAAACGCTGAGTGGAAACATGGTTGTAAAAGCCAATACTATAGATGCCGCCGTAGAAATGGCAAAAAACTGCCCTATTTTATTAATGGGCGGAACGGTTGAAATAAGATCAATTCAACCCATGTAAATCATTCACAAAAATTTATCAACAATTACAAACATTTTAAAATGAACAAAAAAATGATATTCGCAATTATAGCAGTTGCATTCGTTGCATTTTTAGCATTTGGTTTTTATAAAGCCAGCGGACTTACTCGTATTCAAATCGTTAAATCAGTAACCATTAAAGGTTCAAAAGAGGAAGTATTTGATATGGTGCGGTACTTGAAAAACTTCCCCAAATGGTCGCCGTTTTTGGCACAAGACCCTGCCCAAAAATATGAAGTGAAGGGTACCGACGGCACTGTAGGCGCTCAATATCACTGGGATGGTAATAATGGTAAAGATCTTGGTTATCAAGAAATTGTAAAAGTAGATACGTTTAATTTTGTGGGTATGCAATGCGATATTCAAAAACCATTTGTGGCTAAACCAACATTTGATTATACTTTCAAAGCAACACAAAATGGTATTGAGGTGACGCAAGATTTTAAAGTAACATCGGGTATTGTTGATGCTTTTTTTATGTGGCTTTTTGGCGCAAAGGATGGCATGGAAAAAACAAATCAACAAGGCTTAGACTTACTAAAAAAAGCAGTTGAAAAGTAAGCAGTGTGTGGTGTACCCAACCATAGAACAACAATGACTTTAAGGTAGGAAAGCCCCTGTTTTAATGGGTTTTGGTATGGTTTAGTACACTCCAAATTAAAAACGGGTTGCATAACGCAGATTTTGAGCGTTATACAACCCGTTTTAAGTATTAGGATATAATTAATATCGACTCAGCGTCGTTCAGTTTCGCGCATGTATTTATAAAACCATATACGCTTTTCATGCACAAAAATTACAACGCCGAAGTATCCAATCAAAAATGGTATTATTCTCTGACCACTACCAAGGTCTTCGTCACCATTCCATCATCTGTTCTTAACATAATTCGATACAAACCCGGTGCAAATTCTGCAACTTGTAGCGTAGTCGTTCGCTGTTCACTAGCAATCGCTTGCTGCTGTACCAACCTGCCTATTTGGTCAAATACCAGTAAAGTACCACCATTGGCATCCACGCCTTCCATACTCATTGTTACAGCATAAGTGGCAGGATTAGGCGCAAGGGTTAAGCCTAGATTCACTTTTGGTGTCAAATTACCTTTTACCTCCAAAT
>JBEAVK010000032.1:0-4437 GCA_041160955.1 Bacteroidota bacterium
GCGGAGTGCGGAGTGCGGAGTGCGGAGTGCGGAAAGTTTAGTAAATTGTTCATAAATTGAAGAATATGTTTAAAAATTTGTGAAAAAAAAATTGTGTGCCAAAGTTACATGGTATGTTTGAGATTGCATGCATTACGATATGTTAAATTTTGAAAAAAATATCAATATGCTAATAATTGAGGTAAAATGAAGGTGTTTTATTATTTTAAGACCAAAATAAAAATGAAGGTGTTATAAACAAAAACGTACAACACAGCACGAGATCTGTATTGTACGTTCAAAAAATATAATTCTATACGACCAACTCAACAACGCACTACTCAATCAAAAATACCACCCGCCGGTTCTTAGGATCACCTTTTTCCGACTTAATCAAAGGCCGCGTATCGCCATAACCAATGGCCGTGATCCGACTGGCTTCTACGCCTTTGGAAGTTAAATAAGCGGCTACCTTTTCAGTCCTTTTTTGTGATAATTCCAAGTTTTTAGCTGGATCACCGAGGTTATCGGTATGTCCTTCTATGGTTAGTTTTAATTTGGGGTGACGGTTCAAAAAACCTGCCAGCCGATCCAATTCGAGTTTGGAGCCTTCGAGCATTGTATTTTTACTGCGCTCGAAGAGGATGTTTTTGGGCGTAAATTTTTCAATAGAATCTTTGATCACTACTTTGGCTGGCGGTGGTGGCGGGGCTTGGGGTGCTGGTTTTTTTTCCGGTTTTGGGGCAGGTTTAACGGCGGATACTGGCTTTTTGGCTGGCGGTTTTGTCTCTTTAGGAGTTGGGGCTGGCGGCGGCGGCGGGGCTTCCTGAGTATAAAAGTGTTTACTGTCTATAATTTTGTCATTGTACCCCAATGCGCCACCAAAAATAGGTTTTTCGCTGGGTAATTGCCAAAACAATTGTATTTCTCCTTCAAATAAACCATTAAAATACTCCACTTCCAAATCATACATCTGGCCTTGTTGCAATTTGATATAACCCGTAAATTTTCCTTCGTCGTTCAGTCCCCAAGCGTCAATAACGTATTGTCCGCCCACTTTTACCCGAACACCATCATCGACTTTGGCGCGAAACATGTATTCACCGGATTCGGGTGCTTTGATTTTGCCCGTCCACCGGATAGAAAACTCTTGCGGATTAATGCCCCTGGCAGGTGCTTCATTGTTCCAATAAAAATTGATTTTCTGGTCGGTACGCGTCAGTACTTTTTTTTGAAAATTTGATCCATCGTAATATTCACCCAATAATCCTTGTTTTTGGGCAAACATAGAGATACTCGATACGAATAGGCCAATAATGGCCCAGCATGCTTTTTGTTTCATAATGCTTAATATTTTCTAACTTTTGCTAACTTTTCACAAATAACGTCCCCCGTTTACGCGTAAAAGAAGATGTTTCGATAGGACATGTATTTTTTTCGACAAAAGCAGCGTTGGTAAAAAAACAACAATAAGTATATCAATTTTAAATAAAAATCACGTCCTTTGCCACTCATTATGGCCAAAAAAACAAGGCAACTCTCATTAAAGTTCGATGACGAACGGGTACCGAAGCTCTTCGGTATGCTATGTCTATTCTTTTCCTTTTATATGTTCATCGCTTTTGTATCGTATCTCTTTACCTGGGAGCACGATCAGGACATTGTTTTCCGCTTTTCGTGGGAAATGTTTTTTAGCGATGTGGTGGTGGACAACTGGCTGGGGCGCTTAGGTGCCTTCCTCGCCGATGCCTTTATTTATTGGGGGTTTGGCGTGGCTGCTTTTGGTATTGTTTACCTATTATATAAATACGGTCTTACCCTGATGAGGGGGATGCCTACCAGCCTGTTATTGCCTACGTTGCAAAGTACTACTGTTTGGATGGTGACGGTTTCGGTCATTTCCGCGTTCTTTTTCCAAACCTCCCGCTTTCCTTTTGGCGGTGAATTTGGTAAATCAGTAGGGCTTTGGATCCAAAGTTTTGTAGGCATTCCCGGCACCTTGATTTTGTTGGCTTTTGCTTTTCTCGCGGTATTTGTATGGAATAATAACCCTAACCTCAACGACTTTAGTTGGCGGGGATTGGGCTTAGAAATCCGCAATGCTTGGAACGATTTACTCAGCGGCAATTACGCCAAACGCCGCCGCGTAGTACCACCACCTTCCAATGCTAAGTTGCGCACTACCGTCAATAACGAGCCAAATGAGGATAGCACAGAGCCAATATCGCCTATTTTTGCCGATAATCCACTGGATCACTTGGAAGACGAACTAACCGAGGAGGCAGCATCTGAATCCAATGCTACCACCGGTGGTCAACTCAAATTTGACCTTACACAGCGCAGTGCCTTATTTGCGCCGCCAACAACGCCACCCTTGGAACGCAAAGCGGCCTTAAACCCCGATGATGCTGAATTGGAAATTAATATTCCAGTAGCACCATTAGTGCCTGTTTCGTTGGAAGAAGCCGAGCAATATAAGCCACCTACCGATCTGATTCAGGAGAGCAACCCCAACCTTTCTGAGCCTTACGATCCTACCTTGGAGTTGTCGCATTACGAGCATCCGCACACGCAATTGCTGCTCGAATACGATAATAGTACGCTCGAAATTGACCGAGAGGAACTCGAAAATAACAAAAAGCAGATCATTGAGACGCTATTGTATTTTAAAATTGAAATTGAAAAAATACGCGCAACCATTGGGCCAACGGTAACGCTCTACGAAATAATTCCAGCGCGCGGGGTGCGTATTTCCAAGATTAAAAACCTGGAAGACGATATTGCCCTTAACCTTTCGGCTTTGGGTATTCGTATCATTGCTCCTATTCCGGGCAAAGGCACGATCGGTATTGAGGTGCCGAATAAAAAACGCCAAATTGTGGGTATGCGCGAAACCCTACAAGACGACCGCTTCCGTCGCGCCAAAATGGATTTGCCTATTGCCTTGGGTAAAAATATCCAAAATGAGGTTTTTGTAGCAGATTTGGCCAAAATGCCCCACTTGCTTATCGCAGGTGCTACGGGTCAGGGTAAATCGGTGGGTATCAATGTAATCCTGATGTCGTTGCTGTACAAAAAACACCCATCGCAGGTAAAGATCATTATGATCGACCCTAAAAAGGTGGAACTGTTCCCGTATGCACGGTTGGAAAATCACTTTTTGGGTTTCCTGCCCGACCAAACAGAGCCGATTGTAACCGACACCACCAAAGTAGTACACACCCTCAATTCGCTCATTATTGAGATGGAAACGCGCTACGATTTGCTTAAAAAAGCCGAAACGCGTAATATTACGGAGTACAACGACAAGTTTGTAGGTCGCCGACTCAATCCGAATAAAGGGCATTATTTTATGCCGTTTATCGTATTGGTGATTGACGAGTTTGCCGATCTGATTATGACTGCGGGCAAGGAAATCGAACTTCCGATCGGACGTTTGGCGCAGTTGGCGCGTGCGGTGGGTATCCACTTAATTATTGCAACACAGCGTCCTTCGGTCAATATCATTACGGGTGTCATCAAAGCGAATTTCCCGGCGCGTATTGCGTATAAAGTGGCTTCCAAAATTGACTCGCGTACCATCCTCGATGCTGGTGGTGCCGAACAATTGACAGGCCGTGGCGATATGCTGCTCAGTGTGGGCGGCGATATTATACGCTTGCAATCGGCCTTTGTGGATACACCAGAGGTAGAAAAAGTAATTGAATTTATCTCCAAGCAACAAGGCTTCCCCGAGCCGTTCTTCCTACCCGAGTTCCATGCTGAAGGCGAGCAAGGTGGCTCTTCTGCCAAACAATTCAGTCTCAGTGAATTGGATGATTTACTCGACGATGCCGCCCGCCTTGTAGTAGAAACGCAACACGGCTCTACTTCCATGATTCAGCGTCGCATGAAATTAGGTTATAACCGCGCTGGTCGTATCATGGATCAATTAGAAGGTCTTGGTATTGTAGGCCCTGGTGAAGGTTCCAAACCAAGAGAGGTGCTGTATTTCGATGTGGTGGAATTGAATCGGTATTTGGTGGAATTGAGGAATAGGAGTAAGAAGTAGGTGGAATATCACCAAGATGCACTTTTTACTAGACATTCCCAAACAAAGCATCCATCGTCAATTCATTTTGGATAATAGAGGTTTTGTATTCATTTGCGGCCAAGCCATGTGTTGTGAGCATGGTAAGGAAAATAGATTTATTAGTGCTTGTGCTCCCCTTGAAAGCCTGAATTTTGTGCCTCAAAACAGCATCATATTCGCTGGTGATTGTCACTTGATTGATCGAATATTTGATCTCGAAAAGATTGATAACTTGATCGCGCCGATCAATTACAAGGTCAATTTGGCTACCTTTTTTGTTGGAATCTCCTTTTGCTTGCCACGAATAAGTACGGCTAGATACGCCCCCAATGCTCAATGCTTGTTTGATTTGAGGCACGTGAGCAAAGTACACTTGTTCAAAAGCG
>JBEAVK010000064.1:0-3982 GCA_041160955.1 Bacteroidota bacterium
ACCGCTCGCTTATCGCGGCGGTTGGCACCTAAGACAAACGTTCTGCAGCGGTTTTCGTTCTGCAAAAAATCATTATATGATGTATTCTAGCATTGGGTGGTTTGCTTGACAGTTGGGGGCTATACATTTTAAATTGCGTTCATTGATAAGGCTTGTATTAGATCAAAGACTTGTCGGACTTTTTTCCTCAAAGCTTTTTTTGCAGATTTCTAGTGCTTTTTGAAAGGTATTATCTAGCAATGGTTCGTAAAGAAATCGGCTGTGCCGATTTGAAAACATATAAATAAAAAAGGGCAAAAGTTTAGGTTTGTGGTACGAATCAAAAACCAACTTCTGCCCATGAGCGTCGAAACGATCACAAGTGCAATAATGCGAGAAATGCCGGACATAAACAAATGGCAACGAGATTTTTTTCATCACCTCCTAGGTTTGTTCCTGACCCTGAGAGGCCGGTACAACTATTTGAACTTTGAGCGTTACGGTCAGAAGAATGAATTGACTTACCGTAATCATCATGAATCGGGTTTCAATTTTCGAGATTTTAACCGGCGCTTGATTGAAAAACACACTGGCAGCCGACGAATGATTTCTTTTGATCCTTCATACGTGTCAAAGAGCGGCAAGCATACGCCGGGTGTGGGCTACTTTTGGTCAGGCTGTGCTGGCAAAGCAAAATGGGGTTTGGAACTGTGCGGTTTTGCGGCAGTGGATATAGTGGCCAACACGGCTTTGCACTATTTTGCTGCCCAAACTTTGCCCCAAGCTGATCAGGGATTGATGGAATTTTATTGTGAGTTATTGAAGAAACAAGCTCCAGACTTGCTCAAAATGAGCAAATATATAGGCGTAGATGCCTTTTTCTCGAAAAAATCTTTTTTGGACACCGCCATCGAAAACGGTTTGCACGTTATAACCCGCTTGCGCGACGACGCGGTGTTGCACTACGCGCCACCACCCAAAAAAGCAGGCCAAATGGGGCGGCCAAAAAAATACGGTGACCGTTTATCGATTCGAAATCTGGACACCGAAAAATTGCCATGTATCGCCGAAAGTGAAGAAAATTGCATTTACGGGGGCGTCGTTTACGTGAAGTCGCTCAAGCGCTTGGTCAAAGTGAACATTGTACATACATTGAAGGAAGAAGGTAAGGTCAAATCGGTCAAAATATTCATCTGTACCGATCTAGAATTCCCAGTCCAAGATGTATGGCCATGGTATAAAAGCCGTTTCCAGATTGAGTTCCTTTACCGCGATGCCAAGCAGCACACTGGTCTGGAAGACACCCAAAGTCGAAACAAAAATGCGCTGGAGTACCATTTCAATATGTCGCTAACCGCTGTATCAGTAGCTAAAGCCGCACATCATCTCTCGATAGAAAAAGAACGGAGGGGACCGTTTTCCATGGCCGACATTAAAACGCTGTATTTCAATGAACTGATGATCAATAGAGTTTTTGAAGTGTTCGCCAATATCCCAAACCTAACAAAAAGTCATCCAGCTCTGCAAAACCTATATAATCTCGGTAAAATCGCCGCCTAATTCTTCACGAACCATTGGTAAATCAATTAATTGAGCAACAACTTTTTCTCCGATTCTATTACCCTTTTTAAATTCACTAATATTAATATTTAACGCTCCTTCGATATCATCAACTCCCAACAATTCCAATTTATTGTATAGTAAATTTGGAATTATCGGTCGAATCTTTGAAATTTTTATTCTGTATATTGTTTGGATTTCCATTGTTGGGTTTTTATTTATGATGGCACAGAACGGGAGCATGAACGCGGTAGTCGCGCTTAGTCGGCTATCGCCGGCCATGTAGAGTTAGTGCCTTTTAATCGTCTTTATTCCCACGTGGATTGTGACCATATTGCTCACGATATTTGCAAATATGGTCACGCTCAATACGTTTTGCTTCCTTTTTCCCGGGAATATTTATTAAAAGAATTCTGGCAAAAAAGCGGAACCATTTTACGCCAAGGTTCAAAAAATCTACCTGTATTCTCATTCTGTTAGAATACCCGTCTTCACCAATCGGATCGTGGCTTATACCATATTTAAATACATCATCATCCACCGAGTCTTTTATTTCGTATAGATGGTGTGGTTTGTTGTTTTTATTTGAATTACCATGTTCTGACATACAGGTGTATTATTTTGCCCAGCCTTGTTTATTGCTGTATGTCTCATAATTGAAGGCAGAAATAGCAATAAAATTTTTACCTGTTTTACGCTTATATGCAGTTAATGCGATATACAATAAAGGTTCAAAGGTCAAGTCTTTAGGCATTTGCTCAGGATTGTGCAGTACATTCTCATAATATGTCTGTCCGTTGGCGACTACAGCGCAGCGCGTATATAAAAAGTCATCACTTGACAAGCATCCTTCTTCTTCCGGGTCATCCAAAAATACTTGTGCATGAGCTCGAGTATCCAGTTGCCAGAGCTTCTCAGATAAAATATCTGAAAACCGGTATTTATGCGGTAATGGTTGGCTCGCCAAAAAGTCAACTACCGGTTCAATTACTTTGGCATCGTCTCCTTCGTTTGTCCAGTCGAGCAAATTAATCGTATTCCAAAAATCATCTGTTGTAAAAGAGTCAAGGCTCTCAGCCTGCCCTTCCACTCTGATTTCAGCCTCAGCGTGTGCAAAGTCCCGCTTTAAGGTCTCAACAAACTTATTATCAATGTCATCTATATTGACGGTCAGAACAGTAGTCATGGTAAACAGTCAGATTTAGTGGTTTTTACCCGGTATTATCCAATATTGAACTAAATACCTTGCAAAAATACTCATTTGTCCTATAAAAAACAACTCGGAGAATCGCTTGCTGGATTATGTTGCTTCCTGGCCCAACGAATCCATTGCTTTGGAACAATCGTTGTATAATCTCAGTATCGTTGGCACTAACGTGAGCATCTGCGCCTGTGCCGCCCTGCGTTGGCCTTGTGTTAGGCTTTGGGCGGCATGGGCGTAGATGCATTGATGGTGGCTTTGGTTTCAATTTGACAGATTAAATTTTATTTTTAGTCTGTCAAATAAGTTGTTTGACATTTGTGCCATTTTCATTTTTAGTTACGCTAATTCTTTTAAAATGTGGCAGTGTCGTATCTTCCATATGGCTGATTTCGCCTTGCGTGGTCTTCCTTAAACCCTCCCCCAGGCTATTAGGTGAAAAAACCGATCTCCTCGCCGCGCTCGGGTCTTTTTTTGACCCAGCGCCGCTCCAGCAAGATTCCATGCTAAAGTACTAACCTTCCGGGTTACCTCCCGAACTTTTCCGACTCGCTTGGTCTTCAATCCCATTGGGATGCTGCCTGGACTTTATTCCCCAAGCCTAGTCACTCAACGGAGGCCCAAGCGCCCTTCTTGGCGTTGTCGCCAAGCAGGGCGCTTGGGCCTCCGTTTGGGAGCTTTTGGCATTGATTGGGAAGACCAAGAAAGGCTGAATATACACATCTCCTTCGAGGCCGGTCCGACCAAGTCCGTTGACGACCAGCCCATGAAGTCCGTCGAAACTCTTGCGCATATCAACCCATCCTTCGTACACATAGTACCGCAAATTACGCCCAAAACTTACCATAACAAGACAGCACGTAAATGATCCATACTCCCTTCCCCGACAAATTCCAGCACCCGACCGTCGGGATACAACAAACGCACACAACTATCCGAAACCGCAGACTCCGGCACTTTTACTTTCTGGAACCCAAAGTCACCCGTTTTCTGGCCTATACGACGGATCCAGTCATTAAATACGTGGAGCGACAATCCTCTTCGGGCACAATATCCCGACCGACTTTCTTTGCCTGAGGCTCAATTTTCAATGATTTGTGCCATCTCCCCTGTACTCCGGTAAACTCTTCTCTTGTTTCCCATTTATTATTGCTATTTTTAGGACCGTAAAGTTCGGGAGGCCAGAGATAGAAGACAATATGGGATTGGTGAGAGGCTTTCGTTGTACCGGCCTCGTAGGGT
>JBEAVK010000068.1:0-4015 GCA_041160955.1 Bacteroidota bacterium
CAATGCATTCACAATTGATCGTAAGGTTGGTTCGCTGAGCGGAGTCGAAGCGGGTAGTTTGTACTACAAAGTGGAAACTTCAACGGACAGTGGCGTGAAGCAAATGATCCAAATGAAGTAATATTCGTTGATTCAACGATTCGATATTAGGGATTGGGGTCTTTGTGCCCCAATCCTTGAATACCGAAAAGAAGGATTAGAAATACAAAAAAAAAGCGGCGCGTCGGGGATAAAACCCTGTACGCGCCGCTTTTTTTTTGGGGGGGGAATAGCACAGCGTTTTTTATTTTACGTTTATCTTATTTTTGACGAAATATTTTTATATGTGACTTTTTAGAAATATAATTTTGCAAAAAAAAAGATGCCCGCTACAACATTTTGTAACGGGCAATCTTTCTTTCTTATAAATCTAATGAACAGTTAGAAACTGGGTGATGGTGTAATTTACATCACTACCAATGGTCTCTTAGTTTACCCCTAAAAAATTACCAATTCACTATATACATCTAACTCAAAATTTTTAGCAATGTAAAATTAGAAATTTACTTTTAGGTAGTAGGGTGTCATTAGGACAATCACCTAATAATTTGAGATAAATCTTCAAAATATTGGAATAAAACAGGTAGCAATGGTTAATTGCTACGAATCTTTGTTTATCCTGCTTTTTCAAGAAAAAACAACCAATCCTACTCCATTTGTAATATTAACACTATATTTGCCCTATATTTTTCAATTCAATATTCTACGCTATGAAACGACAATTCCTTACGACGCTCCTTTTTTACTATTTAATGTTGCCTTAGTGGCACAATGGCCTAGATTCGGTCACTTATAGGGCGGTGCAATCAAAGATTTTTGCACCGAAGGCAGCTTTATTTATGCCCTTTCCAACTCTTACATTTATGAAAGCAGCGATGAGGGCGAGCATTTTAGTTTGCTCGCCAAATACTAGTACTCGCGAAAAAGAGCCTTATATTTACCTATTCACCACCTTAGAACAACCTGATGATGCAGCAGGGCTACATTAGATTTAGGAGGTTACGGAATTAATACGTTTTCATTTAGGAGCATCAGATATTAAATGATCAACTTGTATGAAGCAGGTAAATATATAAATGAATGGAAAATATAATATAATATTGCATATGATAAAAAAAGATTTTTTGGTGGAAAACTGGCAGGAAGGTCTTTTGTTATAGTATTAGTTTAGGTCTATTGTATTTCAGGAAATAATTATTTGGACTAAACACTCATAAGGTGAGAATCTTTTCTATCCAAATACTTAAGCAATAGCCCCCCATTGAATAAACAAGGGGGACTATTGCGATTGGTACTAAGTAAGACTAATTATACTATTTTTACTGGTTTCTTTAATTTTGTTTTATCAAAAATATGATGTAAGTGTTTGTGGATATTATGAATACTTTTATTTGTGATCTGTGCGATGTCGGATGGTGTATAGCCCTTTTGTATCCATAACGCAATATTCATCTCCGTTTTAGTCAGGTGATATCCACTATAATCATTTGTTTCTAGTGGATAAGAATGAAGCAATACTTTAAGCAACAATAGCGGGGGCATAATAAATTCCTGTTTTTGTTGTAAAAATTGCCTAAGTGATTCCATAAAAAAAGTAGGAATAGTAGTGGTGGGAATATACCCAATTGCTCCAGCGTTAATTGCCCATAAAATGTGATTTATATCCTGATTTGTTGAAAAATAGATGATGGATGTACGGGGGTATAATCTACGAAGTGCTACTAATGGTGACTGGTCGGTACCATCATTAGGATGTTCGCCCAATAAAATAACATTCAGGTCTGATGGGACTGCTATTTGCTCAATAAATTTATTCAGGTTAGATACATTTGCCAAAACCATGACATCCTCTAAATTGTGAATGCCGTTAGTACTAAAGTTGGTGGTATATTCCCTACTTTTTAATATGCCAATTTTTATTAATGAATTAGTGGATAATCCCATTTGTTTTTAGTGCAAGTTTTTTGTAAATTCTTTTACAAATGATTTGCAAAGTTGGTATAACAGATCAACCTAAACCTATACCATAGGGATAAACATAAACTACACGGGATAGACGACGAATAATAATAAGACGAACACAATAATAGACCTTATGTCACTTTATTTTTGTTGAGGCCGAAATTATGGATTGTTGATCCCTACAATGCGGAAGGACTGGCAACCTGCTACAAAATGATTAGCGAAGTAAAGGTATTTCTTTTAAAAAAGATTTCCGAAATGTACCTCCAATAGGAAGCATTTGGAATCCTATTATGATACTATTTTCGGTAGGATGTATGGATTCGATATACTTTGTATTAATAAAGTATTTTTTGTGCATACGCATAGGCGTTTATTCTGGCTTATTTACTGGATAAGTAACTATTTTCATCCTCCATAATTCAATCACTTTATTTCAATAGTTGCAATTGTTCCAAAAATATTTTTTTATAGGCATAACCAATTGGTAGTGTTTGTCCATTTATTACCAAAGTGCTCTCTCCTGGGTGGAGGCTTTCTATCATTTTTATATTCACTAAATAGGATTTATGAATGCGTAAAAAAGTAGGTGCAAAATCTTTTTCTAATGTTTTTAATTGTACTGTCGTGGGGAAATTACGCTGATCTACTTTGGCATAGGTCAGTTTCTGATCAGAAAAAAAGTACTCCACCTTCTCCAGTGGAATAGATTTATAAATATCTCCAATTTTAAAAAAGAAATTAGATTGGTTCAGGAACGGTGCAATATAATCCTTTTGTCCGATTACCTTGGGTGGCACTGGTTGCATCAACGCTAAATCAATCGCATGGTGTAATTTGAACCGTGATAACTCTTTATTCATAAAACCGCTTGGGTGAGTATGACGGCTTTGCTCATAATAGTTTTCGGAGTAGTTAGATGTAAGGTAGATGACGGGTACAAAAGATGCGTTTTCGCGTATTTTTTCTACAAATTCAATACCACTGGGTTTATTTTCGCCCAAGTTAATATCTACCAAACAAATATCTGGCTGGTATTGGTCAAAATATGCTAGCCCCATTTCATAGTTTCGTGCGATAAAAATGTTTTGAATATGGAGTTCGAGTAATAAAATTTTTAGTAATTCAGAGAAACTTTCAGAGTCTTCTAATATTAAAACTCTTATATTGGTATTTAAGTGCATGATAGTGAAATGGTTACAAATATAAGATATGAGGTTGACGAAACTGATAGGGTGCAACTTATTACTGCGCAAAATTAAGTAATATGGCTAACTAATTGCTATGCTGAACTTTTTTTCGTCTATATTGCGCCAATGTGCTAAACTAATGACAATGCTCAACTGAATTACCCCTATGTATTTTGTGAATTTAGTGTTATCTTTACAATCTACATATCTTGTGTCGAAAACAACGCTATCCTATAATTGGTTCAATGCAATTCTACATTTGCGATAATCCTTATTTTGTGTATCATGTTAAATTAAATGTATATAATATTTTTTGTACGGAAACGCTCATAAAAACGTAATAATAAATCGCGCTCCTCCGGCTTGAGGCTGTTCCATAGTCAAATATGCGTTATAGGGTTTTAAAGACGCAATAATTTGTGATATACCTACGCCTTGTCCTTTATTGGAGGCCACCTTACCTGCCTGTATGGCAGCCCATTGTTCTGCCAAAATACCTGGGCCATTATCTGTAAAAAGCCAGATTTTATTGCCGTGATGATCTGTATTACCGCCAATATGTATAAAAGGTGCTGCATGATCACTTGCGTACCGGATGGTATTGGAAATAAAATTTTGGAAAATATGGATGACTTGCACTGGTGGTATAGGACTCGATGGTAGTTCCTGAAGATTTATCGTAAACCCCTTTTCGCGCAACGTCGGCTCAAAACGCTTTAGTAACTCCTGTATGCTCGACATTGGGTCATATACTTCATTGTGTGCTATGGGTTGGTTTGTTTCCTGAAGCAGGTCGATACAATATTGTTTGAGTTGCCGACTGG
>JBEAVK010000093.1:0-68769 GCA_041160955.1 Bacteroidota bacterium
TACCTGTGGAATTTGCCGCTATCACGTATCAAATTGTCGATCTGAGCATTATTATCAGCGTAGAAGTGCATACCATTTATAAAACTGGTGTGGAAGTAGAAGCCATGCACGGTGCTGCGGTAACGGCACTCACCATGTACGATATGCTTAAACCTATTGATAAAGGCGTGGAGATATCCAATATCCGATTGGCACAAAAAAAAGGCGGTAAATCTGATTATAAAGACCATCATTTAGAAGGTATCACCTGTGCTGTGGTGGTATGCTCCGATACCGTTGCCGCCGGAAAAAAATCGGATACTGCTGGCTTAAGCGTCCAGCAAAAACTGGAAAAATACGGCCTTGAAGTAACGCATTATGCCATTATACCGGACGAGATAGCCGCCATTCAGGCCAAAGCCAGAGATTTGAACAACGCAGGATTTCGTTTGGTGCTTTTTGTAGGCGGCACCGGATTATCCCCCCGCGATGTTACTCCCGAAGCCATTCGTCCCTTGCTCGACCGTGAAATACCAGGTATTGTAGAGGCTGCTCGTAGTTATGGCCAACAACGCACACCTTATGCTATGTTATCGCGTAGTGTAGCCGGTTTTATGGGTACAACGCTAATTATTACGCTTCCCGGCTCTACCAAAGGCGCCATAGAAACCGTGGATGCGCTTTTTCCGCATGTTTTACATATATTTAAGGTGGCCGAAGGGAAAAGACACGATTAAGAATTATACGTACTTAATGGATATTAAATGAGTGTGTGACCAAATCGGAGCATGATGTCTTATTTATGCAAGCAATGAATTTCAACAAAATTGTCGGGGTGACAGAAAAAGTCGCCCCGACAATTTAGTCGAAATCTATTGTTTTAGTTAAAATCTATTATTGGCATAAATAAAATATCATGCCCCGATTTTGTCATGCACTCATATTAAATCGTAAGACCCACCCCAAAATAAAAAAAATATCATTTTTATAGCATAAAATTTGGTAAAGACTAATAAATAGATTTACCTTTGCGCCTCGTTTTACGATAATAGTCAAAATTCGCAATTATTTGCACTGAAATAATATGAAAAAAGGTATTCATCCAGAAAGTTATCGCCTTGTAGTATTCAAGGATATCTCTACTGACGACGCGTTCTTGGGTCGCTCTTGCATCAACTCTAAGGACAAGATCACTTGGGAAGACGGCAACGAATATCCATTGGTAAAAATGGAAATTTCTTCTTTTAGCCACCCGTTCTTTACAGGTAAGGTGAAATTTATCGACACCGCTGGTCGTATTGATAAGTTTAACAAGAAATTCGGCAAATTTGCTGCTGCTCCAAAAGAAGGACAAGAAGCATAATTCAACCCTTCTCGTTCTTGAAAGAGTCATCTTGGTTATCCGAGATGACTCTTTTTTTATGCTCAGAAATGAGTAGGCTTTCTTATAAAATTGCAGGTGCAGCGCACCGTAATATTTGTAGCAAAAATCGGCAAAATCATGGTTGAAGGTGTAAGGACAGCGCACCGTGACATTAAATTTAATATTGCGGTGCGCTGCACCTACAAAACGTAATTGCTTCTTATTATTGTTACAAATATTACAGTGCGCTGCACCTTTTATAAGAAAACCCTGCTGGAATGAGTTAACATACCATTCGAGTTACCGAAAATTAGTAACTTTGAGCCTTAAATGTCGGTCAAGAACGTAAAAAAATAAATTTTAACGTTTCTAAGTACACTGTAAAATAAGTTTTTTATCCATGTAGTGTACTTTCCTACCACGAAAACACACTAAGAATACAAAGCATTGTGTACAATAAGGTGTACGCAACGCTTTGTGTTCTAAAAAAACAAGCGAAGCGTCTACTCTACGTCTTTGTGAACTTTGTGCACTTTTGTGGTGGAAAATATACTATGCATATAAAAAAACTTATTTTACACTGTTTTAGGTAACCTAAAAAAATCGAAATCAGCACGCAAATGCCTAATTTAATTCTTTTCGATACGGAAGCCCGCGATCACCTGCTTCCTCTTACAGCCACCAAACCAATGGCCGAATTGCGCATTGGCGCACTTACCATTACAGAAAAATGGGAAAAACGCCTGCGCGGAACAGCATCGTACATTTCAAAAGAATATTTGCACGATAAATTCCCGATTAAAATTGCCCATGAAAACCTACTGATCAGCGCAGGGATACTACCCACTGACGCACTTTGCGAGCGCATCCTCCGCCTCCAACTCAATGAAGCATTGCTCAAAAACGACGAACTCATCGCCGCTTGCCTCACTAGCGAACAAATCCAACGACTTATCGATGATGTAGAAATCGAAAGCCTTGAAGGGATCGAAATCGAAAATAATATTGAAGTAATTGCCATCGAGCGACTTTGGGATATTATTCGGCTCAACGACCGCGAGTTGCGCGCAGACATACACCTGCTCACACACGGGCGTAAGAGTGCGCCAATTTCTGCTACTAATCGCGTCACTGCACCCGAAAATATATTCTTAGAGCCGGGCGTAAAAATGGAACATTGTATCTTAAATGCCTCCATAGGCCCGATTTATATCGGCGAAAATGCGGAAATTATGGAAAACTGTGCGCTGCGCGGCCCAATCGCTATCATGGATAATGCCATCCTGAAAATGGGCGCAAAAATATATGGCCCTACCACAATCGGGCCAAGTTGCAGGGCTGGAGGAGAAATTACGCGTAGCATCCTTATGTCTAATGCCAATAAAGCACACGAAGGTTATCTCGGTGATTCCGTTATTGGCGAATGGTGCAACCTCGGTGCTAATACCGACAACTCTAACCTGAAAAATAACTACTCGGAAGTTAAACTCTGGGATTATAAATCAGAACGCTTTGAGCGTACCGGATTGCAATTTTGTGGCCTCTTTATGGGCGATCATGCTAAATGTGGGATCAGTACCATGTTTAATACAGGAACGGTAGTTGGCGTTTTTGCCAATGTATATGGTGCTGGTTATCAACGTAACTTTATCCCCGATTTTGCTTGGGGCGGCCCCGATAGTTCCTACCGCACCTACAAACTGGATGAAGCACTAGCAACTGCACAAGCAGTGCTTTCCCGCCGGGGAAAAGAGGTGGACGCGATCGAAAGCGCTATTTTAAAACATATTTTTGACGATACTAAACCATTCCGCAGCTGGGATAAATAGGCCATGAGCGAACAAAAAAATCAACCCTCTAAATACGACCGACGTGGTGTTTCTGCCACTAAAGACGAGGTGCATGCCGCCATCAAACACCTTGATAAAGGACTGTATCCCAATGCTTTTTGCAAAATTTTGCCCGATTTGACGGGTGGAAACGACAAATACTGCAATATTTTGCATGCCGACACCGCTGGTACCAAAACCAGTCTGGCGTACCTGTATTGGCGCGAAACGGGCGATCTTTCGGTTTGGCCCGGTGTCACACAGGATGCCATTGTGATGAACCTCGATGATATGGCCTGCGTGGGTTGTGTCAATGATATTCTATTGAGCAGCACTATTGGACGTAATAAAAACCTGATCCCCGCCGAAGTCATCGCAGCCGTTATCAAAGGCAGTTCCGATTTTGTGGCTACGATGAAGGATTTTGGTGTCAATTTGCATTTAGCAGGTGGTGAAACGGCCGATGTAGGCGATATTGTCCGTACAATTGATGTCGGTTTTACGGCTTTTGCACGTATGAAACGCAAAGACGTAATGGTCAATGATGTACGCCCCGGCGATGTAATTGTAGGGCTTTCATCCTCCGGCCAAGCCAATTACGAAACCGAATATAACGGCGGCATGGGCAGTAACGGCCTCACTGCTGCCCGACACGATGTATTGGCAAAAAAATACGCCGAAAAATATCCCGAATCCTTTGATCCGGCTTTGCCCGATGACGTAGTTTATACTGGTAACCGCGATTTGAAGGATACGATTTCCATTGGAGATGAATCTATTACCGTCGGTAAACTCATCCTCTCCCCTACCCGCACGTATTTGCCGGTGATGCAGGAAATATTTGCCCAATACCGCAAAAAACTACATGGCGTAATCCATTGTACAGGCGGAGGACAAACCAAACCGTTGAAATTTATCAAAAACGTACACGTCATCAAAGACCAACTTTTTGATTTGCCGCCGTTGTTCCAATTGATACAAGAAAGCAGTGCTACCGATTGGCGCGAAATGTATCAAGTATTTAATATGGGACACCGTATGGAATTTTATGTTGCACCCCGCCACGCCGATGCTATTATCAAAATATCGGAGCAATTTGGAATTGAGGCAAAAGTAATTGGTAAGGTGAAAGCCGCTCAAGGTGAAAAAATTACTGTAAAATCAAAATACGGAAAATTTGAATACGGACTGTAAAACAACCTAACAACTAGAAAAAGTGGAAGAAATACTACGCGATATTGCCAATAGGAAATTTGCACCTGTGTATTTTTTACACGGGGAAGAATCGTTTTTTATTGATAAAATAGAAGAAACCATCGAAGCACATGCTTTGACGGAAGCAGAAAAAGGGTTTAACCAAACCCTACTTTATGGCAAAGAAGTAGATCCACTCACCCTTATGGACTACCTCCGCCGCTACCCTATGATGAGCGAACGGCAAGTGGTGATTTTGCGCGAAGCACAAGAAATGAAAGGGCTGGGCGAATTAATTGGCTATATCGATAATCCCATGCCAACTACCCTATTTGTGGTATGTTTTAAGCATAAAAAATACGATATGAGTACCAAATTTGGCAAAGCACTCAAAGCAAAAGCCTTGGTATTTGAAGCCAAAAAACTCTATGATAACCAAGTAGCAGACTGGATTTCTGGGTATTGTAAATCACAGGGCATGACTATTGAGCCTAAAGCAGCCGTATTAATGGCCGAATATTTGGGTACCGAATTATCCAAAGTGGCCAATGAAATTGGTAAATTAGCCCTTAATTTGTCCAAAGGAACTGCTATCAATGAGAAACATATTGAAACTTATGTCGGCATTAGCAAGGATTTCAATGTATATGAATTGCAAAAAGCCATTGCAGGACGCGATTTACAAAAATTGGCCATGATCCGCAATTACTTTGAAGCCAATATTCGTAAAAACCCGCTTATTGTTACGGTATCTAGTTTGTTTTCCTTTTTCTCAAAAGTATATATGCTACATTTTATCAAAACCAGTAGCGATGCAGAAAAGGTAAAAACACTCGAACTGCGCTCCGATTGGTTCTTGAAAGACTATAAATTGGCCGCAAGCAACTATAACCTCGCCCAAACACGCGCTATTTTAGGTTTATTACGCCAATACGACTTACGATCCAAAGGTGTAGAAACAGATTTAACTTCCACAGGCGAAGAGGAATTGATGAAAGAATTATTTTGGAAAATGTTAAACTCGCCACCCAACTAAAAGATTCCAATAAAACGTCTTACTATTGTGTCGAATTTTGACGATTCACCACATCTTATGTCTATTTTCGGAAAAAAGAACTACACGGAAGAAGAATTGGTCAGCGGTTGCGTTGACAATGATCGCCGTGCGCAAGAAGCGCTATACAAGCGTTTTTTCCCAGAAATGATGCGTATGTGCATGCGCCACACGCGTGATGAGAATAAGGCTATTGAAATTGTTAATACCGGTTTTTTAAGGGTTTTCAAAAAAATACACACCTTCGCCTTCAAAGGTAGTTTAGAAGGATGGGTACGGAGGTTGGTATTCCATAGTATTGCTGATTACTTCCGCGAAAATTCAAAATATGCTTATTTTTTGGTTTTTGAAGAAAAAGACGAGCAAGTATCCGAAAAATGCCACGAATCTTTTTTTGAAGAGGATATTCTCACAGTCGTTCGAAATTTGCCCCCTGTTTCGCAAGAAGTATTTCGACTGTATGCCATTGAAGGATATTCTCATGCTGAAATTGGCGCATTATTAAGTATTAGCGAAGGCACCTCAAAATGGCACTTGAGTACGGCTCGACAACGATTGCGAGAAAAATTGGAAGCCTTGGGATATGGGCAAACCGCTGGTTAAAATTATAAAGTATTTGTACGAATGTTGGATCATAATAAATTATCAAATAAGGGTTGGGCACAAATGAGTGCTCTATTGGATGAGCAAATGCCTCAGTCCAAAAAACGCCGTTATCCATTAGGCTGGTGGACTGTTGCCAGTCTAGGGCTACTTCTTGTAGGCATTTGGGGCTGGTGGCAGCGCGCCAACAACAACGAAACACAGGTATCTGGCGGGCAACAACCTGTAAACGAAACAATGTCTGTATTGCCCATACCAACACAACCACAGGGCGCTAGTACTTACACCAATAATACCCACACTACTGACACCAAGATAGAGGCGAATAAAATCAACTTACTCCAGCAACAAATAAAAAAACCTGTTGCTCAAGGAAAAAAAACGCCAATATTCCATCCAAATCAGTATTATAATAATGGACTTTTGATCGGTAAAGACCCCTCCATTAAAGAAACTGAATTAAATATTTTAAAATTGGTACTGCCAAAATTGGTTACTACACCAGAAGACATCGTACAACAAGACAATAATTCGGCGGCTAAAGATAATATTACAGCAGTAGATCAAATAGAACAGAAGCACTTAACCATTCAGTATCAGCAAGATCTACCGACACTTGAAAAATTACCTACGCCGCTTGTAAAAAAGAAAAAATCAAACGCGCCTCATTTTTCTTTGGGTTTGATGGCTGGTGCGAATGCCCTACAAGTAAAACAAACGCCAGGTTTATTGGGTGGCTTTACAACAGATATTACCTTTCCGCGTAAAAGATTGGGCTTGCAAACAGGGTTGCTCTATCGTTATCAAGAATTTTCGGGAGAAAGTCGTCCGGTAATACCTGTTACTTATGCTAATTATACAGATGCAACAGGAAAACAAGACCTAGAACCCGCAAATCTACCCAATTCTTGGTACTATCTCGCTGCGACCAATCGCGTATTGGTTCCAGTAATGAAATCGCATCAAATTGAAATACCTGCTATGTTTTTTTTAAGATTGGGTAGTCGCTATAGGTTTTATAGTGGAATTAATTTTTTGCGCCATGTATGGATCGAAAGTGCCGATAAAGCACTATTTACCTATAACTTGAAAGTAATAACGGTACCAGATGATAAATCCCGCAATAATTTGAACAATGTGATCACGAGCCAATTGCCCAAATGGGAAAAAAACTGGCAAACTGGTATTAGTTTCCGTCCTGCCAAAAGAGTTGAAATAGGGTTGTTTTACCGCTCCGTTTGGAAAGGCACACCCGTACTTTCTGATTTTAATTCTTTATTTGACACTTGCAAAACCTGCGATTCCAAATATCCCAAAGCGCGAAAAAGCACGATGGAATCTATTCGACCACAATCGCTTCAACTTAATGTGTCATTTAAGTTTTAAACACAGTAATTGAACCCAAACAAGTAATTATGTACCCACGTTTTACCTTTTATTCGCTATTGACAACACTGCTCATAGCGTTTTCTACTTTATTATCCGCCCAAACCGAGTTTTACCCCGAAGAAATGATTGTTTCTGCTTCGGCACTAAAACTCCGATCGGCTCCCAATACCACCAATTCAATGACGATAGAAACCTTACCGAGGGGTACAACTGTAAAGGTTCTTGGGGTGCACAATAATGGCGAAATGGTGGAAGTCAACGAAGAATACGCGCCTTGGTATAAAGTAGAATCGAGTACCGGTAAAATAGGCTATGCTTTTGGCGCTTACCTGAAAGGCACCTACTTCCTTTGGTACGAAGACGAACCAATAGACGGTAACCTCCCCCCACTGAACTGGTATGGCTTATATCAAAGGGATTCCTTCTCCGATGAAGTGCGAAAAATAGAAGTAAGAGTCAAAAAAGAATACTCTGAAATGTATGGAGCAGAGATAGAAATACTTAAAACAAACCAAAAAGACACCTCAAAATTTATTATTGGTACTACAAAAACCTTAAAAACTGGCTACGCTGGTCCATTAGGCATCATGGATTCGCCAGGGTGGTTTTTTGAAGGAGGTCTCAATCCAGGTGCTATGCTACCTATTTCTACAGGACAAATGCCCGGTGATACTACTTATGGCGAGACCTATTTTTTGGCGGCCACGGGTTGCGCTAGTTTGAAAGATAATTTCGTGCAAATAACAGGATATAAGGTGCAACTGATGGAAATGTACTCCGATAATGGTACCGGAAAAAGCCAAGACCTTACATCTTGGTTCCAATATATGCCCGATATGAATCCATCGGTACAATTACTTTGGTACGGCGATTTGGACCAAGACAAACTACCTGATGCACTGATCCACGATTGCCCGATTGAAATGGCATGCCGAACTTCACTTTTCTTGAGTTCGCAAGCCAAAAAAGGTGAAATTGTGCGGAAGGTTTGCGAACATTTTTGGTATGGGGATTAGTACCACTAGAATCAAAAAAATTAACACTTTTAATTTTATTTTTTTCGATTTAGGTATGGTGCTTTTTAATTTTGATTTATACCTTTGAGCTTATCTTTAACAATAAAAATTTCACACATGAAACACATTATTTTGACACTTTTTTTACTGATTACATTTTCAGTACTTCCATCTTCAAACATTTTTGCAACAGCTGCAGCTCCAAGCACTCAAAACACTAGCCTCACTTCAAGTACCATTTCAGAGCAATTTGAGGGTAAAAAAGGAGGTTTTATTCAAAAAATGATGGCAAAGCGATTTGCTAAAAAAATGGCCAAAGCATTTGAGGGAGCCGGATCCGATGATGGAAAAATGGTAGCAATCTTGGCTTATCTTACCATTATTGGGTTTATTATTGCACTAGTACTCCACATGGGTGATAAAAAATCTTCTTTGGGGGGATACCACTTAGCCCAAGTGTTAGGTTTAATATGTATGGGAGTTATTGTGGTTATTCTTTCAATAATTCCAATACTTGGTTGGCTTATAGGTATAGTTGTAGGCATTCTAATGCTCATTAATTGGATTGTAGGTCTTATTAATGCTATTGGTGAACAAGAGAAGCCAATGCCAATTTTTGGTAAACTATTTGACAGAACCTTTAGATCTCTTTTTGAATAATTTAAGGATAATATAAACGTGCTTAACTGACCGTCTTATTTAACAAACCTTTCCCTCTAAATCGAGGGAAAGGTTTTTTTATCCCTAATACAACCTAATATTTATTTACACACACTCAATACAGGCTACTTTTTATCCTTTCCTGCAATTTAAAATTATACTTCCTATTCCGCCGTTCCGCCGCTTCCCCGGCCTCCCTTATCCCCCCACGGTAGTACCGAACAAACCAGTTGATCGTCCATAAACTGCCCGACCAACCGTATTCAATGGCTGAAACAATACCAATCGTAGCAATAGTGCCTGTTAATACAAAAGAGTTCAACCCTGCGCGTATATCGCCCGCATATACCTGACCGGAACCGGGCAATACCATACTCATGACACGTGCCACTTTGATATTTTTATGTTTTCTAAGTTCAAAAATATGGTGTATCGCTGCTTTACGAACACTATCATTTGGTGCTACAAGCAAGGTGAAATATTGCTCTGCTTCCACCCATGATTCCAAACCCAAGCAAGCATTACCCAAATAGTAATTACGCCTGCGCTCCCAAGTATCGTTTGGAAATTGATTAGGCAAAGCCAATAATTCAATATATGCTGTTTTAAAATCGGAGTGAAGCATCAAAACCGCAGATTTTTCTAACTGTAACGCCCATCGCAGGCTGTCTTGGATGGCTGCATTGATCGCATAATCGTAATACTCGAGTGCTGTTTCGTGCCGTTTGTCCAATTCGTACGCCATGGCCATTTTGTGCGCAATAGAAGATCGTTCGGTAGAGGGCGCAAAAAAACGTGCTCTTTGGTAATAATATAAGGCTTCTTTGTACTGTCCATGCTCAAAAAGCGAATCCCCAAGCACTTTGGTTGCTTGTACTGTTTGTGCTGTCACATTCAATTGAGCCGAAAACAGACTAATCGTTAAGCAAATAATCCAGCATAAGTTGCTCTTTTTCATGTATTCCTTTGTGATTATAAAGTTGTGCAGCGCGATAACTGCCCCATACGTTACCCGCGTAAAAACCTACTGCAGCGGCACCAAATACCCAGCCAAATACACTTTCTGTGCCTTTTCTCTTGAACAAACGATAACTCCGCCAGCCGAGCGTACCTACCATAATGGCTGCAAAAACACCATCTTTCCACCTGCCCGAATATACTTTACCCAAGCCCGGGACGGCCATTGAAAGCCCTGCTGAAAGCCAAGGACTCTTTCGCCGCAGCATCAAAGAGGACTCAATAAGGGTATTATATTTACTATCTTTAAAATAAGGTGAGGACTGTACCAGTTCGTAACTTTTTTTTCTTTCTTTGTTCATAAAATGAAAACCCAGCGTAAATCGGTCTTTTTCAAGTGGAGACAGCGTATTTTCTTGCATAAGCAACACTTTTAGCCCCACCAGATCCGATGCTGCTATATACGATTTACAGGTTTCTTTAAGTACAAACAAAGGGGCTGGCTGCGCGTATAATTGCCTGTACCGCGCTGTTGCTTGCATAGGTTTGCCCGATAAACGATAAGACAATAACAAATTATATTTAATAGAATCGGAGTTTGGTCGCATAAATGTCATACGCTCATATTCTATGGCCGCCAAATCGTACTGCTGGCTAATCATTAGATATTGAGCGAATGAAGTACTGTGCGCTAGGTCAAAAATATTGGTTTGCGCCTGTGGTTGAGCGGTGATACACCAAGGTATCAACAAACAGAAAACAAACCCCAAAAGAGTATTTTTCATTTAATATGCAGCAATGGATCGGATAGTTTTCCGGTTTTGGTATTTATCTCGTAATAAGTACGTGCACCGGGATGGCAACGCGTAAGTCGGTCAAAGCCATTTAACACACCTTTGAACACGCCCATTTCTCGTACCGAAATCATCGCAAATTCCGAGCAAGATGGATGAAAATTACAGGCATTCAGGTCTTGCGATGAGATGAGTTTTTTGTACATCAAAAATGCTTTTGATAGCAGCAATACATATTCATTTTCATGCGCATTTTGTGCAAAGGAATATGTTTTTTTAGTGTTTTCAGGTTGAAAAACACTGGATAATAGTTGCAAATCGCCCGCTGTTTGTGCTTTACTTTGGTAAGGCATCTTGAAGAGGCACAGCAAAATCGTAAAAATTATTATTTGAAGTTTCATTGAATTGGATATTGCGGAGGGATGTGATTTTGATGGTTTCAACTTGCTCTTTTTTGTAGGATATAGATACCACTTCTGTTGGAATCCATTGATCTTGAATCAGTTGTATTTTTTTGTACTGTTCTTTACTCACAATGGAGCCTTGGGCATCAAAAAAAACAGCAGCATTTATTTTTCGATTAGAATGGGATAGCAGCACTTTCCCGAGGTGTTTTTTTAAATTATTATTGGGTAACCACTCCGTTACGACCATGGTGTCTATTTTTTCTACACTACCAATTTTAAAACCCATGGTTTTTAAACCCAGATCGTCAAAATTATCGGTAAGTATGGTTTGGTAAATAGAAAAGGCTGGGCTATAAGGCGCTGTTGACAATTTAACAAACTGAGTATCTGCATTAAATTCATAAAACATGGAGTCTTTTACCAACCAAAACGCAGGTTCAGGGTAATCAACTTTATAACATATCTTCTGGATTTTTTTATCAAAATAGAGTGTTCCTGTCACCAATTGCCCCTTACCCGTTTGGTCTTTTTGTTTGATAGAAAAATCGGCTGAAAGACGTATGGCATCTTGTGCGTATAACGTACAACCAAAAAAGGACAAGAATAATAGTATGATAATACGAACCATCATTTTGGGAAAGACATTGTTGAAATAAGTACATGTAGGAAAGACATTGTTGAAACAAATACAAAGGAACGATTCCTAATCAGAACCGTTCCTTTGTGCTTTACGCTGTTAATCAATAATAAATTAATAATAAAATGTTTGGTTTTATTCAATAGAACTCAAAGAACCCAGTACACAACATAATACAACAAGTAACACCAATACACCACCCACAATGATCAGAACAAGTGCCCAAGTTGGCAAACCGCCACCTTTTTTGAAGGCTTCGTCCACTCCAAGGCCATTTACGCCTGCAGCATTGGATACAAGGCTATTGTTTTCTGCTGTAAGTTTGGAGTACGTAGTACCTTCATTGTTCAGTACATGGCTTTCCAAGGCATTGAGTTCGGCCATTTCTGCGTTGATTTTTGCGTCGTCAACCGAGAAATAGGTGCTGTTTTTGCTTGTAGTGGGGTTGCCGGTTGTAGGCACCGCTGCTTGAGCAAGAAACGCGAAGCAGACAAAAAGGGCAACAAAGAATAATAATTTTTTCATAAATAATGATGAGTTTTGTAATAGACATTAAGTCTGATGAGTAAATAATGAATTTTAAGTGACTGTATAAGGAATGATAAAACAATAACTTATCATTCCTAACAGTGCTTAATAGGTGCAAATATATATAAAAACCTAAAAAGCAAAATTTTTATTTTATCCAACTTGCCGGATTCAAACGCTCTTTTTCTCGCCATAATTCAAAATGCAATTCGGCAGCACCGCTGATCGGATTGGTGCTTACTTTCCCTACCAAAGAGCCGGCTGCAACTATATCTCCTTTACTCAAATTCGTTTCACTCAAATTAGAATACACCGTATAATAATTACCATGCTGGATAATAACGGTGTAATCATGCCCCGGAATATACTGTACACCTGCTACTTTCCCTTCAAAAACCGACCGTACTGGCGCTTCTTCGCTACTTCTGATATCGATCCCATTATTGGTAATTTCAATATTTTTGAGCGTTGGATGCTTTTGTTTGCCGTAAGCACGTGCTATAAACCCTCCATCCACAGGCCAGGGCAGTCGGCCTCGTAGTTTTTGAAACGATTGTGAAGTCATATCTTCTTCTTCTACAACTTTTTCGGGTACTTCTGCCACTACTACTTTTTGAGGTTTAGGGGCAGGTTCGGCAGTCAGTTTTGTTGGTTTATCTATCGTTGGTTTATCTATCGGTTTTGGAGCAATTTCGGGTTCTTTGGGTGGTGAATTGTCTGGTTTAGGAGCAGCAGGGGTGGCTTTCTTTTTATTTTTAGCAACTGTTATCTCGTCTTTTTTTCGCTCTTCTTCGGCAATTGTACGCTCAATAGAATTATCCAATGCCGCTTTTGTTTTTTGCTTTTGTTCTAGTTCGTTACGCAACTTAACCTCATCTGTACTTAGGGTTTGGAGCATGGTATTCTTATCGGTCAATTCAGTTGTCAAAGTACCTTTTTGCCCTTGCATTTCCATTAATAATTGCTCCTTTTCGGATTTTACTCGACCAAGGGAAACTATTTTTTTGGACAATACGGATTGCGTAAAGGCAATGGCTTCGGCTTGCCCAACGCGGTATTTATTGTAGTTGCGCAGAAATATCCAACGGCGGTATGCTTGGTTGAGATTTTCGGCAGAGAGTAAAAACATCAAAGGATTATTTAGCGCTTTTAATCGGTAAGAAGTACGCAGGATTTGCCCATATTCGGACCTCATTTTTGACACATCTTCGTTGAGTGCTGCAACAACTCCTGTATTCCTTAAGATTGTATTTTCAGACTCAACAATTTCATTTTCAATAGTTTGAATTAAATCTTCGCGGCGATCAATTTGATTTTGAAGGGTTACAAACCGTTCATACACTGCTGATTTATTTTGCTTTGTTTTGTCGAGTAGTTTGCTAGTGATTTCTATTTCTTTGGTCAATTTTTTGCGTTTATCTTCCAAGTTTTTCTTGTTTTGGGCAACAAGAATTACAGGCTGTAATAGGCCAAAAAGCACGATCAAACCAATGATACGCAATATTTTATCGATCATGTTCTTCACAATATATTAAACTTAGTTTTTCGCATGAAGCGTTCCTTACTTCCTGATTTTTTCATAATGATCTGGTATTTCAAACTTAAAATTGGGCTTTGTATTGATTTGTACGTCCTCCATATCAATATCAACACCTTGTTTACCATATTCGGTACTAAAAGCATCTACCCTGCGAAAGTACGAAAAAAGCCCTGGTACATCATTAATTTTTTGGTGCTTATCAAATTTAATAGCAATGGTGGTATTATCCGTTTTTTTAACAAACACCTCGTTTTTCAACAAAAAAGAGCCTTCTTCGATGCGATATTCACCGCTAAATGGATCAAAATCACTTTTCAATCGGTGCATAGATTCAGCAATATCACTTTTACTATTACTGGATTTGAAATTGATTGCGGGCAAACCCAACACTGTTTTTTGTAAAAGATCAAACACATCACCTTCTGGTAGTGAAAACCGCATGCGAAGCGACTCCAATGAAGCCACTGTGCAAGTTTTTTCTAATCTATTTAATGCAAAAACTGAGTCGCGTGTGATCAAAACACGCATGGCTTCCAAACCAAATTTTTTAGCATTCATCCATATAATACTATCTCGTATCCAAATAATATTGGCATTGGCTGAAATATTCATCCCTTCACTTTCGGAATAAATCCGCGCACGAGCCGTCAAAGATTGCACGGAAGCCATTTCATTTTGGCGTTGGGCTAGTTTTTTTTGTAAAAAATCTGTGCTTCGTATATCTGTTGCAGGACGGGGGGCACCCACCGAGGCTTTGGCTCCGCTACAACCTTTTTGGTACGACGATGGTAACAAACCAAAGCAAAATAAACTAAAAACGATCAAATACTTTCTATCTAGTAACATATTTATGTGCAATAAGGAATGAGATTTATTCTCGAATAAACTCCAATTCTTGAAACTGGTCAAGGTGCGCCAAAGGTGATGGTTCGCCCATTTTTTTATCATCTTGTCGGTATTTCACGACATAATCTGCGCTGCCAAGTATTTCACTACTAATTGCACCAAAATTAGGTGGAAAAGGATTGCCATGCACTGCCGCTATGGTACTCACCAATGGCTTGCCGATGGTTCGTATCAATTCATTACAAAATTCATCGTAAGTAACCCGAATAGCGAGTGTGCCATCTTTTGCACAAAGGCTGGCAGCCAAGCCTTGGTGGTGTTCATAAACCAACGTAAACGGGCGTTGGTGCAAAGACAATAGAGTTTCGATACGTGGCGCAATATCGGTTACATATTTTTTGAGCATTTCAATGCTATTGACCAAAACGATCAACCCCTCCCCTTCCGGATGTTTTTTGATAGCCCTAATGGCTTGCACTGCGGCATCATTTGTGGCATCACAACCAAGTCCCCAAACCGTATCTGTGGGGTAACAAATGATATTTCCGCGCTGTATTATGCCGCTAATTTCACTTATGTCGTCTCTTAACAAGAACATTTTCAAATTTATTAGAGTGTTTAAATAAAAACGATGTAATTTTGAAGGGCAAAAATCGGGCTTTTTTTTCGGACTATTCAAAAAATAGTAAATTTGCCTTGATAAGCAACCATTTTCACTATATTTTTCGTCTTTTTCTCACAACCATTTACCTACAAAACATAAAAAAACACGTTATGCAGATCAAAAACAAACTTACAACGCTTTGGGCTATCGCTTCATTGCTTTTTCTTTTCATGCCAAGCATGTTAACTGCCAAACATATCATTGGTGGTGAAGTCACTTATGAATGTTTGGGGCCTTCGTCGGGTGATCCTAGTTCCAATACCTATATTATAACGATGAAAATTTATCGAGATTGTGATCCAAATGCTGGAGGGGCATTTTTTGACCAACCAGCAGTATTTGGTATTTATCAAGGTTCATTCAACGATAGTTATTTAGAAAGGACTATTTTTGAAAGCCCTAATATTGTTAATATCGAACCCGATACCCCTAAGTGCATCCAAAATGTACCTTATGTTTGTGTAGAAGAAGGTATTTATTCATTTACTGTTGATTTGCCAATTTCTGCCAATGATAGTTATTTTATAGTATATCAAAGGTGTTGCAGAAATAATAGCATTGTCAACATTTACAATCCCGAAGATGTGGGTGCTACTTACTACGTAGAAATCACTCCTAAGTCTCAGCAATTGTGCAATAATTCGCCTGTTTATAATGATTTTCCCCCCATCATTATTTGTAAAGATGTTCCGCTTATATTTGACCACTCTGCAACCGACCCCGATGGAGACCAATTGGTTTATAGTTTTTGCGCGCCAGAAATAGGCGGAGGCAAAGGTTTTACAGGTGATCCCTGTGAAGAAATTGTGCCTAATCCTCCATGTGGCCCAGAATCGTTTATGTCTGTACCGTTTATTCAACCTCAGTACTCTCCCAGCAATCCTATGGGTGGTGATCCGCAAGTGACTATTAATCCTGTAACGGGGCTAATAACAGGTACACCCAATAAAATAGGACGATTTGTGGTAGGGGTTTGTGTAGATGAATACCGTAATGGGGTAAAACTATCCTCAGTAAAACGTGATTTCCAGTTTAATGTAGCAGATTGTGACCCTACGGTATTGGCCAAAATTGATGGTGGTGATACATTGGTATTTACACAAGGCGGGTATTACCTCAATACTTGTGGCGGCAAAGAACTGTATATCGAGAATAAAAGTATTGATATCAATTTTATTGAGAAATTTGAATGGCGGTTTGATCTTCTAGGAACACCTTACCTCAACGATTCGGATTGGAGTCCAACGATCAATTTCCCCGAATCAGGTCGTTATTTTGGTAAATTATACCTCAATCCAGGCGCAGGACTCTGTTCCGATACGGCTAATATCATTGTTGATATTTTCCCAGAGGTAACAGCAGATTTTAGTTTTAAATACGATACATGTGTAGCCGACGCCGTACAATTCACAGATCTGTCCACGAGTGAAGGTGAAATTAATAAATGGGAATGGCAATTTGGGGTACCTAATGGTGTATCCTCGCTGCAAAACCCCGCTTATCTTTATACTATTCCTGGCGATTTTCCAATTCGCTTAAAAGTAACTGACAAAAATCAATGTGACGATGTGATCAATAAAACGATCAATTATTATCCGGCACCGCCTTATATTATCATACAACCCGATAAATATAAAGGTTGTATCCCTGCCGATATTAGTTTTACCAATCTTTCGGCGCCCATTGATAATACTTATGATATAAAATGGTATTTCGGCGATGGCACTGATACATCAGGTGTCATTAGCCCAACGCATATTTACCCCGAAGCAGGAACGTATGATGTAAGAGTGGAAATCACCTCGCCACTGGGTTGTTTTGTCTCCGATTCATTCCCTGCATTGATTAAAACTTATGAACCACCTATCGCCGACTTTACCTATACCCCCGAAGAACTTGATATATTCAATCCTTTGGTCACTTTTGTAGATCAATCGAAAGATGCGGAACGCTGGTATTGGAAATTTGACCGTTTTGATTACTCCAACAAACAAAACCCTACTTTTTCGTTTCCCGATACAGGTCTAATGCGCGTATTGCTCATTGTTACTCACCCTGAGGGTTGTAAAGATTCGACGGTACAATTTATTGATATAAAACCCGTTGTACAATGGTTTATGCCCAATGCCTTTACACCCAACGGCGATGGAACAAATGATGGCTTTTTAGGTAAAGGTATTATGCGTGGTGCCACTAATTTCAATATGTCGATTTGGAACCGTTGGGGAGAATTGGTATTTGCAACAGAAGATCCATTAGAGTTTTGGACTGGTCGAGCGCAACAAACAGGAGGAATGTCACCCAATGGAGTGTATGTTTATACCGTAACATTTACAGGTCCCAGGGGTGAAAAATTTGAGTATAAAGGATACGCCACCTTAATCCGTTAGGAAATTGGAAATAAAACGCAGTCAAGTTCTGATTTCAATCGTACTTTTGCCATTAAAAAGAGGAAACAATAATTTATCTTTTTCAAGGAAAAAAATTATTGTTTCCACTTTCGTTATCATAAAATCATAAAAAATTTTCAACCGATGCAAGTTATTTTGCGCATATTTTTATTGTTGATGGTAGGTGTGTGTTCGCCTCTAAGTTCCTACGCTAAACATATCATTGGAGGAGAAATAACATACGAGTGCTTAGAACAAACTCCTGATGGACGCAGGTATAGAATTACTATGCTCATCTACCGCGATTGCGATCCTGGTACTGCTGGGGCAAATTTTGACTCCCCTGCATATTTCTCGATTTATAAAGGCTCAACAAACGTCAATAGCCTATTTACGACCCGAACTATTACAAATGTGTCTGTGACAAAGATTATCCCTGACACTCCAGCATGTATTCAAAACGTGCCTTTTGTATGTGCGGAACGAGGTATTTATACTTTTGAAATAACACTACCCATTGAGCAAATTGATAGCTACTTTATTGTTTATCAAAGGTGTTGCAGGAATAATAGTATTGTAAATATTTACGATCCAGAATCAGTAGGAGCAACCTATTCCGTCGAAATAACGGCAAGAGCACAAACATTTTGCAATAACTCTCCCGTTTATAATGATTTTCCACCCATTATTATATGTAAAGATGCACCACTACTTTTTGATCATTCCGCTACCGATGTGGACGGAGATCAATTGGTATATTCATTTTGTGCACCAGAAATGGGTGGAGGCCCCATTTTAATAAGTCCAGGTTACACCGAATGCGGTGGAGCACAACCACAGCCGCCTTGCGCGCCACCATTCGATCCGGTGCCTTTTATCCAGCCTCAGTATTCTCCAGGTAACCCGCTTGGAGGTAACCCACAGATTACGATCAACCCAGTTACGGGTGTTATTTCAGGCATCCCGAATAAAGTAGGCCGTTTTGTGGTAGGTGTTTGTGTCGATGAATACCGAGGTGGTCTCAAACTTTCCACAGTCAAACGAGATTTTCAATTTAATGTAGCCGATTGCGATCCTACGGTGCTGGCAATTATTGATGGAGGAGATACACTCGTACTTACCCCAACAGGTTATTACTTGAGTGCATGCGGTGCCAAAGATCTTTATATTGAAAACAAAAGTTTGGATCAGAATTTTATTGAAAAATTTGAATGGCGATTTGATTTGGATGGCGTGCCATATACCAATGACTCGGATTGGAGTCCAACCATTCCATTCCCAAAACCCAGCCGTTATTTTGGTCAATTATTACTTAATCCAGGTGATGAATGTGCCGATACCGCTAATATTGTGGTAGATATTTTCCCCGGATTGAATGCTGATTTTAGTTATGCTTATGATACTTGTGTTGCGGGACCTGTCACTTTTACGGATTTATCCACTGCCGAAGCAACCATTACAGATTGGAAATGGCAATTTGGTGTACCCAATGGAGTTGCTACGGATCAAAGTCCAGTTTATACGTATTTGGTACCGGGCGAGCATCCCGTACGTTTAAGTGTTACGGACACGAACCAATGTAGGGATGTCTTAACCAAAGTAATCAGATACTTGCCCGCACCACAATATATTATTGTAAAGCCCAGTAGTTTTATAGGTTGCCAGCCGGGTATTATTACTTTTGAAAACTTATCCGTTCCAATTGACTCCACTTATGATATTACTTGGAATTTTGGCGACGGCGATTCCATACAAAATGTCATTAGCCCAACTCATATTTATGATACCCCTGGACTATTTACAGTAAGTGTAGCCATTACGTCTCCAATTGGTTGTTACGTAACAGATACTTTTACTAATTTGATTAGGGTGGTCCCAAGCCCCACTGCCAATTTTAGTTATTCGCCAGAAATTGTAACTAATTTGGCACGCACGGTTACGTTTACAGATCTGTCGTTAGATGTCAATCGGTGGTTTTGGAAATTTGACAAATTTGATACCTCGAATCAAACCAATCCGGTTTATACTTTCCCCGATACAGGTTTGATGCGCATTTTACTGGTTGTTACACATCCAGAAGGTTGTAAGGATTCGTTAGTAAAATTTATTGATATTAAACCTGAGATTCGTTGGGTTATGCCCAATGCGTTCACGCCCAACGGCGATGGTATCAATGATGGTTTCTTTGGGAAAGGATTTTTGGAGGGCGTAACAAATTTCAATATGACCATTTGGAACCGTTGGGGAGAACTTGTTTTTGAAACTAGTGACCCGGCGGAACAATGGAATGGCAGGGCGCAACAGACAGGGGGCATATCACCCACTGGTGTATATGTATATAGGGTTGCCTTTACAGGGCCGCGAGGAGAAAATTTTGAGTATAAGGGCTATGCGACCCTTGTTAGATAAGTATTTTTAGGATGAGGTTGTTTTAAATTAATATTTTTAATGTTAAATTTTAGATGTTAAATTTTTAATGTTAAAGTAGTTGATCGACGGCCTCATACCATATAATTATTGCCTTAACCACCACCACCCGAATCAATCAAGTGTACTTGATTGATCCACCCTATTATGTTATGTCCACCACAAAAAAAGTACCCGCAACGGTGAATGCCTTGCCATCTCATCGTATTATTACGCTTGACGAATTTATTATCCGTTCCGAAAAAGATTTCGAGTTTGCCACAGGTGAGCTCACTGGACTCTTGCGCGACATAGGCGTTGCTGCCAAAATTGTGAACCGAGAGGTAAATAAAGCAGGCCTAGTCAACATTACTGGTGATGCCGATGGAGCAGCCAACACTTCTGGCGATACGCAACAGAAATTGGATGTATATGCCAACGAAAAACTCATCGAATGTTTGCAGAATTCGGGTGAATGTTGCGCTATTGCTTCCGAAGAAAATGATGATATCCAACTAATACCTCCAGTTGGCTCCAAAAAAAGCCATTATGTTGTGATGTTTGATCCATTGGATGGATCCTCGAATATCGATGTGAATGTTTCGGTAGGTACTATTTTTGCTATTTATCGACGCAATACTCCTGCCGACAAACCCGCCTCCATTGATGATTTTTTGCAAGCGGGTACTAAACAAGTAGCCGCAGGATATGTGCTTTATGGCACTTCCACTATATTGGTTTATACCACTGGCCGTGGGGTAAATGGTTTTACCCTTGATCCATCAATTGGCGAGTTTTGTTTGAGCCACCGCAATATGCGTATTCCCGATAGTGGCAAATTCTACTCTGTAAACCAAGGCTACTATTCAAAGTTTGACTTAGAAATGCGCCGTTATATCGACCATTGTAGCGACCAAAACTACGGTTTGCGTTATATTGGCAGTATGGTGAGCGATATACACCGGATTCTGATACAAGGAGGTATTTTCCTTTACCCAAGTACCCGAAAATACCCGAAAGGAAAATTGCGTTTGTTATACGAATGCAATCCTTTGTCCATGCTCGTAGAACAAGCTGGCGGTAAAGCACTCAATTCGCAATTGAAGCGTATCCTGGAATTAGAACCCAAGGAATTGCACCAACGGAGTACAATTGTGATTGGTTCACCCGCTATGGTGGACGAATTGAAAGCCTTTATTGAGCGATATTCGGCATTGCCTTTATAACATTACTCATAACGGAAGGATAAAAACAGGAGCGGGTTAATTGCCTTCTAAAGCAGCCCGCTCCGATTTTTTCAATCCCTTTACTACTTGGTCGTAGGAATGGTCAATCAGCTCCCGTAATAGTTTGCTGGGGAGATTTCCGGTAAAATCTACTGTGTTCCACATCTTTTTGTTCATGTGCCAGCCCGCCTGTATTTCCTCGTGGTGCTCACGGAGTTCGAGTGCGTATTCGGGGTCGCATTTCAAATTTACTTTAAATACCTCATTATCCAGTCCTGTAATGGCAAATATTTTACCCGCTACCTTGAGGCAAAGTGTTACTTCATCAAAAGGGAAATGTTCCGATGTTGCGGGTTTGGATAGACAATATATCCTGAACTGTTCAATATCCATTTTTTATTATTTTTTTATTTACTTTTTGTATTTCCAATGTGACCAATGTACTATTTTTGTAGTCTATAAGTTTTTATTAACAAAAATCAACTACTCTTTACATGGATCATTACATTAACCTTTTCACTTCAATGGCCATTGCCTACCTCCCTAAGGTTGCACTGGCTTTAGTAACCCTTATCATTGGATTTTGGGTTGCAAACCGTATCGCAAGTTTAATATCCAAAGCCCTCGAAAGAAACAAAGTAGAAGCCACAGTTATCCCATTTTTGTCTTCTATTGCTAATACCATTATGAAAATCATGGTATTAATCAGTGTTGCCGGTATGTTTGGCATCGAGACGACATCATTTGTTGCCCTTGTTGGTGCAGCAGGATTGGCAATTGGTTTAGCACTTCAAGGCAGTTTGGGGCATTTTGCTAGTGGCGTTTTATTATTGATTTTCCGCCCGTATAAAGTAGGTGACCTCATCAATGTGGCTGGCTTTACGGGCGAGGTAGAATCCATTCAAGTATTCAATACGGTACTCAAAACGCTGGATAATAAGCGAATTATTGTACCTAATGGAGCGGTTACATCTGGAGCGATCACCAATATTTCGGGTCAGGGTACTATCCGTGTGGATATGATTTTTGCAGTGGCTGGCGACGAAGATATAGATCGTGTACGCGCATCTGTTCAACGTGCCGCTGATGCCTGCCCGCTCATCCTTAAATCACCACCTGTCGATATTTTGGTAAATGGACATGAAGTAGGCATTATGAAATTTGATGTACGTCCTTGGTGTGCATCTGCCCACTATTGGGATGTGTATTCATTTATGCAAGAGCATGTCAAAAAACAATTTGACAAAGATGGAATCCGTGCGCCAAAGCCAGCCATGGATGTCGCAATGGCAAAATAAAAATATTTTATGTACAACTGCTCGCGCAAATTATTGCGCGAGCAGTTGTTTTATTGCTATTTCAAACTTGTTCCTTTTTTCTTCTTCCACTTCCAATCTATGGTGCGTTCTACAATATCAGGATTACTCCCCTTTCTTTTTCTTCTCAATTTCCGCTTGTACGCGTTTTAATTCTTCTTCGGCCTTTACCAATTCTGCTTTTAGTTCCGACAAACGTTTTTGGTCTTCGGCAATCGTAAATGCAGTTTGTGCTTTAGTATCCGTGATAAGGCGGTTTTCTTCTGCCCTTACGATCGCAATGGCATCGGCAGACTGCTTTCTTGCTTGCGCAACGGCATCATTGGATTCTTTTTGTGTTGCGTTAATTTCGGCGGCGGCTTTCAGGCGAGCCTCCTCAATTTCTTTGGCATAGGCCAACCGCTTTGTTTCTGCTTCTTTACGGGAATTGGTTACTTCTTGCGCCGCTGTTTGGCGGGCTTCGAGTACTTCGTTTTTAGCACGTTCTTGAGCCGCGGCCACATCTTTAGCGTAAGCGGCTTTCTTATCTTCCGCATCTTTTTTGGCAATAGTAATGGCTTCAATAGCGTTTTGCTTAGCGGTGGCTACTTCTTTAGCGGCATTTTCGCGGGTTGTGGCGACAAGATTGGTGGCATCTTCGCGTGCTTTCGCGATTTGCTCTGCACTTTCTTGTTTTACTTTAGCCGCATTTTCGCGCGTTGTTTTTACTTCTTGGGCAGATTGTTGAGTAGCATTTGCGATCTCTTGTCCTGCTTTTTGGCGGGCTTCTGCTACCTCAGTGGCAAGACGTTGGCGTTCGCGGGCACCATTTTCGCGGGCGGTACGAATACTATCAGCTTCCGACATTTTGATTGCCGCTACGCTTTGCGCGCTTTGTCGGCGTGCTTCCGATACAGCATTGGCACTTTCTTGTTGTGCGCGTACTTGTGCTTCTCGAGTTTTAGCAATTTCATTCGCTGCTTTTTCTTTTGCTGCGGCAACTTCAGCAGCCGCTTTTTCGCGGGTCATATTTACTTCAGTAGCGGACACATTTACAGTTTCAGATTGTTTTTTCCGCGCCTCTGCCACTGCGGCGGCGGCTTCTGCCTGAATTTGAGTTACTTTATCATCTGCATTCTTTTTAGCACCCGATACTTCACCAGCGTATTCTTTTTGGGCGAGGTCGGCTTTAGTGTTGGCCTCTTTTACCCTATTTTGGGCTTCTTCAATGGCTTTAGCGACTTCGGCTTGGCTACGTTCGCGGGCTTTAAGTACCTCATCAGCACTTTGTTGTTTTATTTTTGCTTCTTGTTCCTTAGCCGCTGCGATCGACTTTGCCAATTCATCTTGAATACGGGTTAATTCCTCTTCTGCTTTTTTACGAGAAGATTGTACTTCGCTTGCAATGCTTTCGCGTTGGGCTTTAGCATTGCTTTGTGCTTCTGCTACTGCTTTTGTGGATTCTTCTTGTACTTGTTGCACGGTTTGAGCGGCCTTTTGCTTACTATCTACTACGCCTTGTGCAATATTTTGTTTTTCGGCAGTGGCTTTCTCTTGTTCTTCTTTTACGCTACCGCGCAATTTTTCAATTTCTTCCACGGCTCTTTTTTTAGCCTCCGCTACTTCAATGGCAGAAATTTCTTTTTGTTTGGCTACACTCTCCCTGATTTCGGCAAGTTCATTGGCGGAGTTTTGCTGGAGCATTGTTTTTTCTTCAGAAGATTTACGGCGAGATTCCGCTACTTCGAGGGCAATTTTTTGTTTTTCGAGTACACCATTTTCGCGCGCCTGTGCTACTTTTTCAGCTGTTTCTTCCTGTACTTTTAGGATTTGTTCTGCTGCTGTTTTTTTAGAAACCACCACATCGTCTGCTGTTTTATTTTTTTCTTGCACAGCGCGTTCTCGTGCTTCAGTGACCTGTTTGGAACTTTCTTCGCGGATCCGCTTGAGTTCATCTTCGGCAGTTGCACGGGCAGATGCCACTTCATCGGCATATTGAACCCGGGCTTGCTCGAGTTTTTCTTTGATTGCGGTCAGTTCTTTTGCGGCATTTTCGCGGGCTTTACTTACTTCTTGAGCGGAAGCAAGCCTTGCTTTTTGGATTTCTTCGCCTGCTAGTCGTCGTGATTCCTCTACGTTCAGGTTAAGTTTTGAGACGGCAGAATCCGCCTTAGTACGATTTTGGGTAATGATATTTTGTGTTTCGGATTTATTTTTTTCAATTTCGGCAAGGCTCGCTTTTCGGGCCTCAACTACTTCATTTGAATATTCCAGTTTTTTCTGATTTGCGGCTTCTCTTGCTGCTGCTACCTCTTGTTGAAACTGCGCTTTTAGTGCATCTGCTTTGTCTTTCTCTGCTTTAATCTCGCTACGTAAACGCTCTTTTGTTTTTTCCAATTCAGATTGTAATTGAGACACCTCACTGTCCTTTTTACTATCATTAGCAGTAGCGGGTTTGAAACCGGTGTTCGATTTTGAAGATCCTGCGCCTCCGGTAGTCGTTGTAGTACCACCTCCAGTAGTTGGGGTCGTAGTGCCACTTGTACTATTTTTAGTAACCAGTGCCGAACCTCCATCAGCTACCATTGAAGGATCGAGTGATGTATAAAAGCAATTGGCCAAATTTTTCATTTCGGTTTGGCCATTGGGATTGATCGTGAATTTGTGTTTTTGACGCTCCACAAAATTAATCAAATTAATACCGCCTAATTGGTTTTCGGACAACCATTTTAAAGCGTCCATATCTAAGCGTAGATTATTGCGGTGCGTTGGTACATTTCCGGTACCTACCTCGCCAAGGGATGCAAATTTGTAAGCCCTTTCATTGCCATTCAGGTCAACAAAAACCACTTGATCGTCTTGGTTAAATTCAATACCGCCAATGGATGTTAAGCGGGCGAAAAGCCCTTTTTCATCGCTAAAGAACTCAATTGTATAGTTGTAGCTACCTCTAACAACAACTGTAATTGGTTTCGTACGGGCAATTTGTGTTTGGCCTATTTTCTTATTTTCAACCAATAAACTGGCACAATCTTGCGCATATAAAAGGTTAAAATTACAGAAAAATAAAAAAATAATAGCAATGGTTAAGGGTAATTTACCGAAAAAGGGATGCATAAATTATATCAGGTTTGTTAAAACAATATTGCATTATAACGTTTCGGGGGCAATTTACATTTTATTGGTAGAAAAATAAAATATTTTTGTTCTGTTTTAATAAAACAATAAAGACCTGTACGAAGTAAATCGCACAGGTCTTTGAAAACGAATGACTTATAAATAGTGTATATTTTTTCTTAATATTCTAATTTTAAAGAATCGCGCATACTGGCATATCTGTTGCTATTTTGTTCCCAATAAGGTTCCATTCTACAGGCTTTAATTGTTCCTTTGGAGGTCAACTTGCCCGCAGTCGTTTCTTCCCAGTTTTTGATCCGCCAAGGGGCTTCGTTTTCAAAAGTAATCGTCAAGTTTCGATCAATACTGGTATAACGGAGTACAAGACTCATCATGTTATCCTTTTTTTGCAATTCAATAACAGCATCTTCCGGTTGGAGGGGTTTATGCTTCAAACGCAAATAAACCGACGATGGTATAACGCGTACCTTACCTGTTTTAATATTGGATGGATTAATACGTAATTGTGTCCAAATTTCGTCTTCCAAATAATCCGCACTGAGTGCTTTTTTTTGGTCGCCCTCACTTTCAAAATAAGAGTACAAATAACTGTCCCATACACCTTTTGACTTTAAATTATTTTGCGCAAAAACGTGCCCACACCAATCTTGAACAGTAGTGGTTGTTTTTAAAGCAGCACTGCCATCCATCGGTGAAAACACGGACAACATAAGAGAATAATCATATACACCAGTCTTAAATTTCCGGACCGCATTGAGTTTAAGTACTGGACTGGCATCGGCACCAGCAGCGGCGGCATCGTCCAATTTTACTTGTTTGGATTTGGAAAAATCTTCTGTCACAAAGATATTTACCTGCTCGGCTTTCCGCATTTCGCCATATCTTTCTTGCTCCACATCGTAAGTACTTAGTTCGGCCTTACCTTGATACCAATAATTTGCCACATTAGCCGTTGGGAAAGAAAATACACTTGCAGAGGTTGGTGAGGTCTTGGATGTTACTGCACCAGTTTCAGTACAAGCATCTGAAAAGATAGCGATGATGACCAAGATGAGCGTATAAATTATTTTTTTGTTCATAATTAATAAAAAATCGTGAGTTAATAGAATCAAGTGTTATTTTTGCTCGACAATACGTCTGCAATATTACAAGAATAATCTGAATCAATAAAAACACTATGTACCAAAAAAGGTTTCTAGTCTTATTCACGACGCTTTTTTGCGTCACCATGGCTTGGTCACAAAAACCAACTGCTACTTTACCCCCAAAACAACCACAGTTCTCCGCGCCGCCCGATGTATTAGGTGAGTTGCGGGAAAAATGGAACTTTTCATTAGGTATGAATATGGGTGCTTCGCAGTTGTACCACAAAGTAGATTTCAAACGTACGCCAATGGCCGATTTTTATGAAGCGATCAAGGCGGGTCCATTGCCCGATTATACCTGGGAGGAATTTGAAGAAGATTATGATTTCAAAAACACGATTATTCAGCCTCGTTTTGGTTTTTCAGGCTTGCTTACTTACGGAAACGTACCTGCGTTTTTGTCTGGCGAGTTTATTTCCTCCTCTTCTAGTTATCAAAAAATGTCCCTATCTGCTACCTTAGGCTTAGGCAAAGACCTATTTTTTGGCTTTGAAGAAAACACTTATTTTTCTTTTAGAGGTGGCTATAAAATTATGTTCCAAGACAATGGCTTTGGTGCAGAGACGCTGGTCAATAGTGTTGGGAATAAAAATGCGAAAGAGTATATACAACGTTTTTTTGATCCTAAAAATGCGATTGGCTCTCCTCGGGGCGATCTAATGACGATGCGTTTAGGTATAGGCAAGTACATTGGAAAAGACCAACGTACCAATATGGGACTTGAACTGTATGGAGAATTGGATTTGACCAACGAAACATTGCGTATTGCTCGAATGAATTCGTTAGGGCTTAATTGCTATGTCAATTTTGTACTATTTTAACCATATAAAAACGGTATTGGATTGTTTACTTCAATATGTCTTTATAAGGAAATAAATGCAAGTAGCCTTCCGCATGAATTGCCGCTTCTAACCCAAAGGTAGCGGCAATTTCTGCTACATCTTTGCCCTCCATTGATCCAGTTTCTTTGAGTTTCATGGAAATAGCCAATAAAAAATCCTTGTTTTTTTCAAGTACAGCATAAGTATCTACCGCCAATTTGGCCACCATTGTTTCTATGGCACTATCGGTTTTGTAACGATCCATATTGTATTGGTTTTCAAGGGTATAATTAGCTTGAAAATTAGGATCAAAACCATGCACTCGAATATATTCCATCGCTAAAATCGTAGCATTTTCGCGGTCATTTGAACGACCCACGGTCGCATTATCTGCACCAAAAATAAGTTCTTCGGCAAGCCCACCTGCTAAGAAAACCATGATTTTTTTGAGCATATTATCCTTGGTTTCGTAAATTTGGTGCGGAAATGTAAAGCCACCTGCATAACTACTGGCTACCTTCGACTTTAGTTGCAAGGGTGCAAGTCCAAATAAAATAACATAAGCTACCGCATGACCGGCCTCATGTACACTCACATTGGCCACTACCGATTCAATATTACTTTGGCGTATTTTATCAATACGACCCACATAAGGTAATTCAATGACTTCATCCGCTCCCAAACGAGCGATAATCCGTTGTCTTTCAAAAGAATAATCCAAACTAATCCGGTCGGTATCGCGCATAGCAGCCTCAAAAATGAACTTACTGAGGTTGGTTTCCAAAATATCAATAATACTGGAAAACACAGGCCGAACACCCTGTACCGGGAATACGCCATTACGGTAAATCAGTTTGTTCACTTCTTGTGTTACGGTAAGCAAGATACCAAAGCGTTCATAAGTTTTAGCGACTATTTTTTTGATTTCAACTTCGATCAATTGCTCAAAATCGCGGTGGCGCAATGAGCCGTAGATCAAATGAATATTGCCAAAACGCGCCACTTGCTCAGGTCGAAAACGCCGAGAAAGTGCATTTTTTATATCAACTTGCGTAATTTTCTTTGTAAATGCGTGGAATATATCGGCATCAATATCGCTTTCGGAGGTTTGTATTGCCATTCGGAAGGCTTCATCCAAATTACCCGAAATAATAATAAGGGTTTGGGAATGATCAACCGGCTCATACACTTTTTTTCGGCGTTTGGCCTCGAGCATTTTTTCTAAAATTTGGCCTTTGGTCATTTCCGCTATATCCAGTACACTTTCCTCTAATCCAATAAGCCGCTTTACGCTTTCTGCTTCCCAAATTCCTATCTCTTCCAACATTGGATCATCAGATACGGTATCCGTTTTATCAGTTGAAGTGGATTTATCGCTAACCGCGACCGCTGCTTTTGCCAATTCTTTTTTCCTTTGACGCTGGTTATGCAAATAGGAATTGACATAAGTGTCTAAGTCTTCTTTGGTGCGTTTGGCCAAGCGGCCATCGGAGAGTAATTCCCAAAAATCGGTAAATTTGGTATTCGGCACTGGTGATCCATCTGGTTCAATCGTATTAAAACGCTGTATTTCGTCAAATAAAACAATGGCAGGTTTGCCATCCACGATATCATTCATGGTTAGAATAGTAGATACGCTGCTGTACCAAGTGGTAGTATCGGAATTGCCCAATTCTACCTCTGCAAAACGATCTTGAAAATCCAGATATCGGACTAATCGACGTACTAAATCGGTTTTACCCACACCAGTCATACCCCAAAGGCAAAGCACAATAGGGCGTGTAAGTATTTCCGGCATCAGGTACCAAATTCGGATATACTCCAATAGATTATCTATAATTTCGTCGATTCCTACAAAGTCGCTTTTGAGTTGGAGACGTATGACTTCTAAAGTGTCGCTACGCTCTTTGATACGTATTTTGTCTATTTTTACGGGTTGCATTGATGTTTAATTTGCTAATTTGAGCAATTTTGGATTTGTGCTTAACCAAGATTGCTTTTGAATCGTTCCAATCGGCGCAAATCTACAATAAATTTGTACATTTGCGCTTCAAAATAAAACCGAATCGCTATGTCTAATCCAATGCGTAAACCCCAATTTTTCACATTATTATTTTTCCTGTTCTCACTAGGAGGCTTTTTGGTGCAGTCGTGCAACAAAACTTCAAATATTGAACCACGTTTACCCTATACAGTTATTCTGAATAACGAATTTACGCTTTTAGAGGCAAGAGTCGGGGTATTCATCACCGATGATGATGGCACAGTAGCCGCATTCAGTTGGCTTAAAGGGCGAGATACGACCCATTTTGGATTAAAATATAGTGATTTTGATAAATACAATTGCACTATTGTCAAAATAAGTGTTGATCGGGATTCTGGTACGCCCGATACGCTTGTTGAAATGACTACCTATGCTCATGTACCGCACAATACGGTCATCAACTTGCGAGTACTGGAATATGAGCAAGAGGTCAATATCAAAATGCAGTTCAAAAATTTGTCCACTTTGGACAGTTTGATTGTCCCGGAAAGCGAAGCAATCATTATCCCCACGCAAAGCAATAATTATTTTGGAAATTTTATAGTACACTATACGGGTGACTTTTGGCTACGTGCCAAATTTAATGGAGCTCCTGAATGGAAATATTTGCTATTCAATAATTTCTCCCAAACCCCTAATACACTATATATTGATCCCAATTTGATGCAAACAATGACAAAGTTGCCTCATCAAATCAATTTACCATTTGAGTCTAAATGGAGATACCACATAGATGGCATTATTGATGTTGACAATGTAAAACTCATGCCATTGGTTAATATTTTGGAGGAGCAAGATAGTAAAATTCCTAACACTAACCAACTTAGAATTTACCAACCCGATAATTTGGCATTGAATGGCTATCGGTTGTGCTTAAATGGGGTTAAGGACATATCAAAAAATTACACTTTTGGCATAGATCGGTATTATAGTATTTTGCCTAATTCGATTGAATTACCAGATTTCAATATTGAGTCCACTTTGGTCAATGACAGAAATAGAATCAATATTCGCTGCATAGGAAATTTTGATGCTTTGGTGGTGACAAGAACCATTTCTGGCACAACAAAGATTAATTGGTCGGTTTATATTCCTCCAGTGCAGGATGGCGATATTTCCAACGAATTACCGCAAGTTCCTAAAGAAATGGCTAGTTTATATCCAAAACTAGCAAACAAACAATTTGACAATGGAACTTCCGTACGCGCCGAACGTTATAAGTTATTGTTTGGTTTCGAAGATGTGCAAATGACTATTTTTGATAATTCAGATGCACTATGGCAACCTAAAAATGAACTTTCAACTATTGAAAAGGTATTTTAATACATGACAAATCTAGAACAGTATTTTGAGGCGAACAAATCAGGTTGGGATATACGGACAAAAACACACGTTAACTCCGAGTTTTACGGGGTAGAAAAGTGGAAAAAAGAGGGAGGAAATAGCCTTACTCCCATCGAATTGAGTGAAATTGGGAATATACATGGAAAAACTATTTTACACTTACAATGCCATTTTGGGCAAGATACGCTTTCACTCGCGCGTATGGGTGCGCAGGTAACCGGGTGCGATCTTTCCCCCGAAGCCATAAAAACGGCGGAATCGCTTGCGAAAGAAATTGGGATCAACGATGCCAAATTTGTTTGTTGCAATGTTTACGACCTCCCACAACACCTTGAAGGTCAATTCGATATGGTGTTTACTTCTTATGGTACAATAGGCTGGTTACCTGACCTAAAACCTTGGGCTGCGGTGATAAAGCATTTTTTAAAACCCGGTGGTACTTTTTATATGGCCGATTTTCATCCTGTAGTTTGGATGATGGATGATGATTTGACCCATTTGAAATACGCATACCACAATACTACGGTGATTGAAACAGATCAAACAGGTACTTATGCCGACCGCGATGCGCCTTATTCGTATAAAGAGTATGGCTGGAACCACAGCATTAGCGAGATATTGAATAGTTTGCTGGGACAGGGGTTACAACTACAGTTTTTTAATGAATATAGTTATTCGCCCTATAATTGCTTTCCGAATACAGTACAAGGTGCGGATGGTTTTTACCGCGTGAAAGGATTGGAGGATATTATTCCTATGGTTTATTCTTTGACGATGAGGGTGAGTTAAGCGTAATGTACTTTGGAATGCTTAATAAATGGCTGTTTTTAAGGTATAAACTTAAACAGACTGCCCTATAGCAGGACGAAATTGAATTCATTTATGGGAACAGTATCTATTCCAATTATAATATTTGTAATTATTTTAGCCCTTGTCGTAATTGGACTAAAACAGTTTAATAAAACGGTAAATTCCTTAGAAATCATCATTGGGGGAACGTATGTTTTCTCCTTATTTCTATTCGCCATCGCAATAATTACACATAGCAACCCATACTACAAATCTATTGATCCTTTGAGTATGGAATGCTACAGCCCATTCTCTGACGAACATATTTTAACATTAATATTCTATTTTTTGGCATTTAATATTTCGATGTTATCGGTTTGGACAGAAAACAAAACACTTCCACCACTAACACTTACATTTTCATTAATTTTTATTTTAATTGGTATAATATTAAATGCTGCTATTGTGTTTCAAGTATCAAAGCACGATACTGAAAGTCTAGGAACATATTACAGCGGCGAAGATAAAATCATGTTTTTATCCGCACCAATATTAGGTATTTTAATAAGTATCCGGCTTATTCGACAAATAATAAACCAAGAAATCAGCGAAAGATCTGAAAGAAAGTACTCAAATAAATACCTAAATTATCTCAATTCATTTTTGGCAACAAAATATAACAAACCCATTTGGCTAGTAATATTATTATTTCCTGTCTTTTTTATTGTAACGCTCATCTTAATTTTGTTTGGTCAAGATGCAAACTCAATAATTAAGGTATTTACAGATACTACAACTTGGCGATTATCTCAACAAGCGCATCCTCCAATACTTAACCACACAGGGCATTACCTTTGTACTGTTGCTGCCGCAGGAGACCCAAAAATTGTAAAACCATTGCGGATTGGCCGAAGAAATGGCCAACAAATAATAGTAAACAGACAATTACTTATTGCTAACGCATTTGAAGAAATGGTACAAGATTTTTCACCAAAATTGCATAGCGTAATTCGCAAAGCCTATGATAAATACGGCTACAATATTTCAAAGAAAATCAATACTATACGGTTATCAAATATAACCTACATTTTAATGAAACCGTTAGAATGGTGCTTCTTAATTTGTTTGTATTTGTTTTGTGTAAAACCTGAGGAAAAGATAAACAGACAATATTCTGAATAATTGTACTAAAAAACTGGGGATTTGTGTCTAAATAATGTGCTTTAATCACATATTGTCGGCGTGGCTTTAACTCTAATATCGTCAACTTAAACGATCTACCAACCACGAAGTGGTTAAACTTGAATAGCCCCGAATGCAATTCGGGGTTCGATGTGTAAGTGTATGTTTAATAACCCTGAAGGGCTTTAACGCATTGAAACGTTCACAATACATTGACGTTCAACTACTTCGTAATTGTTAATAAACACCACATTCCAAAACCCTGAATTTCATTCAGGGCTATTCACGTTTAACCACTCCGTGATTGACAGATCGCTAAGTTGACGACATTTAGGCTCCTACTCCGGCCTACACAAGACAAGATTTCCCGTTATCGCTACAACTACTGCGTTGCCACCTGCGCATTGATCCTACCCCATCCAAAATTACTATTTCTACTTGGAAAAAAATTACTACTTGATCTTAGGCGATTAAACACCTGCGTACGTGTCCAAGATGGGTATTTTGCCCAAACTAAAGCAGCAATACCCGCCACACTCGCCGTTGCCACAGAAGACCCACCCACTGTGGATGGTGCATTGCTATCCATATCCAATGAAAGTGGATGGCGTTCGTTGGATTGGTTTTTCTCCATAACCATCACAAAATCCACTTTACTGCCTTGGTGACAAGCATTACAACGACTGGTCAGGTTGTCTTTGATACCCGTAACGGCTACTACCTCGGGCATACTTGCTGGGTAAATAACACCTGTAAACCAAGCCGTCCAAGAGAAAGAAGTACCAGCGGCGCAGAAAATCAATTTACCATTATTATTGGCCAATCTGATGGCATCTGTTATTTGAGAAGAGGAGGTAAGCCGCCCCATACTCATACTGATAATTTTGACCGAACTATTGCTACCCGCAGCGGCAAAAGCGTTGGATACGCCCACTACTTCGCGACTTTCGTCGAGATATACATCTACTGCAGCCCGATAAACCGTCAGGTTTGCGCTATATGCAATACCCGTAGCGGCACCGTCGATACCGCGAGGAGCAGCACAAGCACCAGCCATAGATGTACCGTGGCCGCATGGGTCGTTGGGGGTTTCGGGTGATCCTGAGGGTTGTCCCCAAAAATTAGTAGCCTGTGGCAACGTAACTAACCGACTGATAGAACGCCCAGCGGAATACCCTTGCGTAAAATCGTCGTTGAGGTTGTCTTGATCGTCGCTACTGCCCGTATCAATAATCACCACCGATGTACCACTGCCAGTGCTGTTGTTCCAAGCATTGGATATATTGTGAAAACTATGGTTCCAAGATTGCTTACAACCCGGTGCGATATTGGTATAATCCACATTTACCACCAGTCCAGGTTCTGCTGTATTGCTGCCACATCCCGAACTTGAACGGCTCTTGGTTTCTTTCATAAATGGCTCATAACCAATTGGTTCAGCATAACGAACTAATTTTGAACTGCGCAATATTCCAATTGTTTCAGGATTGGTGATGCGTAAATCTAGCGCTGGAATACCTTCGGCGGTGTACGCAATAAGATCTTCGGTGCGCAATTTGGGTGTCAGTTTTTGTTCCGATTGCAGCACAAGATCCAGCACATTTTGACGAGCGGTAACCCATGCACTGGATTGCAGGTCTATCTCGTGCAAATGCTCGTCCAAATTTTGAAAGCCTTCGGGTTGATAGCCGATGGAAAGCACAAAATCGGCATTGGAAAGGGCTGTCCATACTTGTTCTTCGGAAGCCCAAGCCCACAGAAATTCACCGGAATCTTCCATCTTGGTTTGAATAAACCGATCTAAAGTGGTTGCATCCGTTGCCGCTGGAATGGTGCGGGTTACAATAGAGGATACAGGTGTTTTTTGACAGGCATTAAAGGTTGCGAGCATACCTAATAGCAAAAGTGGTACTACTTTTTTCATGAGTAAAGTTGATTAATGATTAGATAAATGGCACTTACGCCTACAAAAACCGAATAAACATAAGGTGCAGCACATAAATACCGCCGAAAAGTACGACAGAAAACCATATTTAAAAATTAATTTTTAAATAAATTCAAACGTAGTTCAACTTTACTAAAAAATCAATGTACAACCAAAAAACGCCAACATCCTCCAAACCCTACCAAAAAATACGCCCCAACTGGTAAATCCGAGACATTTACAACACAACTATCCGACGATGCAGATGGCAACACCTCTTTCAAACAACGACCATGCGTATCAAACAGCCGGAATGGTGCTTCTTGGTGGCCGTCATACGCTATCATCAGCCATTCTGATGCTGGATTTGGCCATATCCGCAGCTGCCGCGATTGTGCTTCTTGGCTTCCTACCGACCAGTCCACCATCACAGTTTCTACGCCTGTACAGCCATTGTCGTCCGTAAGCGTAACAGTATATAGACCCGGCAATAAATTGTTGATAATCAAACCATTACTGCCATTTGACCATTGGGCAGTGATATTGCCTGTTCCGCCTGTAGGTGCTAGCACGATACTGCCATCGGGATTATTCGCCCCAGTCGCATCCGTACTAAGGGCATTGCTTTGAAGGCTGTCTGGTGCCTCTAGCGGAATATTCCAACTGATGCCACAGCCCAAATTATCCATGAGCATACCAGTATAGATACCCGCTCCTAGACCAGATAAATTGGATACTGTTTCTCCACTTGACCACAGCCAAGTAAAGGGCGGCGCGCCGTTGGCTGCCTGAATATTGATGCCGCCATCCTTACTACTGTAACAAGAAATGGGGGTTGGTTGTATATCCAACTGAATCGTTCCCATACGCCCTATGGTGGCTGTGCCAAGCCCCGTACATCCGTGTGCATCCGTAACGATAACAGCATAACTCCCATAAGACAGCCCTGTTGCGATACTATCCGTTGTTGCATTGCTCCATTCAAACTGGTAGGGTGGATAATTCCCTACTACCGTGGGTGTGGCGGTACCGCCTATGGTGGTACCACAGAGTACAGGGGTGGCCTGAGTAGTCACCAATGGCACAGGTGCGCTGGGTACGGTTACGTTTAAAACCACCGTTTCATTTTTCCCGTCGGTGAGGGTAACGGTGTAAGTACCTGCTGCTAATCCCGTAATCTCGTTGCCTTGTCCCGCAACACCCGACCAGGCATAAATATATGGCTCACAAGCATTTATCGTATTTATTGCAATAGAGCCATTTGATACTCCGACACAGGCGGGTTGTACTAGCGGTGCAGATCCAATAGCAAATGGAGCGGATTCGTAAGCCCCTATATCCACAGTGCCACCTTGAATACGTGGGTGGCCTGCTAGATCTGTTGTATTGGGAAGTATGGCGGTATTTGTGCCTGCGTTGATCAACGGAGAGCAAGGCAAAAGCGTATAATCTCCATTGGCTGTATCGCGATAAAGAGGATTGAGACCAGAATAGTTGATCCCTGTCAAATGGATATAGTTTGGGTAGCTTGTAGTATCTAAATAGATAAAAGAGTTGTTGGATAAATAGGTCTGATAGTTTGTAATATAATAAAACTTTGACGGATCATATAAAAAATATTTAACAAATATATTCACTCCCATTCCTTAATAAAATCTTACCCATTAGTTAAAAATAACATAAAATCACATTACCCATGCATCCAGACCCAAAAACTGATGTTCCTTTGTTACTCATTTAAAAAAATATTCAACATGAAATTTTGTCTGCACGTATTTATTTTACTTTTTAGTTTGACACAAGTCGCTGCCCAATCTGCTAGGCCCAACCCCATCAAATGGTCATTTACCAGCAAAGACGCTGGCAATGGCGAAGCAGATTTGATCTTCACTGGCACCATTGATGAAGGCTGGTACACCTATTCCCAAAAACTGGAAAACGATTTGGGGCCAGTTCCAACTTCTTTTACCTTTAAATCCGGAACACATTACAGTATAGTGGGTGAGGCACAAGAAAGCGGCGAACGATTTACGGAATATGATAAGATTTTTGAAATGAATCTGGTTAAATTCAAACATTCCGCTGTTTTTACCCAACGTGTAAAAGTGAGCGATTATTCCAAACCCATTACGGGATATGTCTCCTATATGACATGTAATGCAGAAATGTGCCTCCCGCCCAAAGATGTTGATTTCAAAATCGTTGTTAAGAAATAAAACAGCCTCATTCAACCTTGTTTATTGGTTAAAAATAACATAAATCCATCTTGTTCATGCAACGTAAACAGAAAACGATGTTTCTTTGTACCCAGTTTTAAAAATTATAGTCAATATGAAATTTTGTCTGCGCTTATTTATGCTGCTTTTTAGTCTGACTCAGGCAGCAAGTTTGTCTTTTGCCCAAAACCCTATTAAATGGTCATTTACCAGCAAAGACGCTGGTAATGGCGAGGCTGATTTGATTTTTACCGGTACCATTGATGATGGTTGGTACACCTATTCCCAAAAACTGGAAAGCGATATGGGGCCAATTCCTACTTCTTTTACCTTTAAAGATGGCACCCACTACAAAATTGTGGGCGAAGCCAAAGAAAGTGGCGATCGTTTTACTAAATTTGATAAGGTGTTCGATATGAATCTTACCAAGTTTAAACATACCGCTATTTTTACCCAACATGTGAAAATAAGCGATTATTCCAAACCAATTACAGGGTATATCACTTATATGACTTGTAATGAGGAAATGTGTCTCCCACCTAAAGATGTCGATTTTAAAATTACTGTTACACCTGCTACGGTAACACCCAAACCAGGTACTACCCCAGCAGAAACAACACCAAATACAGAAACAAAACCTGGCGGACTTGGACAAGTTGACCCCAATCCGTCAACTACCCCAGTTGATGGAGCAGGCGCAACGGCTACGGTGGCAGATCCAAATGCACCTACTACAGCAGCAACAGGAGATAGCGATCAAAAAGGTACTTTTTCCAGTAAGCGCAACATAGATCCCACTAAATTTGTAGGTACTTGCTCCTCCGATGTAAACGAAGCGGACGGGTCATTTTGGATTACCTTATTTTGGGGCTTTATCTTTGGTTTGGGTGCTGTACTTACGCCTTGTATTTTCCCTATGATACCTGTCACGGTTGGTTTTTTTGTAAAACGCTCCAAGGACCGCGCCACAGGGCTGCGCAATGCTTTTATTTATGGTTTGAGCATTTATTTGATTTATGTGGCCTTGGGGGTAGGTATTACCAAAGCATTGGGCCCTACGGCATTGAATGAGATGAGTACCAATTTATGGTTCAATCTCTTGTTTTTCTTAGTGTTTATTGCTTTTGCAATTTCCTTTTTTGGTTTTTTTGAAATTTCATTGCCTGCATCGTGGGTGAACAAAAGCGACCAAATGGCCGGTAAAGGTGGTATTTTAGGTATCTTTTTTATGGCTTTTACGTTGGCATTGGTTTCTTTTTCCTGCACGGGGCCACTGGTAGGCTCGTTGTTGGTAGAAACCGCTCGATCCAATAACGGTCAGGAATTGTTGGGCTTTTTGCCTGCTCGCCCATTCGCTGGTTTATCGGGTTTTGGTCTGGCGCTGGCCTTACCCTTTGCGTTGTTTGCTATGTTTCCGGGTTGGCTCAAAAGTTTACCAAAATCTGGTGGATGGATGGACAATGTGAAAATGACACTGGGTTTTGTGGAACTGGCCTTGGCCTTTAAATTTTTGAGTACAGCCGATTTAGTATCCCACTGGGGTATGCTCAAGTTTGAGTTATTTATGGGTATTTGGTTGTTGTGTGCGGGTTTGTTGGCTTTGTACCAATTTGGTATTTTGGGTTGGAAAGGTGCTCAAGGCCGCCCGGGGGTTGGTCGTTTAGCAATGGGTAGTTTATCTGCTGCGTTTGCGGTGTATTTGGCTTATGGCTTATTCAATTTTAAATCTTTATCGCTATTGAGCGGCTTGGCTCCGCCAGTGGGCTACAGTTGGAGCCGTCCATCGGATTGTCCAAATGGTATTGATTGTTACCACGATTTTGATGAGGCATTGGCTATTGCAAAAAAAGAAAACAAGCCGCTTTTTGTCGATTTTACGGGTTATGGTTGTGTCAATTGCCGTAAAATGGAAGAAACGGTATGGCCATTAACGGGCATTTCGGAGCCTTTGCACAATAAATATATCGTGGTTTCGCTGTATGTGGATGACAAAGCGCGCTTGTTTGGCGACGACAAATTTGCTTATTTGCTGGATAGTGGCACAGGCGATAAAATCCGTACGGTAGGTGATAAATGGTCGAGTTTCCAGATCAATAATTTTAACCGTAATTCGCAACCTTGGTATGTACTCATGCACCACGATGGCACTACTATCTTGAACGAACCACGTGGATATACACCAGATGCTGCCGAGTACCGCAACTTTTTGGAATGCGGTTTGAGCAATTTTGACAAACTAAAAAATGAAGGACAAAAGGAGTTAATTGGTAGTAACTAATCAAATCCTGCTGTTTTTAAAAACGCCAATTTGGAACTTCCAAATTGGCGTTTTTTTTGTTAAAACTAATGCAACCTAAATCGCGAAAGTCAACATTACGATGGTTTTCACCTTTTTGCTAAAAAAATATTATTAAAATTAAAATAAAACACAGACTTTTGTTGCTTTGAACTTTTAATAAATTAGAATAACCCCGTTTCATACACATGAGTTTAACAAGATCTATTGGTTTTGGTGAGGAAGAATCCACCACTCCTATATACTCCGCTATGGGCAAAAAACATATATTAGGCATTGGTGTTGACGCATATACGCATTGGCGAAAATTAAATAATGCCGTGCGCGATATGGAAGATATCACAACGTTATTGATGAATCGGTATGATTTTACGACATCTACCCTCATCAAAGATCAGGAGGCCACACGCGACCGGATAGAAGAAGAACTGTATCGTTATACGGACGAACATGTGCTAGGGCCCGATGATAGCCTCTTCATTTATTATTCTGGTCATGGTTATTTAGATAAAAACAAACGCGGATATTGGGTACCCGTAGGTGCTCAAAAGGATAAAATTGCGTCTTATTTTCCCAATTCAAGGATCAAAGAGATTGTAGCAGATATGAAATGCCGCCATGTACTGTTGGTTTCGGACTCGTGCTTTTCTGGTTCACTGTTTACGCGTACACGAGGAGGCGGGGAGGAATTGGTGGCCTTGGATTACGAACGCCGTATGTCCCGCTGGGCGATCTGCTCGGGTCGTGAAGACCAAGAAGTGAGCGATGGTAGTGATGGCAATAGCCCTTTTGCAAAGGCATTGATACAAGAGTTACAATTGAATAATTTTGGAAAAATTAATACTTCTAGGATTGCGGAAATAGTGACCACCATTACTCGATCCAATTATAACCAACTCCCCGCTTTTGGTCCATTGCAGGATACGGGTGATATGGGTGGCCAATTTGTGTTTACCTTGAAGGATTACAAACCGGGTGTCAATGAGGTACCTGTTAATACCGCTCAACCGACAAGAGGTGGTGCCGGTACTCAGCCCGTAACAATTGTTACGACACCCGTTAGCACCGAACCTGTAACTACCACCCCTATCACGACTCCAAAACAGTTAAAAAATGCAGTATTAGCACTCATTGCGGATGGAAGAACCCTCGATGGCATTAGATTGATCATTGCCTCCGATATACCATCTATCGAAAATGAACGCGATGCCGCCATTTTATTATCGGGTCGATGGAAATCGTTAGAGCGGGAAGATCAAAATGGCTCCATTGATTCCCGAGATTTAACGATTGGTCGCAATAAAATTAATAATGCATTATCTAGCCTTGTTAATAATTTTTCGTAATTAAATCGCGTTCCTTACCAACTTATCAACGCTAAAAAGCGATCAAACCATGAATGAATTAAAACGAGATATTGGCAGTATTCCCGATACAGTGAGTAATGCTGTAATAGTGGGTAAAAAACATATTTTAGGTATTGGAATCAACGAATACCAAAACTGGACACACCTGAACAATGCCGTGCGGGATATGGAAAATATTGTGCAAATTCTGACGACACAATACGATTTTAGTTCCCATAAGACGCTGACCAATACAGCTGCAACACGCGAAAATATCGAAGATGAACTCTACCAATTGACCAATGAATCCGTACTGAGTGAACATGATTATTTGCTTATTTACTACTCTGGTCATGGGCATTTGGACCATAATGGCATGGGTTATTGGGTACCTTTTAATGCGCAAAAAGATAGAATTTCATCATATTTATCCAATTCTCGTATCCGGGAATTGATTTCGGCCATTAAATGCCGACATATTCTTTTGATTTCTGATTCCTGCTTTTCTGGTTCGTTTTTTGCCGATGGTACAAGAGGTGCAGCAGAAGATTTGGCTGAGGAATACGAAAAAAGGGTATCGCGTTGGGCATTTTGCTCGGGCAGACACGACGAAACGGTAAGCGATGGTGCACTAGGCAGCAATAGTCCTTTTGCATCGTCTATTATTGAGGAATTGCAGATCAATACACGCCCCAAATTGCATATTGCACGCTTGGCAGATAAAGTAACAGAGGCCACTCGTTCCAATTACCCACAAATGCCCGATGCAAATCCCATCCAAAACGCAGGACATAAAGGCGGTCAATTTGTGTTTACATTGAGGTCGTATATTCCGTCGGAGACAACTGAGCCTATAATTGTACATCCAGCAACACCTTCAAGAGCAACAAATATCGTCACGCCAGCACCGCCGCCGCCGCCGCCCGTAAAATCTGGTACTCCGCCCGCAGAATTAGACCTTATAAAACAGGATTTACGCAATTTAGTCGGCAGGGCCAAAACCTCCGATGCCATCAAAAAAATGATGGTTTTGGATATTCCAGAAATGGACGATGATCTAAAAACCATTGTGCTTGGATTGTCAGAACGACTAGAAACCTTACGCAAAAGTGAAATGAGGGGCACGATGAGTAGTTCCGAAGCAAATGTGGAGCGGAATAAAATTGTTGTTAGCGTGCTTTCGGTGATTGGCGAATTATAGAGACGATAAGGGTTGAATCATAAAATCGCGATCATAATCCCCAATGAGTCCTTTGGCATGAGCCATATTGAACATGGTTTGTACCGCATGTCGGCCTTTTCCACCTAAATCAATCGAATATTCGTTGACATACAGATCAATGTGCGACTGCATCACGTGGTCTTCCATCGCTTGCGCGTGTGTACGTATATAAGGCATTACCTGATCGGTGTGCGCGTAGGCGAAGGTTACGCTTTCTTTAATTAATTGATTTACAAGTTGTTGTACTTCTTCTGGATATTCCTTTTTAATAACAATACCGCCCAAAGGAATCGGCAGGCCAGTAGTGCTTTCCCAATATTCGCCCAGGTCAATGAGTTTAACCAGTCCTTTTTGTTGGTAGGTAAAACGGTTTTCGTGAATGATTAATCCCGCGTCGCAATGGCCGTCGCATACCGCATTTTCTATGTCAGAAAAAAGTGTTTCCACCTTGTGTATGGCATTAGGATACGCAAGACTAAGCAAAAAATTGGCAGTGGTCATTTTTCCGGGGATAGCAATACGCGCATGCTCAATTTGAGCAGTATCCAAAGGTGTTTTTGCCACCAGCAATGGGCCACAATTATTACCCAAAGCACTACCGGCCTGCAACAGGCGATAAGTAGTAGTGAGGTGTGCAAAAGCGTGGTAACTGAGTTTTGTCACATCTAATACACCTGCAAAAGCCATTTTATTGAGTGCTTCTACATCGTCCATAACAATTTCAAAATCAATGCCTTGTGTATCGATCAAGCCATTGGCTAAAGCACCAAAAATAAAGGTATCGTTTGGGCAGGGGGAATATCCGAGCGTAATGCGCATGGGGTTAAGTCTTGATTTTTGTGTACATTTGTGCCATGGAGCCAACAGTAATTTACGAAGACAACCATTTACTCGCTATCAACAAACCAGCGGGCTGGTTGGTTCAAGGCGATAAAACAGGAGACCGCACACTGACCGACTGGGGCAAAGCGTATTTGAAAGAAAAATACGACAAACCGGGGGCAGTTTATTTGCATCCGGTGCATCGAATAGATCGCCCTGTGAGCGGTGCGGTGCTATTTGCCCGCACAGATAAGGCGTTGGGACGGCTGACTGAAATGTTTCGCACGCGCGAGGTGAAAAAAAAATATGTGGCCATTGTGGAGCAAGCACCTTATTTGGAACATGCTACATTGAAGCATTTTTTGATCAAAGACGAAGCCAAAAACAAGGTAACCGCTTATGATACGCCCAAACCAAATGCAAAGGAAAGTATTTTGGAGTATTCTATTTGGAAAAAAACGGCTAAAGGTACTTTTTTGAATATTGACCCAATTACGGGTCGTCCGCACCAAATACGGGTACAATTGGCCAAAATAGGTTGTATTATTGTAGGTGATGTAAAATATGGTGCTACCGCTCCCCTACCCGATGCACGTATTGCGCTACATTGCCGTTCAATGGAACTGCTGCATCCGGTACAAAAAGTGCCGATTATTGTGGTGGCCGAGTGGCCAGATGTGTTTTTGAAATCGCCTCCTGTCCCTTAATATTAAGCATCATCCCGCGCAAAATAAGGGTTTAAAATGGCTTCGAAATAAGGTAATAATCGTTTGTCAGGTGGACACCATTGTGGTATTTGCCCCGTTTTTAGTCGGAAATAATCAGCCACAATATCGCCTTGTTGTTCGTAATTAAATGTTGTAAACTTGGGTGTGTCTTTTTTGAGGATAACACGAATACCACCATAATCATAGCCTTTTTCGGTGTTTTGCGCCCATAAAGCACGTGGAATATACACTACTCCAAAGGTTTGATATTGCCAAACATGTACTAATTCATGGATCAAGTGTGCATCTGATAGTGGCCCCCAACAATTAATAACATTGAACCCGACATACGCCAATCGCAAAGGTTTGCAAGCAATGCGGGAGGTTTCGTCTATGCGTACTTTTTCCAGGTTGATACTATCACCAAAAATACTTTGGGCCAATCGTTTTTCACGGACAGAAAGTGATCGTGTGGCAGGTTTTATGATCCTATTGAGCCACATTAAAAAAGTATCCATGCCCACAAATGCTGCTAATCGGAAGCAAAATTCCATTATTTTCCACGGAAAATGCGTCGGATACATTGTTGCAATTGAATTTGATTGGTATTGGATAAAAGACCTTAATTGATCGAATTGCGGTACCACATCAGAATAGCACCAAAAGCGGTGATCAAAGCCACCAAAACAGATGCCATTCGTATAGATTTATGGATATAATCCACAAATGTTAGAATTTCTTTTTGGAGATTGGGATAACGGGGCAAAATTTCGTCCTCCATTTTTTTCCGACTAAATAAATGTGCCGCACCAAATTCTACTTTGTTGCGTTCCAATACACCATAAGCACGGAGTACCTTAGCCCTAAAATAGAGATTAACGAACAACATGGCTACAAATAGCCCAATAACAATGGAGATGAGCAAAATATACATGGCGCAAAAGTAAGGTGATTTTTCACCCTACAAGATATTTTTTTTGTATTTGCAAAAAATTATTGCGTAAGTGATTTACATCCAGTTATCCAATTCTAAGTACTTGGACATAATTAATTGCAGGTATGAACGCAGGTATTTTTCGGCTAGACGAGCCATTTTTGAGGCAGATAGCAGCGCTATCTAACGAAAAAAAGGGGGAAGTATAGGCGGAAAAGACCAAGTACAAAATGATAATTTATTATGTCCAAGTACTTATTTTGAAAAAATCCGCTCTAATCCGTTAAATCCGTTTCATCCGTTTTCCAATTGAACAACAGGGTGCATGTGTATCAAAACTAAGACAGGATAGATAAACGGATGAAACGGATTACCCGGATTTAAACGGATTTAAACGGATTATTTTGAAAAAAATCCGCTCTAATCCGTTAAATCCGTTTCATCCGTTTTCCCATTGAACAACAGGGTGCATGCCACAGTTAAAATCACTTTAACTCTAATATGAAAATTCTTAATTTACTCATTATCATACTTTTATCATCGTGTATGACCACTAAAAACACCATGAATAACCGCGTTTACGCTTTGCGTTTGCTGCCGGGTCAAGACCTCAAACAAGAGATCGTCAATTTTGCAAAAGCCAATGACTTACAAGCAGGTTATATTATTACTTGTGTGGGCAGTTTGAAAAAAGCAACGCTCCGGCTCGCTAACCAGCCGAGTAGCACCACTTGGGACGACAAATTTGAAATTGTTTCTTTGGTGGGGACATTGAGCGCCAGTCACGGCGTACACCTGCATGCCTCGATCAGCGATGGCACAGGAAAAACCATCGGTGGGCATGTCACCGATGGTAATATTGTTTATACGACTGCCGAAATAGTGATCGGGGAAGCCTCAGATCTACGATTTGTTCGAAAACTGGATTCTTTGACGACTTTTAACGAACTTTTTATTGAAAACCGATGATATTTTACATACGGATTGGATACGGATTGGACACGGATTAACACGGATTGGACACGGATTGGACACGGATTAACACGGATTAACACGGATTTTTTGAGTAAAAACAGGAAAACCCGTGTACAATCAAAAAAAGAAAATCCGTGTCCAATCCGAGTTAATCCGTGTCCAATCAAAAAAAGAAATCCAATCTCCAATCAAAACAAGAAAATCCAATCTCCAATCAAAAAAAGAAAATCCGTGTCCAATCCGTGTTAATCCGTGTCCAATCAAAAAAGAAAATCCAATCTCCAATCAAAGAAAATCCAATCTCCAATCAAAAAATATGATCCAACGTCAAAAACTCCGACGTATGGTCTTTTAATATCGATTGTACGATACTTTTGTCCTTCGTAGCCACCATGCTTCGGATCGAGAACGCCCGCAACGCATCCGCTACACTTAGCGTGCCTTCCGCGCTGTCTTTGCGGCCATTGAAAGGGAATGCATCAGGGCCGCGTTGACTTTGTGCATTGAGGTTGATACGCCCTACTTGGTTCACAAAACTATCAATCAATGCGCCTACGACCACGGCATCTTTACCAAAAATACTGATTTGTTGGCCAAAATTGGAATTCACCACGTAATTTATCGGATCATCAATGGTGCTAAATGGCACAATCGGCACCACCGGCCCAAATTGTTCTTCGTGGTAAACCCTCATTTTTTCGTTCACAGGGTATAGCACCGCCGGATAAAAAAACGAGTGATCCACTGTTCCACCACCTTCGTTCAATACCTGCGCGCCGTGTTGTTGCGCATCTTGCACGAGTTCGGTGAGGTAGGTAGGCTTTTGAGGCTCGGGTAGGGGCGTTAGTTTTACACCTTCATCCCAGGGCATACCCGGTTTTAGTTTTTCGATAGCGGCAAGGAGTTTTTGGGTAAATACTTCCACCACCGATTCATGGACAAATAGTATTTTCAATGCCGTACAACGTTGTCCATTGAACGACAAAGCACCCATGACACATTCAGCAGCCGCCAAATCAAGGTCAGCATCGGCCAGTACGACGGCTGGATTTTTGGCATCTAAACCCAATACACTACGCAAACGATGTGGTTTTGGGTGCATTTTTTTGATTTCATTCGCACCTTTGCTTGTACCAATAAATGCAAATAAATCCAATTTTCCCGATTCCATCAATGCGCCTACCGTTTCGCGGCCTTTGCCGTAAATAATATTGATAACGCCCGGTGGAAAACATTTTTGAAAGGCTGCTAATAGCGGCTGAATCAACAAAACGCCATATTTTGCAGGTTTAAATACCACCGAATTGCCCATAATCAACGCCGGAATCAAGGTGGTAAAGGTCTCATTCAAGGGATAATTATAAGGGCCCATGCATAGCGCAACTCCAATCGGAACGCGTCGAATTTGGGCAATAATGCCTTCTTCCATTTCAAAACGCGCGCTGCGGCGGTTCAAATCTTTCAATTCGCGAATCGTATCCTCGATATAGATACAGGTGCGGTCAAACTCTTTTTCGGAGTCGGCGAGGTTTTTCCCAATTTCCCACATCAATAAGCGGACGACCTCGGTGCGTACCAAGCGCATTTCTGCCAAAAAATGTTCAACATGTGCAATTCGATCGACCAATGTCATGGTAGGCCAATTGCCTCGACCATTATTATAGGCGAGTACAGCAGCATCTAAGGCTTCCAAAGACTCTTTTTCGCCCAATAAAGGCGTGCTGCCGATTATTTTGGGTTCAATACGACCGTCAATATTCAAATAAATAGGAGAAACGATGTCATTTAGGTCGCCATTCCAAGTGCGTAATTCACCTCCAATGAGGTATTCGCGTTGATCCATCCGATTTGGGAGGTTCCATTTTTCGGGGATATTAAAAGGGTCTGGGAATAAATTTGTGGGTGTTTGCATTAAAAAATTAACATTTAAAATTGAGCGTTGAACATTTAAAATTAGAAAAATAAACATTTAAAATTTATAAATATTTTAATGTTAAATGTTCAACGCTAAATTTTAAATGTTAAAGTGCTTACTAAACATCCCATAGATCGAGTATGTTTAAAACGCACTGCAAGGTACAGCCCAACGCCCTGTTTTAAGCAACAGTTTTTAAAATTCATACTTAATTATCATTCTACCACGGTGCCCAACGATCTATTTTACTCGGTAACTAGATTTATATTTACCTTTGCTGTTCGTAATTTTAGATGAACGACCCTTTTGCCACATACACTCGAAATAGTACTCCCACCCGAACACCGGGAAAATGAACAGATGCTGCGCCTGCAAGCGGCCCGTTCGCTCCGTATTGCCCAAGATACCATTGTGCATACCGAAATACTGCGTGCCTCCCTCGATGCACGCGGCAAGCATCCGGTGTATCGTCTGCGGACAGAAGTGTATGTTGACGGCGAGATATTTACACCCGAATCCGCTATTTTGGATGGTTTTCGGCCAGTAGATGGCAAAAAAGGCACCGTGATTATTGTCGGTGCAGGGCCGGCGGGTTATTTCGCTGCTTTGGAATTGATCGAACTGGGTATAAAACCGATTGTACTCGACCGCGGAAAAGACGCTCGTGCGCGCAGGCGCGACCTCAAAGCGATTCAACAATACGGCGAAGTAAATCCCCATTCCAATTATTGCTTTGGAGAAGGCGGCGCAGGTACTTATTCCGATGGAAAATTATACACGCGATCGCTCAAACGCGGTGTGGTGCAAAAATCATTGCGACTGCTGGTAGAACACGGTGCAAAATCCGATATACTGACCGAAGCACACCCGCATATTGGCTCCAATAAACTGCCCGAAGTGGTGCAAAATATCCGTGCTACCATAGAGCAATACGGTGGAGAAGTGCATTTCGACCAATTTGTCGTCGATTTTATACTGCACCAACAACGGATGGAAGGCGTAGTCACCCAATACCTTGGCACCGAGCAAGCACCCTATCAAAAAGAATGGCGCGCCGATGCGGTGATATTGGCCACGGGGCATTCTGCACGCGATATTTATACCCTTTGCTTTGAAAAAGGCATCAAAATAGAAGCAAAACCCTTCGCGCTGGGTGTGCGCGTGGAGCATCCGCAACCCATTGTGGATGCGGTGCAATACCGACAAATGCCACGTAGCGAACACTTGCCAGCGGCGAGTTATTCCTTGGTTTGTCAAGTACGCGAACGCGGTGTATTTTCTTTTTGTATGTGTCCGGGCGGCTTGGTGGTGCCGGCAGCCACTGCTCCAGGCGAGATTGTAGTGAACGGTATGAGTATGAGCCGACGCGATTCGCCTTATGCCAATTCGGGGGTAGTAACGGCCATTGAACCAGAGGATATGTTGCCTTGGGCCAAGCATGGTGTGTTTGCGCACATGGAATTCCAGGCAGAAGTAGAACGCAATATGTTCCGAATGGGCGATGGATCTCAAAAAGCACCTGCCCTCCGCCTCACCGATTTTATTAGTGGCAAATTGTCGGCCAGTCTGCCCAAGTCGTCTTATATTCCGGGTCTGTTTCCTGCACCTTTATACGAATTGTTACCGCCATTTGTTTATAAACGCCTCCGCGATGGTCTTTCGGAGTTTGGGAAAATGATGAAAGGCTATTATACCGCCGAGGCCAATGTAATCGGTACGGAGAGTCGCACCAGTTCGCCCGTGCGTATCCCGCGCGATCCATTGACTTACCAGCATGTCGAAATAATGGGGCTGTATCCTTGCGGCGAAGGCGCGGGTTATGCTGGTGGGATTATTTCGGCGGCAATGGATGGGCAAAATGTGGCTCGGGCGGTGGTGGCTGGGCTGGGGTAGCTAATTTCAGGTACTTTAACCATAACAGACATAACAGGTCGAGTAATTTTTGCAGAAAAACTAGATGGCCGCAATGCGACTATACAAACAGGTGCATGGGCAAATGGAGTCTATTATGCCGTATTTACCGCTGCAGACGGGCAGCGACAAACCAATAAAGTGGTTATTCAACATTAATAAGTAATTTCTTACAAAAAAGCATAGCGGTGCTACTATTGGTTTCTACAATAGTAGCACCGTATATTGCTACAACACATTACACTATGCGCCTCCTCCACAAATTATATATACTCCTCCTCATCATAACAGCGCTTGCTCCACCCTCCTACCTCCCCGCACAAGACAAAGCAGATCAAATTTGGATGCTGGGTGCTTATGGTGGCACTTTAGATTGGTATAGGGGGCTGATGTATTTCGATTTTAGTACCGACCCGCCCGTGGCCACGGAGATAGAAATACCCGCTATTAGTTTGAGAAAATGCCGTGCCAATATATGCGATAGTAGTGGACAATTGTTGTTCTATACCAATGGCTGTTCTGTACAAGACAAGCAGCACGCATTGATGCAGAACGGAGACGAGATCAATATAGGTGGCTATGGATATCAAAGTTGGTGTAATGGGAATGCCTATGCCGTTGCTCAAAGTACCCTTATTTTGCCCTTACCCGGATCTGCACATAAATATGTGCTATTGCACGCTTTTGCAGATCTGCTGTCACCAGATGACCTGGCCATTACAGAACTGAGGGCTACCAATATTGATATGGCATTGGAAGGAGGCTTGGGGGCGGTTATTCAAAAAAACGAAATCATTGCTTCTAGGCGGTTTAGTTTTGGCAAACTCACCGCTTGCCGCCACGCCAATGGCGCGGATTGGTGGATTCCGCTCAACGAAGCAGGCAGCAACGATGTATATATGTTCTTACTGGATAGCACAGGCGTACACCTTAGTCATGTGCAGGAAAATATAGGAAAGGTGACAGACTTAGTCGGTCAGTTCGGGCAGGCTGTTTTTTCTCCGGATGGCCAGTTTTATGCCCGTTTCGATGCATTCAACGAACTGGATATTTTTAGGTTCGACCGTTGTCGGGGTCTATTGTTCGCGCCGCTGCATTTGGAGATGGAGATAGATGAACAAAACTGGTGGGGCTGTGGAGTGGCTTTTTCACCCAATAGCAGGTACCTCTATGCCAGTGGCACGTACAATCTTTACCAATTGGATATGCAAGCGCCGGATATTGCAGCGAGTAAGGTATTGGTAGCAGAATACGATGGTTTTGTGGATTTTTACGCTACCACTATGTACCAGCAGCAATTAGGACCTGATGGGCGTATTTATATGTGTTGTACGAGTGAATCTCGTTTTTTGCACGTTATCAACACGCCTAATGAGTCTGCGGCCAATTGTGGCCTAGTACAGCACGGCATTGAGTTGCCCAATCTTTCAGGGGTGAGCCTTCCTAATTTTCCGTACTTTCGGTTGGGTGCTGCTACGGCTGGGTATTGTGATAGTATCGGGTTGGTATCGGGGGTAAAAACGCCTTTGGGTGGGAGCGGTTCTGCGTTGCGCTTTACCCCCAATCCAGCCAATGATCTATTACAAATCCAATATTCCGATACTCCAATTTCGGGTACTTTAACCGTAACAGACATAACAGGCCGAGTAATTTTAGTTGAAAAACTAGACGGACGTAACGCGACTATACGCACAGGTGCTTGGGCAAATGGAGTCTATTATGCCGTATTTACCGCTGCGGATGGGCAGCGACAGACCAATAAGTTGGTTATTCAGCATTAAGCAGTTATCACTCCACAAAGCCCCAAAAAAAAACATTCCGTTTCAAAAAACAATTTCTATTCGATTTTTGTTTATTAAATCAAAATAATGAATACCTGTTCCTAGCAGCAGGTATTCATTATTTTTATGGTCTCCAACTAGCATTTGAAATATTCCATTGGAGTCTTTACAAAAAAATATCCCTATTCAACGAACCTTTTTCTGTTTATTCTGTTTAATCTTTTCCTTTTAAAACGTGACAATGTTTAAACAAAATTGTAACAATTCAATAAAAAGTGCAGTAGATGCACTTGTTACTAACCCGTAAACACACGTCACAAAAATATTAAAAATTACTGATCAACAACGTACAATCATTGTACATCATTCAGTTACAAGCATGCCATTTTTCAGGCTGGCTTTTTAAATAAGCAGCATTTTTTCACGATAGACTTTTAATGCGCACAAAACAGTGCAGGTAAGTTTTATCTCTAAACGCTAGTAAACATTGCATAAATTATGTCGGCACAAAGAGTATCTGTGTTTCGAAAGGAGCACTTTAATGCAGCGCATCGGCTGAACAATCCCAATTGGTCGGACGAAAAAAATGAACGAGTATATGGTAAATGTAATAACTTCAATTATCACGGCCACAATTACGATCTTATCGTACAGGTAATTGGCGAAATAGACCCAGAAACTGGTTATGTGATGGATATGAAATTGTTATCGGATTTGATTAAATCAGAAGTATTGGATCCATTTGACCACAAAAACCTTAATTTAGACACCGAAGAATTTAAAGACTTGAACCCATCCGCCGAAAATATCGCGATGGTGATTCATCAGAAATTACGCACAAAACTTAATCAAACACTAGATTTAAAAATTAGATTATATGAGACTGAACGAAACTTTGTTGAGTACCCTGGATGAGATGGATAATGTCATCACTTTTACCGATGAAGAGATTGGCGACGAGCATATCAGCACTAGCGTAGATACGCCTATGCGCCCGGATGCTTTTGCGATGAGCGATGAGGAGAAAAAAGCAAAAATTGAATTTCATTTCCGCCAAATTATGGAAACACTGGGTCTGGATTTGACCGACGATTCACTGAAAGGCACACCTAAACGTGTAGCCAAAATGTATATCGACGAGATTTTCTCGGGACTAAATCCCGCAAATGCACCTAAAATAGCACTTTTCGACAATAAATACCAATATAATGGCATGTTGGTGGAGAAAAATATTAGTTTTTACTCCAATTGTGAGCATCATTTTGTACCGATTATGGGCAAAGCGCATGTGGCTTATATTTCCAATGGTAAGGTGATTGGGCTGTCAAAACTAAACCGGATTGTACAGCATTTTGCCAAACGCCCGCAGGTACAGGAGCGCCTTACAATGCAGATTGCAAAGGAGTTGAGAAAAATACTTGGTACTGATGATGTGGCGGTTTTGATCGATGCAAAGCACCTTTGTGTATCATCGCGGGGCATAAAAGATGAATCCTCGGCTACAGTGACTTCTTATTATGGTGGTCAGTTTTTGCAGGAAAGTGTAAAGGCAGAATTTTTGAAAAATATAGCTTTATAACAATTGAAAAATCTTGCATATAGCAAAGATTAGATGAATGCTTTGTATCTTTGCCGCATGGAAATAGAGATCATCCATGATCGAATACCTTTAGAGCCAATGAGCCCGGAGGTATTCGATCAATTTATGGAAAAAGGCTGGAGAATATTGGGGTATGTCATCCTACGGCATAGTGCTGTGGTGTATAACGACGAGGTGGTGATTACCATACCGCTTAGGATTAAAATGAATGGTTTTGCGTTTTCAAAAAGCCAACGGAAGATTTTGAAAACACATAAAGCCGATTTTCAGTACAAAGTACAAAAAATAGCACTGACCAAAGAAAAGAATGATTTGTTTTTGAAACATTGTAACCGTTTCAGGTTTGGCAATCATTATACGCATTTGAGTACGTTTATCACCGAGGATTCGGGTGATATTCCTGTACCGGGTTACGAAATTGAGGTGTATGATGGAAATAAGTTGATCGCTTGTAGTTATTTTCATATCGGTTCAAATTCCTTTTGTGGCACGTACTGTTTTTTCGATCCCGATTACAACAAGCATAGCCTTGGCGCTTTCACCATGCTGCTTGAGTTAGAAATAGCACAGCAAATGGGTAAAGAATTTTACTATTCCGGCTATGTACACCATACACCCTCTCAATTTGACTACAAATTGAATTTCAATAATTTAGAGCAAATGAACTGGGGTAATGAGGAGTGGCAGCCACAAGTGCGTATTCCTTTGGGGGGATTGTAATACCAATCTAGTGATCGTCTTCGTCGCTTGGAGTTGTCCTGTAACCAGCGTCCTCCATGGTTTCATTATCGACTTCCCATTCTTCTGAGCGGTTCGTAGAAGGTCGTACATTTGATCCCATTCTAACTTGGTCTCCAACCGCTTTACCTGTAGGTCGCTTGTCTTCAGTACCAAATGGATCGATGTCCACATTATCGCTGGCCGTGGAGCCACCTACTTGTGGTTGGTTCTTTTGAGCAATCATTTTACCATCTACCGATTTTGTGGCGTGTGGCACTGCGCGTAGTCGTTCCTTTGGGATCAAATTGCCAGTTACGATACATACACCATAGGTTCTGTTCTGAATGCGGTATAAGGCTTTTTGTAGGTCTTCGATAAACTTAACCTGACGGGCAGCCATTCGTTGTTTAAATTCCAAATCGGTGTGTGCACTGGAATCATCGTACATATCGCCGTTTTGTTGGTGTGCGCTGGAGTCGCTCATTTCTGCTATTTGGCCTTGTGTAAAGGCTAATTCTTCGCGCGCAACCTCCATTTTTTTCTCTACCAACTCCTTAAACTCTTGTAATTCGGTGTCACTGTAACGTACTTTAGGTTCTTCCATAATTGATTAAGTGTTTGAGTTATTGGGAATACTTTAATTTTACTCAACAAAATACATCGGCGTGTTTTGTATCTATTCCCTAGAAAATTGGCCGCAAAGATAGTGATATTGGCGAATTATTAACAAGTGAATATTAATTTTAGCGAATTAAAGTAATTTTTAAGCCATTTTTGTCGGGATTAGTCACTCTAAATCGTTCATCCAAACGCCAACCCAGTATCCAAATAGGTGTTCCGTCGCCATTTAGGAGTATGCGTACTTGTTCTTTGTCTAACCTAGATACTTTTTGATTGGTCAAAAAATCCTGTACTTTCTGGTGTTGCCCGTGCATCCCAAATGGCTGAAAAGTATCTCCGGGTAGCCATGTACGGAGTAATAATGGAAACTGTAGCGAAGCCCGATCAATTAAAATAGCGGAATTGCCATCGGGGTACGGCGGCTGCAAACTGGTCTCTGTAAAAAATAAGCGACCAAAATTGGGTATTTTCACCATCAGATCATCGGCTGAAATGCGTATATCTGCTGCTACGGTCGTTCCGTTCAAGGTAAGTACCAAATGTTTGCGATCAATCAATAGTCGGGCCTGTGTTTCAGAATACATATCCATACCTACTTGATCGAGGTTATCGGCTATCTGTCGCGCCTGTTCGCTTGTAAATTGGTAGGAGCGCAATAATTCACGCAGGGCAGCAGCAGGACTTGGGAGTGCCTTAATAGAGGCTAGATCAATAATAAAGGATTGGTTTTCAACGGCTTGGAATTTGAGGTGTTGGGTCAGTAGATACTGATAGTTTTTGTCCGTGTCGCGGATATATTGCGCCGAGCGGTGCATGGTTTGTAACAGTGCGGGTTGTGCTGTTTCCAATTTGGGTACTACTTGGTGGCGCAGAAAATTGCGCAGATAATCGTCGGTTTCATTACTACTGTCTTCCCGCCATTGGATACCGTTTTCTTGTGCATAAATGGCTAATTCGGCGCGTGAAAACGGCAATAATGGGCGCAAAACCTGAAAGTGACCGTTGCGCAATGCGTATTCAGGTGGAATGCCCGATAGCCCTTTGATGCCCGTACCACGCAGGAGGTTAATCAGTATGGTTTCTGTATTGTCATTGGCGTGGTGGGCCGTCAGTAGGTAATGGATTTCGGTTTTTTCGAGTATTGTTTCGAACCAATTATACCGCAATTGGCGGGCGGCCATTTGGGTGGATAAGCCGTTTTGATCCGCATAAGTCTTGGTCTCGAATGATTGGGCATAAAAAGGGATGCCAGCGGTGGTGCATATTTGTTCAACGAACAACGCATCTCCGTCGGATGCAGCACCACGCAGTTGGAAATTACAATGCGCTACGGTTACTTTGGCTCGAATGCTCAACAGCAAATGTAACAAAACCATTGAATCCAGTCCGCCACTCACCGCTAGTACAACCCCTTCTTGCACAATGTTTTCCCATTTTTGGACACGGAGATGTGTCACGAAACGTTCCCTCAATAATTGCATAACTATTTGGTTTCCATTACTAAATGCACCACACCATCTACAATAAACTGTACCCCAATAGCAATAACAATAAAGCCCATTATACGGGCAATAGCATTGAGGCCACCTGTACCAAATACTCGGAATAGAAACGGCGCAAGGCGTAAAATACCCCAAACCATGACAGCCACAGCCAAGATAGATGCCATAATGGTTAATCTTTCGGTTATACTACTATGGTGGTTGAATTGTGCAATTAGATATGAAATAGACCCAGGCCCCGAGAGCATAGGCATAGCCATGGGCGAAAAAGCAATATCGTTGCGAGTTTGAGTCTCCTGCTCCACTGTTTTATCATAACCACTCTTGTTTGCGAAATCGCCCGACATGAGCGCAAAGCCATTAATAAGCAATGCTATACCGCCTGCAATACGTAAAGCATGCAGGGTAAGGCCAAAAAAACTCAAAATATAGTTACCCGCCAAGAAAAAACTAACCAGAATCAACAAGAAATAAAGGCTCGTTTTGAGTGCAATCTTGTTCCGTTCCTCACGTGGTCGGCCACTGGTGAGTGCCACATACACAGGCACGGCTCCAGGCGGATCCACGATGGAGAAAAGGGAAAAAATAGTGGCAAAGAAAAAATCCATATTTTACGGCTTTATACTTACGAATTAATTAAATGTAAAAATTCAGTCCTTGTACGGACATCCTCTTGAAAAACGCCTGTAAACGCCGAAGTAATGGTCTTGCTATTTTGTTTTTGTATCCCGCGCATCATCATGCACAGGTGCGATGCTTCGATCACCACGGCTACACCCAGCGGGTTCAAGGTGTGCTGTATCACATCTCGAATTTCGATCGTAAGGCGTTCTTGCACTTGCAAACGACGCGCAAATACGTCCACCACGCGCGGAATCTTACTCAATCCGACAATATGCCCATTCGGGATATAGGCCACATGAGCCTTGCCAAAAAACGGCAACAAATGGTGTTCGCACAAGGAATACAATTCGATATCCTTCACAATCACCATTTCGCTATAATCTTCCTTAAACATGGCCGATTGCAGGATTTGAGCCGCATCTTGATCATAGCCTTGGGTGAGAAACTGTATGGCTTTAGAGGCCCGTTCGGGCGTTTTGAGTAAACCTTCTCGATCAACGTCTTCCCCAATGCCATTTAAAATATCGTTATAACGCATCTTGAGTAGATCGGTGGTATGCTGATCGTATTGATCTATTTTTTTATAAGCCATAATAAATTATTCTCCGTAGTATTCCACGTAGATATTCTCGGTTTCCCAAAGTGTGATACGGAACAATTGCCCCCCAAGATCCGTAACGTGGTCGTAGAGTCGTTCCCATATTACTTTAACAATATTTTCGGAGGTCGGTTGCAAGTGTTTTGGGAAAAAAGGCACATCAAGGTTCAAATTGCGATGATCGAGGTGATCCGTCACCTCCCTTTTAATAACGACACTCAAATCTTTAGCATTCACCACAAAACCAGTAACAGGATCGGGATGACCTTTTACAGTGACATGCAAAGTATAATTATGGCCATGCCAATTGTGGTTGGAGCATTTGCCAAATTTTTCTAAATTCTGTTCAGGTGTCCATTCGTCCACCCAAAGTTTATGTGCGGCATTGAACCGCTCTATTCGTGTTAAACAAACCATATTCTAAATCAATAATCTTCAAAAAGGCCACAAAGGTACGGGCTTTCTTCGATCTACAACGATCATTTTTCAAAGCCCCAAAAAGCCCCAAAAAGCCCCAAAAAGCCCCAAAGGGGCGACATATCCAGCATAGGGTGCAACCCTATGGCTACGTACCACAATACGTTTTGTACCACCGATCCCCAGTATCAGGCGGCACCTGCAAGGCACTCAACGATGTATTCCCCACATAAGGATTACCCGCCACCTCCAGCATTTGATCAAACAAAGTAAAATTACGAGACAGGCATACCTCATCCAAGGCCTGTTCTACCAAATGGTTACGAGGAATAAAAGCAGGGTTATTCCGTTGCATCAAGCGCAATGCATCATCTTTATCAATCCCCAATTCTTTCCATAAAAATTGCAGTCGAGCATACCACGTTAAAAAAGGCGCTTCTCCATAAATACCCTCCCAATTTTGTGCATCCGATTGAAGCATTAAAAACGTATTTGTATAATCCGCTCCATTTTTCGCCATCCATTGCAAAAGTTCCTGAACCAATTCCTGAACGGCAACATTATCCGCTCCATCATTAAAACCAAGTTTTTGCCCCATCATTCTACTCCATTTTTGCTCATAAATAACAGGAAAGTCATTCAAAACAGCTTGTGCCATCTTAACGGCTTCGGCATGATCGGTATGAATAACCGACAGCAAAGCACTAGCAAGGCAGGCAAGATTCCATTGTGCAATTTTGGGTTGATTCCCGAATGCATAACGCCCGTTCGCATCAATCGCACTAAATACCGTTGCCGGATTATACGCATTCATAAACGCACAAGGCCCATAATCAAACGTTTCTCCAGCGATAGACATATTATCGGTATTCATTACGCCGTGAATAAACCCCACCCGCATCCAATGCACGATAAGATCAATTTGCCGATCCATCACGGCCTTAAATAGATCAAAAGCGGGGTTTTGCGATGTTTTCAGGTCTGGATAATGCCTTTCAATAACATATTGCGTATATGCTTCAAGATCCTCTTTGCCCAAAAAACTGATGGATATATTCAAAAGTACCCACCCTGATATGGCTCGAAGCGATCCTCGTCAAGATAGCACCCTCGTGTACCTCCTCCCGATACACCGGTTCGCCAGAAGTAACCACCGCCAAACTCCTGGAGGTTGGAATGCCCAAGCCGTACATCGCTTCACTGATAAGGTATTCCCGTAACATAGATCGAAGTGTAGCCCTCCCATCGCCCCTACGAGAATAAGGCGTTGCGCCAGGCCCTTTCAACTGTATATCGAGTCGGGTATTCTCAGGCGTGATATGTTCGCCAAGAAGTATCGCCCTGCCGTCGCCCAACATAGCGAAATGGCCAAATTGATGACCAGCATAAGCTTGCGCCAAAGGTTCGCTACCCTCAAGAAGTTCATTGCCCGATAATATATGAGCGATAGCAGCCTCGGTGGCGGGATCTATTTTTAGCCCAATTGATGTAGCCAATTTGTAATTGAACAAAAGCGTATTGGGCGCGCGCACCGGATCGGGCTGGGCAAAAGTAAATAATTTGCTGTGCAGTTTTGCGTAGCTATTATCAAAATTCCAGCCCGTATTTTGGTTTGTCATTTTATTTTTAAATTATTATTGTACAGATTAAAAAAACAGCACAAAACATATATTGTTGAAAATCTTCCCACTTATTTAGATCAGGTATCAATTATTAAAAAATACGCTGAACGAGAAAAAATACATTACCTTTGTACCGTGAAAAAACTCATCATTTGGATACTCGTTTTACAATTTGCAACAGGCCACAACCTGATTGCTGAATTGTTGCGTATGCCCATCCTGATCGAGCACTATAAAACACATCAAGAAGAATCACCGGAGTTATCATTTGCCCATTTTCTTTGGTTGCACTATTCCAATACAAGTCATGCGCAATCTGATGGCCGTCATGCGCAATTACCAATGCATTGTTCGCACGGCGTATTAGCGGAGACAACTATTCCAGTTCCGCCTCAAATTGATTTGCCTCATTTTATAGTTAAGCCTTCCAAACAGGATCGCATGCTTGTTTCTGACGAATTTTTGCGCCTTTCTGCGCCTTTGTCAGGTGTTTTCCGCCCACCGCTTGCATAATTAATGCGTTTAACCTTCTAAAGGTTATATTTCCGTCTGAAGCGTCCTGCTCGGCGTAATTGGTTATTTTATTTCATTTTTCGTGTATCGATACATTTGAATCAGCGCAAAGGCGTTTCAAAATGGCTCATTTGGCTATAGTTGCTATCCGCAACAGATACCATGTTACACGTCAACCAACAGGTTATGTTACAAGGAATTATTCATTTTTCAATAAAAAACAAGCTGATTGTTCTGCTTTTTACCGCAGCACTGATCGCATACGGGGTTTATCAGCTCACTCAATTACCCATTGATGCTGTCCCCGATATCACAGATAATCAAGTACAAGTCATTACTGTATCACCTGCTTTGGGCGCACCTGATGTGGAGCGTTTTATTACATTCCCGATTGAGCAGGCCAACAGCAATATTCCAGGTCTTAAAGAAATTCGTAGTTTTTCTCGTTTTGGCTTGAGTGTGGTTACGATTGTTTTTAACGACGAAACCGATGTTTATTGGGCGCGCCAACAGGTGAGCGAACGACTTCAAAACGTACAATCAGAATTGTCACCGGGCTTAGGAACGCCGGGAATGGCTCCGGTAACTACTGGATTAGGCGAAATCTATCAATATGTTATCCGACACAAAAAGGGGTTTGAAGGTAAATATTCGCCCGTCGAATTGCGTACGATGCAAGATTGGATTGTGCGCCGCCAACTGCTCGGTGTTCCCGGAGTAGCGGATGTAAGTACTTTTGGAGGGCAACTCAAACAGTATGAAGTAGGTGTAAATCCAGAACGATTAAAATCCTATGGACTTACTATTGCCGATGTATTCCAAGCCCTTGCTGCTAACAATCAAAATGCAGGTGGTGCCTATATCGAAAAAGGCCCTACTGTGCTGTTTATCAGAAGTGAAGGTTTGGCTACAAAAATATCAGATATTGAGCAAATGGTGGTCAAAACGACCCCTGCCGGCATACCCATCAAGATCAGCGATGTAGCTACAGTAGGTTTTGGTACTGCCACTCGTTATGGCGCATTGTGCTATAATGACGAAGGCGAAACCGCAGGTGCCGTCGTGATGATGCTAAAGGGTGAAAATTCTTCGGCAGTGATTAAACGCGTCAAAGAGCGGATTGAGGAAATTCAAAAAATGCTACCAGAAGGCGTTGTTATTGAAGCGTTTTTAGACCGAACAAAGATGGTAAACAATGCTATCGGTACGGTAGAAACCAATTTAATGGAAGGTGCGCTGATTGTGGTGCTGGTTTTGGTGCTGTTTTTGGGTAATTTACGAGCGGGTTTGGTGGTGGCCTCGGTTATTCCTTTAGCCATGTTATTTGCTGTTATTTTGATGAATATGTTCAAAGTAAGCGGAAATTTGATGAGTTTAGGTGCTTTAGATTTCGGATTGATCGTAGATGGTGCCGTGATTATTGTGGAGGCTGTAATGCACCAATTATCGCATTCCAAAACATTGACACATACCAATAGGCTGACTCAGCAGGAAATGGATCATCAGGTGGAGCATTCGGCCTCTAAAATGATGAATGCTGCCGTATTTGGACAAATCATCATCTTGGTTGTGTATCTACCCATTTTTGCATTGCAAGGGATTGAGGGAAAAATGTTTAAACCCATGGCGCAAACCGTTGCTTTTGCATTGCTGGGTGCTTTTGTGCTTTCGCTGACGTATATTCCAGCAGTAGCGAGTTTGGCATTGAGTAAAAAAACTGCTTTACAGCCGTCCATTTCCGATCGTATCATGGGGCGTGTTGAACGTAGTTTTCAAAATGGCTTACAATACGTACTACAATTCCCCAAAATAGCCATTTCGGCTGCTATTACCGCATTTATTGCTGCTATTTTATTGCTTTCTACTTTAGGTGGCGAGTTTATCCCAGCATTGGAAGAAGGCGATTTTGCCGTGGATACGCGGGTTTTAATGGGAAGCAACCTCAATACGACCATTGCAAGCACGCAACAAACGGCCAAAATTTTGCTCGAACGCTTTCCTGAAGTCGAAAAAGTAGTCACCAAAATAGGCAGCGGTGAAATACCAACCGACCCAATGCCCATTGAGGCCAGCGATATGATGATCATCTTGAAAGATAAAAAAGAATGGACATCAGCACGCACTTTTGATGAATTGGCAGAAAAAATGAGCAAGGCACTGCAAGATGTTCCCGGTGTCACAGCAGGGTTTCAATACCCGGTGCAAATGCGATTTAACGAACTTATGACGGGTGCTAAACAGGATGTGGTTTGTAAAATTTTTGGAGAAAACTTAGATACATTGGCGCGTTTGGCCACCCAATTTAATGACCTGGTAGGGCAGGTGAACGGTGCCACCGAACGTTATGTAGAAGCAGTAACAGGTATGCCCCAAATCACAATTCGACCAAAACGGGCGGCTTTGGCGCAATACGGATTGAGTGTAGAGACGGTTAACCAAACCATTAATGCCGCTTTTGCAGGTGCGGTGGCTGGTCAAGTATTTGAAGAGGAAAAACGTTTCGATCTAGTAGTACGCTTGGGTCAAAAAGATCGCCGCGATCTCTCCGATGTGCAAAATTTACTTATTGCCACTCCGATGGGACTACAAATTCCGCTCCAGTTGGTGGCAGAAGTTGACATTATTGAAGGTCCTAACCAAATTCAGCGGGAAAATGCACAACGGCGTATTATCATGGGCTTCAACGTTCGTGGGCGCGATGTACAAAGTGTTGTAGATGAAGTACGTGCCAAAGTGGAGGCTCAAGTAAAGTTTCCAGTAGGTTATTCTGTTAAATATGGCGGAAGTTTTGAGAATTTACAGGCGGCTAAGGCGCGTTTGGGATTGGCCGTTCCAGTGTCCTTATTGCTTATTTTCCTGATGCTGTATTTCGCATTTGGGTCTATTCCGCAAGGGTTACTGATTTATTCTGCTATTCCGCTTTCGGCCGTGGGCGGCGTGATCGCTTTGGCTTTGCGGGGTATGCCATTTTCTATTTCGGCGGGTATTGGATTTATTGCATTGTTCGGTGTGGCTGTGTTGAACGGAATTGTATTGGTCACGGAATTCAACCGATTGCGACAAGAGGGTATGACCGATTTACGTCGGGTGGTATTGCAAGGCACCAAGATCAGGTTGCGTCCTGTTTTGATGACTGCTTCGGTGGCATCATTGGGGTTTTTACCGATGGCATTTAGCCACGGTGCAGGGGCGGAAGTACAACGGCCTTTGGCTACGGTTGTGATTGGCGGCTTAATCTCGGCTACCTTGTTAACTTTGTTTTTATTGCCAGTTTTATATGTTTTCTTTCATAAAAAAGCAAAAAAAACTCCAACAACGGCGATAATATTGCTCGTTACCGCTTGTTTGGGTGGTCAAATGGTAGTAGCACAAACGCCAATTACATTACAAGCAGCAATAGATTCGGCATTGCAGAACAACCTTGCATTGCGGCCATATCAGTTGGATATTATGCGTAACCAAGCATTGGAACGGACTGCCAAAGATCTTCCAAAAACAGATTTCAACTTGGAAAGTGGGCAAATTAATACCGCTTATTTAGATACTCGGATAGGCGCAACACAGGCGTTCGGTGCCGGGAAATTGACCAAAAGTAAGGCTGTTTTGCTTGCCCAAAATACCACGTTGAGTGCCGCTGATTTGGCATTGCAACAACATGATGTATCGTTTCAAGTCAAAAAAATATATACTGAAATTATTTCGTTGCGCGAAAAGGAACGCGTACTACTGTGGGCGGATAGCCTATTTGGTGCAGCCGCACAGCGTGCCGCATCACGCCTGAAAGCAGGTGAAAGTAACGCACTCGAGAAAGCAAATGCAGATTTACTCAAAAGCCAAACCAGCCGTCAGGTTCAGTTATTGGAAACGGAGCAGCAAGCGTTACTCCTCCATTTTCAACGCCTGTTGGGTGTTCGGGAAAACGTAATTCCATTGGCTTTGACGTTTCCTCCGGCCTTAGATACAGCAGCCCTTTTACAAAACCACGCTATGCTCCATGCGGCTCAAATGCGCTTGTCCGTTGCAGAACGCCAGACTGCTGTTGTGAAAAATGCGCTATTACCGGAGTATCGATTGGGATTAAATTTACAATCAATTCGTGGGCCACAGGTGATTCGTGGTTCGGAGCGCAATTATGGCCTTGCGCCCCAGTTTTTGAGTGTTCAGGCTGGCATAAGTTTGCCGGTATTCAAAAAAGCAACCCATGCGCGGGTACAGGCAGCAACCATTGAACAAGATATGGCACAAGCCCAAGTGGCTGCCACACAATACGACTTAGAAACCAGTTATCGTGCCGCATTACAAAGGGTTGTTGCATACCGTGCAGCCCTCGATGATTTTGAGCAAAATACAAACCCGGTGGTGGTGCAAACACTCCAAATTGCTGATAATCAATTGAAAAACGGTGCAATCAATTATGTAGAATGGACGCTCAGTGCCACGCAAGCCTTCGCCATCAGAATGGAGTATGTCGATCTGTTGCAACAGTACCACCAAGCCTTAGTGGCATTGGAATATTTTGTTTATTGAGGAAATGGTTTCAGTGTAAGTCCCATATCATACTACTGGACATTTTTAAAAAAACAAGTTAAACACACTTTTGAAATGGTGGAAAATGACGTTTACGAAACTAAAAAAGTTTCGTAAACGTGATCTGTTCCTTGCGGTTTATAAAATGTCCAGTAGTATGGCCCCATATTCCTTTTTCTTTTACAATTTATAATTTATAAAAATATGAAATTTTCTTTTTTTAGTATATTTATCTTAATTTTTACTGCGTGCAGCAGTACGCCCAATCCCGAAGTTGCTACTCCACAAGCCAGCACGGAAACAATGCCGATGCGTGTCGAAATGACGGCTGCTCAATTGAAAAATGCTCAATTGGAAATAGGCAGCCCCGAGCGCCGTAAGTTGGGCAATACCATAAAAGTAAATGGATTTATGGAAGCACCGCCGCAAAATATCATCTCTATTAGTTGTCCGTTAGGTGGTTATTTAAAACAAACTAAATTATTGCCGGGATTAAAAGTAAGGCGTGGCGAAGTACTGGCAACACTCGAAGACCCGCAATATATTACGCTTCAACAGGAATATTTGGCAACAAAAGCACGTCTCGAATACCTTTCGGCTGATTTGGCGCGACAAGAAATCCTTAACCGCGATCAATCCTCTAGCGACAAAGTCCTCCAATTGGCAAGATCAGAGTATCAAACACAACAAATAAATGCAAAAGCATTAGGCGAAAAACTGAAACTTATTGGTATTAATCCCGAACGGCTCACCGTGGATGCTATTTCAAAAAACATACAAATTTATGCGCCAATTGATGGTTTTGTTGCTGCGGTGAAGGTAAATATCGGTAAATATGTGGCACCAACCGATGTCTTGTTTGAACTGGTCAATACGGATGATATTCACTTGACACTCAATGTGTTTGAGCAAGATTTAGCAGGCTTGGCTATTGGACAAAAAGTAATGGCTTATGCCAATGCCGATCCCAATACAGTATATCCCGCTAAAATTATTCTGATCAGTCAAAATATAGGAGAAGACCGTAGCGTAACCGTACACTGCCACTTGGATCAAAAAAATAAGGTATTATTACCCGGTATGTTTATGACTGCCATGGTAGAAACCCAAAATGAAAATGCAATAACGTTGCCTAACGATGCTATTTTGCGTTTTGAAAATGCACATTATGTTTTTGTTGCACAATCCGAAGGCGTATTTGAAATGGTCGCTGTGGAAAAAGGAACAGAGGAAAATGGATTTACAGCGTTGGTTTCAGCAAATGCGGCTTCATTACTTTCGCAAAAGATCGTACTCAAAAATGCTTATACGCTATTGATGAAAATGAAAAATGCTGCGGAGGAGTAAGAGGAGGAATGTTGGTGGACTTTGTTATTAAAGTTGATACCTATACTTCGGCGCTGTAGATTTTGTACATGAAAATTCTACTGTGCCCCATAAATCTGTACACAAAACCTAACAACGCTCAGTATCGGTAAGATTAAGCAGCCTTTTTCAATGTTTTGACTCAATTTTATCCATAAGATCTGATCCTTGACTTAGGAGCAGTCCAACATTTGTTGTAAATAGTCCACCCCCACTTACAAATGTTGGACTGCTCCGAAATCAGGTTTCAATGCTATGCCCCGATTTTGTCATCCACTCATTATTATTTGATAGTCCACCTCATTCCCAATAATACCTGCTGCCGTTGTATGGGTGCATAGTTATAGGTTGGGTCAAATGTGAAATTATTAGGGTTATTTACGCCAATTTGCTTATCAAACGGGTCAAAAGCACGTAAAATGACTTCCTCGCGAGGGTAAAACCCAAATAAGTTTTTTACGCCAGCGTAAAGTTCAATACCGTGTTTAAATTTTTTAGTCGCTTGTAAATTATGGATCGAAAACCAAGGCGATAACTCCGGACGCAGATCATTGGGCAGTATGGGCAGGTGCATTGGACTATTCATTGTACCCGTATAGTCGAGTGTTAAACCCAACTTAGTAATGGGATAAGAGATCGTCCAAGTACCAGAAATGGGTGGCGCAAAGAGTTGAGGCAACCGAATATTATTTTCAATTTGATACACATCCATAGCCGTGGCTCCGGCAATGATTTTTAACCCATTGAGAAAATTAAAATCTAAATTGAGCGATACACCAGACGAGATGCCATAGCCATCCAAATTGGCAAAAATGATTTTATTGGGATCGGTGACATAATCTGGTACAATTTGGTTACTAAAATAGGTAAAAAACAAACTACCATCCAGCCCAATAAAACCTGCTTTTTTGGGAAAAAACTTGCGATTATAGTTCAAATTGGCGTTCCACGACCTTTCAGGTAACAGATTTTCAGCAATTACGACCTCGCGGGCACCGGTCAATGAAGCATGGTCTTCGGTAAAAATATTGGCTACCCTATACCCCGATCCTGTGGTAAACCTTAGAATGTGTTGGGCATCTTTTGTCCATTTCCAACTGATTCGAGGGGTGAGTATATTGCCATGAATAGAATTGTAATCATAACGCAAGCCCACCAAGAGGCGGTTGCGCGTATTGATTTCCATTTCATCTTGGAAAAAAATACCCGGTAACCAAATACGAGAGGGCATATTGCGCGCACCATCGGACGAAGCCGTAGCGGGTGTATTATCGTCGTAATGAGTAAAGCGCAAGGCTGTACCCAGCAAAGCATCATGTCGTTTGCCCAAAGACAAATCAGTAGTCAATTGGCCAAATGCCACTTGCTGTTTGCCGAAATAGGGCGTAGTGCCATAATAGGAATTTTGATCGTGGAGGTTCCAAGAGAGATCAAACATTACCCGCCTGTACTTAAAGGGGAGTTGGTATTTGCCCAATACTTCCACGCGATTGGTATAAATACTTTCACCATAAATACTATCTGTGCCGCGCCAACGGGGTTGCCATTGTAACTCACCGCCCCATCGGTCTTCATGGACAAAACGGGCTGCAAGTGTTGCTAGGCGGTTATCTTTTCTATTGAAATTCCATTTATTAAATACTGAAACGCGGTTTTGCAGCGTAATATCCGTAAAATTATCCCCGTTGATATCTAGGCGTTGATTAAAATTATAATAGTTGATACCCAATAATGTGTGCGCTTTTCCAACCCGTGCTGCGATGGAACCGTCCAGATTGTATGCTCCAAGTTGGGTGCCAAAAATATCTACAAATACACGGGGAGCGGTTAAGGCATTTTTTGTAATAATATTGATCATACCCCCAACGGCTTCTGATCCATAAAGGGTACTCGCCGGACCTTTCACTACTTCAATACGTTCCACTATTCCATTGGGGATACCGTTTAGGCCATACACTGTGGAAAGTCCACTGACAATAGGCATTCCATCAATCGTAATCATCGTATAGGGGCCTTCCATGCCATTGATATGGATGTCGCCAGTATTACAAACATTACAATTGAGTTGAGGGCGTACTCCATTGACCATTGTGAGCGCTTCAAAAATGGTGGGCGAGGCGTTTTTTTGGAAAAATCTTGGTGTATAAATCTCCACTGGAATGGGCGATGCATCTTTGGAAACCTCTTTCATGGTGGCCGAAATGACAACCGTGCCAAATACATTTTCAGAGGGCTGTAGCAGTACTATCTTGGAGCGAAAAAGCGTTGAAATAGCACCCATCCAAGTATTATAACCAAGTGCCCGAATCGTGCAAGAGGATTGCGGTTGAATGCTTTTCTCAATTAAATTAAATTGCCCCAATGTATCTGTTTGAAATCCTCCAAGGATATTTTCAATGGTAATAGTGGCACCTACTATGGGTTCACGCGTGATAGCATCTTGAACTAGGATCGTTTGTGTGTCTTGTGCTTGAGCCAAGAACGGCAATAAAAAAGCGAATTTTAGTATGATTACAACCGTTTTTCTCATTGTAGTTTGAAATTTTACTTAAAACTATTTTAAAATTTAAGCAAAGGTAAGTTGTTTTTTTAGATTGAACTAAAAAAATATTTAGACTACATTAGCAGGTCAATACAACCTTTAAATTTATGGCAAATCTATCGGTGTTTTCGCAAAGTTTAAATGAGTTTATATCGCTGGCGTTGCTCTTTTGAATGCGTGAGCGATCAAGTCCTGCATATCCACATACCGTAAAGCAGCCTCATTGGTACTTTCCAGCACGACAAGCGGTGCAACACCTGCCTCCAAAGCCTCTTTCCAACGCAGCACGCAAAGACACCAACGATCATCGGGTTGTAGCCCCGGAAAGTTGTATTCTGGTCTTGGCGTAGTGAGGTCATTCCCTCGGGATTGGGAAAAAGCCAAAAAATCTGCGGTCATAATAGCGCAGACTACGTGCCGGCCTGTATCGTCGGTGCCTGTAGAACAGCATCCGTCGCGGTAAAAACCAGTGAGCGGCGCAATGCTGCATGCTTGCAGTGGTTCGCCAAAAACATTAAGTGAAATATGATCCATTGTTATGCAATTTTGCGTTATGTATTTAATTTATATGTTTTTAAAATTTGCCATTTTTTACCAATTTCTTGTTCAATAAGGCTAATTTGATCAAATGTTATCTGTTGCGGAAAACTATTTTTTTGGATAGATTCAAATATTTCATTTGTACAAGTCGCATTTCGAGGGTGCATCAAAGTGATATGCGGTGCATGTTGTCTGGGTTGATCTATTATTCCATTTAAAACAGTTGAACGTAATTTTTGGAATACATCATTGTCGCCAATAGCGGGTAACAACACCCCTTTACCCTGCG
>JBEAVK010000113.1:0-4091 GCA_041160955.1 Bacteroidota bacterium
ACTTGTGAACTACCTGCTGGAATACTTACGCCATAAAAATCATAACTACTTCCTACACAAACACTTGTATTGATGACTGTGGTTGAAATTGCACAGTTTTTCTTACTCAATAATAAACCAGCAATGGTTTTTGAATCACAACCTACCAATGTGGCATCTTGTGCGCCAATGATGATATTCCAAAATAAAGCGATTGCTGCACTATCCACCGTTACGGTATAATTAACGGCCTGTATATCTGCAAAAACAGCCTTGCCATTTAGGGTAGTACCGTTTTGTTGTAAGGTGTCATTTTTCCAAAGGTGGAGCGGAATACCGTTAATCAAAGTATCGGCGGCATCAATTGTGCCATTGTTGTTTACATCGCTCCAGACTTGGGTGGTAAGGTCGCCATAACCTGTAAATAATGTTAAATTTAAAGGCGCACTTTCGGCATTACAACCATTATTATCGGTGACAGATACATAATAAGTACCCGTTTGTTGCGCTACAAGATCGGGCGTGGTAGCACCTGCAATCGGATTACCTTCAAAAAACCATTGCCAACTCGTAATTTCGGGCATTGGATTGATACACAGGGTATCGGGTGTGCAACGGGTATGACAACCACCGGGAATGGCCGCAATATTGGGGCCGGGATGGATAATTACTTTGTTACTTTCGGCACTACATTGGAATTGATTAATCACTTTTACAAAGAACCGACCTGGATCATTGGTGGTAAATGATGCGCCAATTTCGCCATTATTCCAAAACAACTGCCAATTGGGTGGCTGTGGCCCTACAAAAGAAACGATACTCGGCGTACCAGCACAAAATTGATTGGCAGTAGCAGAAAACCCTTCTGGGACAGGGTTGACTTCCACTGTAAATTGGGGTGTTATCGTGGTACAACCTGTTGTTGCATTGGTGATGGTAACGCCATAATTGTATGTACCAACGGGCAGTAAATTGCCCCGTTCTTCGGAGAATACTTGATTGTCGCCAATCCCCAAACCACCGCTCCATTGGTAACTGTATGTGCCATTATCGCGCACTTGAAGGAATACATCTTCGCCGCGGCACACTGCCAACTGATCTTCTACGATACCAATCAATTGGTCATTATCATTGTAAATCTGCGCCGTAATTTCACCATCTGGGGCTGGGTTTACTTGAATCGTTTTGGAGGTGCTATATGTACAACCATTAGGGGTTGAAATGGTAACAGTATAGGTTTTTTCAGCATTGGCAATCAGCGAATTGGTGGTAAGGCCGCCCGCCCAAAGATAGGTAGCCCCTGTGCCACCAGCAGGTGCAGTGAGTTGCAATGTTTTTCCTTCACAAATCACAGATTGTGAGGGAGTTATATTACCGGTGAGGGTATTGGGCGTAATATTGACAACTATACTTCGGGTACTGGTACATCCGTAGATATTGGTCGCCGTAGCCACTACTATATAATTGCCCGCAAGCGCAAATTGGTGGAAAGAGGACACGCCTTGGGAATTATTCAAATCGCCCGAACTAGGGTCGCCAAAAGACCATTTCACCTCCGTAATCTCATTGGTAATCACCGCAATGGCAGGAATAGAAGTGCGTGCACAACTCAAAGTGGGCGGTAATATACTAAAGACAGGTGGATCGGGAATATTGATGGCAACCACTGCCGTTGAAGTACATCCTGTACCCGCAGTTACGGTGAGTTGAACATTGTAAATATTTGATCCAGCAAACGCCCAACTCGGATTGCGCAATGAAGAGGTATCGATATTGGCCGAAGCAAAATCATTAAAATCCCAATGCCAGGTTGCTGCATCTTCCGCACCGGGTAAAAAGGTGCTTTCATCAATAAATTTGGTGAGAGAATTTGGACAAGAAAGTTCTTGTATAAATTGCGCTTTAGCCAATACATCAATGGAATCTAAGCGATAACAAAGGCTACCATCGGGCAAACGCATACTGAGTTCTACGATATATTTACCAGCATTTGGGAATGTAAAACGGAGGGTTGGGGTGGTAAAAGTGCCCAATGTGGGAAATCCCTGTCGGCGGATCTTCCATATCTCTGTACCTGCAACTATGGGTGCCGAATAAATAGAGGCAAAGGCAAATGAATCACATTGCGCCGTGGGCGTAATATTCATACTGAGATTGGGGCATGTACTCCCGCCACAAACACAATTTATTTTTGGCCCACAATCAAAAATAACATCAACATCGCCATCAGCATTGGTGCAGCCATACTGATTGGTCACTACTACTCGATATATCCCGAAATCGGTGGCCGTATAAGTACTATCGGTGCTTACTAACACATTGTCTTTTAACCATTTGAATGCAAAATCACCGTCGGCATCCACCAAGGCTACAAAATCTACCTGTACTGGTGTGTTACAAAATTCAATGTTATCAATGGTCGAAATACGCACATTAGGCTTGGCATATTTTTCCACAACAAATTCGGCAGTACCCTTGCAACCATGTACGTCCGTTACAACCAAAGCGTAATTTCCTGCCGCTACATTCACACTAAGATCCGTGGAAATAGTAGTTCCGCCTGCGCTTTTCCATTGGTAAGCATTGTAAAAGCCATTGGCATCCAGTGTTCCGGTACTTCCCGGACAAAGCCCCGGCGGGTAAATAGGATCGGGTATGGTAGGCGCCCATACATTTACGGTAAAAGAAGCAGTTTTTCCACATGCGCTAGCGGTCACTGTGTGTACGCCGGGACTATTCCAATAAATTTCTACATCGGGGGTGTTTTGTCCTTGTTTAATAACGCCTACATTGGCTGGCGAAATGCTCCAGGTATAATTAATATTTGCATAATTGGGTGCTTTATAAGTAGCCGAATTATTTTGGCAAATATCGGGATTACCAGTTATTGTAAATGGTGGCAATTCATTGACTGTCAATCGAATAGAATCACTAACACAATTGAGTCCATCCGTCGAAATTTGGCGCACAGCCACCCAACGAGGACTACCAGTTGTAAAGGTAGTGACTAGATTTTGGCCTTCATCATTGACAACGAAGCCATTGGTATTTTTAATTTCCCATTTTACATTATACAAATTAGAAGTACCCGTTGCGGTATAAGCATTGGGGCTGCCGGGGCAAAATAATGTTGGGCCCGTAATACCTGTGGGTTTGGGCGGATTGGCTTTTACTGTTATTTTCCAATCGGCACTATCCGAACAAGTATTGGCAGCACTACTCGCCGTAGGAATAGCACGCAAGCGGTACGTACCGGGGCCGCTGTTAAAAGTAATATTGGCAAAAGTGCCATCAGGAATAGTCCCGACTGGTGCGCCATTGGGCTGGAAGAGCGTCCAGGCCGACATATTTAGGGTGGGAGAACCCGTTAAAACGGATTTATAGAATCCAGTTCCGGCATCACATTTGTCTAAAGCCCCTTCAATATTAAATGGGCGGCGGATATTGACGATCAATGTATCGCGGCCTTTACAACCGAGGTAGCAGTTATCGTATTCGACAGTTACACCTGTAGTGACGGCACCTCCGCCCCATTGCACCGTGATTTGGTCGCGGCCTTGCCCGTCGATGATACTGCCATTGGTGCTGTTGCCGAGTATTTTCCAAACATAATTACTGCCTTCAAAACGGGTGATGGAATACTTTTCTTCGCTTTTGGGGCATACTTTAGCCGCACCAATAATCTCTGCCAGATCGCTGAGAATAGGTACTTGTGCAATAGCGGTAGCAGGACAAGTACTACCTGAACAGGCGGTAGCATTGAGCGAAATAATACCCGCCGGGCCAGCATTCCAAAGTACTGTGATCGAATTATCGGTACTACCACCGCCGCCAGTAATGGTGCCATTGGGCGAAATTGTCCAATTATAGTTACCACATTGACTATCAGCGGTATAGGTCACTTGTTCGCCTGGGCAAAGGGTGTTTACACAATCCAATAACGGCGAAACCGCATCCAAAACCTCCACTTGCATGCTGGTTGTATCTGCGCAAAGGCATTCTGTTCGAGCAATGAGTAGCACTGTAAAATTGCCCGGCAGGTTAAAGGTATGCTGTACATCTTGCGTGTTGAGGTTGGAAAGATCGTCGCTGAATTGCCATTCGTACTGCTC
>JBEAVK010000125.1:0-56902 GCA_041160955.1 Bacteroidota bacterium
CCCCTACCCCCGCCGCAGGCATACTCACCGCAGGTGAATGGAACGACCTCGACAATTGGAACAACCATTGGGCGGATATGATCAAAGACGGTGAAATCAACGACCACCAAAACACTTACCAATTTTTCCCACGCCACCGCTACAGCGTACTACTCCACAATGACCAAGGCTTCCCGATCATTGATGTACCCGTAGTACTCACCGACGGACAAGGCCAAACCATTTGGGAGGCGCGTACCGATAATACAGGTAAAGCCGAATTATGGTATGCACTGCATGAAAAACAAGAAAAAAGCCCCAATTTTAACCTGCATACCTTTGTAGATGGTAAAAAGAAGCCATTAGGCCGCGCAAAACCTTTTAGCGAAGGCATCAATCAGTTTCGGATCAATCGCGATTGCCAAGCACCCAAACTCCTCGATATCGTATGGGCGGTGGACGCAACGGGCTCTATGGGCGACGAAATTGAATTCCTCAAAACGGAACTTTTGGACGTGATTGGTCGTGTCCAACGCAACAATTCGAGCCTCACGATTCGCATGGGTTCTGTTTTTTACCGCGATGATTCCGATGATTATTTGGTAAAAAGCAATGGCCTCTCGCCCGATATCCAAAGTACAGTGGCCTATATCAAAGACCAATATGCCGATGGTGGCGGCGATACCCCCGAAGCCGTACACAGTGCTTTAGACGAAGTGGTCTATCGCCAAAAATGGAGCGACGAAGCCGTGGCGCGTATCTGTTTTTTGGTATTGGATGCCAGTCCGCACCAAACACCCGAAATCAATGCCAGCCTTCAGCGCAGTATCCGCGAAGCGGCGCGTAAAGGCATCCGCATAGTGCCTGTAAGTGCAAGTGGCATCCAAAAAGATACGGAATTTTTGATGAAATTCTTTGGACTAGCCACCAATGGCTCTTATGTGTTCCTCACCGACGACTCTGGCGTAGGTGGCAAACACCTCGCGCCTACCACCGATGAGTACAAGGTAGAACCGTTCAACGATCTATTGGTGCGTATCATCACACAGTATTCCAGCGTGTCAACTTGCGATGGTAAATCAATGGTGCATTTTGAACGCGAACCGAGCGAGAGCAATCCACAGGCTGCCGAAATGTCGGTAGCCACCTATTTCCCCAATCCTGCAAAAGATATACTGAACCTCAACCTACCCATGGATGCCAAAAAAGTAACCTTGTACAACGCCGAAGGCAAATCGGCATTTGGCTTGACCAATATTGCCAAAGGACAACATACCATTCCTGTCAACCAATTGCCCGCTGGTTATTACAGCCTCAGGATATGGGCAGAGGGACAGGTGCAAAGCGGCAAAGTGCTGGTGGTGAAAGATTGAGTACAGTGAAAAATAATTTTTTTATGCCTTGAAGTCTCTATTTTTAGCATAGTTGTAGCGGTTGACCGACCCAGAATGGGTCAAATGTTTATAGCAAAATCGCGGTTTCAATACGCGTGCGACCCTGTAGGGGTCGAATGTAATACATGCCACATTGCTCTATAAACATTTGACCCATTCTGGGGCGGTTACACCTTCTAACTATAAAAAAACTTATTTTACAGTGTACTCAATAAAGTAAAATTATGTTACTGATAAAAGCAAATTTGGATTTTAATGATGCTAAACGAAAAAATCCAATCCAAGGCGATACCTATAGGCCACTGTTATTTTTTGGTACAATAATTCGCTCTGGTCTTATCGTACTGGATGGAAATGAGTGCCTAGAAATGGGGAAAAGTTATGAAAATCGCTTAATCAAGATTTATTTTTACAAAGATTTAGATGTAGAAAAGGAATTTTTTGTGGGTCGGTCATTTATAATGTCTGAAGGTGGTTTTGAAACGGGTTTCATCGGTAAAGGTGTCATTACCGAAATTATTGGAATTGAAAAGATTTAGGCGGCAATTTTGTCTAGATTATATATGTTTTTCAGTGTTGAATGATTTTTTGTGATGTTTTGGAAATTCCCAAACCATTGTCATTATTACACACATTTTTAGGCTATTTGTACCACCAATACGCCCATCCCATCAATATAACACATCAAATTTCCATTTTCCAGCGACCCAATCCATCAAGTTTAGCTTATTTTTAAAAGTACTACCTAAAATAGACGCACAAAGCCTACATTTGCTAAAAAACAGCACGAAAAACACGTTTCATGTATGGCAAATAACCCTTTATTGGATCATTTCAAAGTCAACCCGGAGTTTTGGGACGAAATGATTGCCCCCGACGGCTCGGTGCGTCCGCACTACAAAAACGTATTAGAAGGCCTGAGTGGTCTGAGTACCGATGACCTTTTGCGCAAAGAAAAACTAGCGCAAGACCTGTTTATGAACCAAGGTGTTACGTTTACCGTCTATTTTGAAAATGAAGGTATTGAGCGGATTTTTCCATTCGATATTATTCCACGTATTGTACAAGCAGCCGAATGGGATCATATTGAAAAAGGCGTAAAACAACGGCTGCGTGCCCTTAATTTGTTTATCAAGGACGTTTACAACGACCAAAATATCATCAAAGAAGGGATTGTTCCAGCGGATTTGGTCGTCTCCTGCCCGCATTATATGCGCGAGGTGGCGGGTATTCAGGTACCGCACGACATCTATGTGCATATAGCAGGTATCGATTTGATTCGCGACGCAGATGGTACGTATTATGTACTGGAAGATAATTTGCGTACACCATCCGGCGTGAGTTATATGCTGGAAAACAGAGAGATCACCAAACGTATTTTTCCCGATTTATTGGCCGATAGTAAAGTACGCCAAGTAGCACCGTATCCGAATATTTTATACCGTAATTTGGTGGCTTTAGCACCCCAAGGTGTAACCAATCCCAACATTGTGCTGCTCACGCCTGGGGTGTTCAACTCGGCCTATTACGAGCATACTTTTTTAGCGCGTTATATGGGTATTGAACTGGTAGAAGGCCGTGATTTGTTTGTGAATGACCACAAGGTGTATATGAAAACGACCCGAGGCCCTAAGCGAGTGGATGTAATTTACCGCCGTTTGGATGATGAATTCCTCGATCCGCTGGTTTTTAGACCTGATAGCATATTAGGCGTACCCGGACTGATGTCGGCGTACCGAAAAGGTACTGTTACACTGGTGAATGCCGTAGGCAATGGCGTGGCCGATGACAAGGCGATTTATGCCTTTGTACCGGAAATGATCCAATATTATCTCAACGAGCAGCCTATTTTAAAGAACGTGCCCACTTATAAAATGCAAGATGAAGGCGCACAGGAATACGTGTTCAAAAATATGGCCAATATGGTGGTCAAGCGCACCAATGATTCGGGCGGTTACGGTATGCTCATCGGCAACAAAGCCACCGAAGCCGAAATGGATGCCATGAAAAAGGCGATAGAGCAAGAGCCGCGTTCGTATATCGCCCAACCGATCATCCGATTGTCCACCGTACCGTGTATGGTAGATGGTAAACTCTCGTCGCGCCATGTTGACCTCCGTCCGTATGCCCTTTGTGGCCCCGATGGGATTGATATTGTACCGGGGGGGCTTACCCGCGTGGCACTCCGCGAAGGTTCATTAGTGGTCAATTCCAGCCAAGGTGGCGGCAGTAAAGACACCTGGATTTTGGAGTAAACCCCGCCACCATCATCTTTCACATTTTTACCCTTTACCACTATGCTTAGCAGAATTGCAGACGCACAATATTGGATGATGCGCTATACAGAGCGCACCAGTGGCATCCTCCGGATACTGAGGATCAATTTTATTACATCGCTGGATCGCACAGATGATTACAGTTGGAAACCTATATTACACGTATATACCCGCCTGAATGATGCCGAAAAAGAGGCCATGAGCCACCGTGGCGATGAAGTACTTAGGTACATGATTAGCCACCGCGAAAACCCTTATGCGTTGCGCAATGTGGTTGCGCAGGCGCGTGAAAATGCCCGTGGTATGCAGGATCATGTCACCAAAGAAGTATGGGAGTGCCTCAATGGACTATACCACAAGGTGAATAGCAACGAATTGGAAAAGGCTATAGAACGCGGCGAGCAAATTATATTTTTGTCCAATTTGGCGGATCATTGCTTCTTGTTTAATGGCGTAACCGATGCCACCATGCCCCGTGGCGAAGGCTGGCATTATATGAATTTAGGAAAATTTATTGAACGCGCCATTCAAACAATGGATATGCTGGATGTGCGTTTTAGTGCCATCGACTATGACTTGGGCAGCACAACTAATATTCCCTATTGGCGCAATTTGCTGCTTACGCTCTCGGGTTACGAAATGTACTTGAAACGTTATCGTGGCGGTTTTCAAGGTAGAAATGTAGCCGATATGGCCATTTTAAACCCCGAATTTCCGCGATCAGTGATGTATTGTTTGCATCGTATTGAGCAGATTATCAATAATTTAAGCCACGAAAACGTTGGCGGAACGCCCCAATTGCAAAAACAAATTGGACGACTGCGCGCTAAAGTGGAATTTGTAGAAATAGATCAGTTTACCAGCGCACAATTCAAAGATTTTTTAACAGAAACCAAAAAAGATTTTTACCAACTTAGCAGTACATTAGGACAAACCTATTTTGCTTATCAATAGACAATTAGGAACTGTCCAAATAAACATACACTTATGCCCGTTTTTAAGATACAACACATAACGCGATACGAATACGACCGCCCGGTAATTGAAAGTGCTAATCAGATTAAAATTTATCCTTACGCACGCCCCGATCAGGAAACCATCAATCATCAGTTGCAGATCAGCCACAGCCCGTCTGTGCATACTTACGACGATTATTGGGGCAATACCACCGGACTATTTATGGTAAGTGGTCAGCACCAAATGTTAGAAATTGACAGTAGGTTACTGGTGCGCACCAAAATGCCAGCCATCAACGCTTTGTCGGCTTCCAAGCCCTTGGAATGGGATCAAATTAAAACAACCACAAGTACGGAAATCGCATTGTTAGATCTAGCAAAACCCGAAAACCTGCGTTCTGGTAACGAAATACAGGCCATTGTAAAAGAATTGCGCCCACTTTGGGATGCGCCCGCGTTATTTATCCAACGCTGTTCGGAGTATATTTACCAAAATTTTCAATACAAAAAAGGGATTACCAATGTAGAAAGTACTGTGGACGAAATCCTGATGCACAAGCAAGGTGTATGTCAAGATTTTGCACACGTTATGCTTCAAATGTTGCGCAGTATTGGTATGCCTGTGCGGTATGTGAGTGGCTATATTTGCCCCAATCGCGATGGTGTACGCGGTGCAGGTGCCACACATGCGTGGGTAGAGGTGTTTTTGCCCTCTGCTGGCGGCTGGGTGGGTATTGATCCTACCAACAATACGTGGGTGAGCGATCAGCACGTTTCGCTGGCTGTGGGCAGGCACTTTAATGATTGTAGTCCGGTAAAAGGTACGTTTAAAGGTCCCGCTAATCAGTCCTTATTTGTGTATGTATCGGTTGGTTTTGAAGATGGTACATCGTTTGAAGATCGGACCAGGGTACAGATGAGTGTGGAGCAGCCATTGGCACCGAAACAGGATTTTGAGCAATCGCAGCAACAGCAACAATAGATTATGGTACAATATATCACTGAAGCGTATTCATTACCTGTTTTTTTGCTTTTTATTTTAACATGCTTTTTGTTTAAGGTGTTGATTATCAAATTTTTATATAAAATTTACATCGAGGTGCAGCAATTTCCCATGTAGATCAAAACTAAGACAGGATAGCCAAACGGATGAAACGGATTTTACGGATTAGAGCGGATTGTTTCAAAAGAATCCGTTTAAATCCGTAAAATCCGTTTCATCCGTTCTCCCATTGAACAACAGGGTGCATCTCACATGGGAAATTGCTGATCAAGGTCTGGCGGTTTCCTATATGGATTTTGAGGCTGGATTGCAAGCCCTGAAGGGGCGCATCATTTAACACAGGGCATCGCCCTGTGTAGGTAAACTGCGACTGTGATAATTCATTTGCCTTGTGTTCCCATAAAAATCATCAATCACTAGTCCTATTACGCTCCTCCTCAATACCTGTTTTACGATCCCGTGATTTACTCAATTTTTGGTTACCAAAGCGATAAGAAAGGCTAATACGGAACACCCGCGCTTCCCACTGGCCATTACCATACGTACGCAATGCGCCCAATCTTGTCTCAGCGCGCCAGCCAGCAGTACCAAATACATCACCAAATGTCATTTTAAAAGTCCCTTTACCATCCCAAAGTTTTTTGGAAACGCCAGCATCCATCATACCTTGGGGACGATTGACATAAGCACCCCATAAACCGCCGCTGCTAAACCAACCGGAACATTCCAAATTCCAATCGTGGCCTAATCGAAACGTTTGTTGTGCCCACAAACCGACATTAGTAATACTTAGATCAATCACCCGCGCTCCGCCAAAATCACCTTCCAGTATTTGGTGGTTTACATACACATTGCCGTACATCGACCACCATTTAGTAAATTGTATCGGTGCGCTAACGGAGGCATTATATTGTGTATTTGAACCAAAATTGCGCTTAGTTAAGTAAAATGACTGGCGACCTGTGGCAGGATCTACTTCGGTATCGGTGAGGTTGGTGAAAAAATTATTGGTCTTTGCCGCACTGAATGAAAAGGAATACATTTGTTTAAAAGTATAGCCCAATTCAAACATATTGGTCGTTTGTGGGAACAAAAAAGGATTACCACGCGAAAAATTCAGTTCATCCAATTTGAACTCAAACGGATTGAGGTCGCGGTAATTGGGGCGATCAAGACTACGGCGATAACTAAGGCTCATACTGTGTTTCCAATCGGGATTATAACTCAATGCAGCGGAAGGAAACAGCAGAAAATAACTCGTATCTACATTGCGCTCGTTGACGGGTTTATAAGCAATCAAATCGCCTTTTGCACTGGTATTTTCCCCTCTAAGTCCCGCCTTTGCAGTCCATTTAGGGTGCAAATTGGTTTCGTAACTGATATAACCCGCTTGTATTTGTTCTTTATAAGTAAATGCATTGCTGCGGTCAATATCAAGGGCTTCGCTATTGGGTGCTACATTAAAGAACCGGAATGTATTAGACGTTTGCACATCTGATAATTTCATTCCAATGCCCAATTTGCCTGTTTTGCCTGCTTTTTGCTCGTAATCGGCTTTCATGGTGGCAATATTGATCGAAGATGGCGTTTCGTTTCTGTAAATTTTTTCCTCTAAAACCACACTTTCAGAAGCATTGCGCCATACATTGGGCATATAATCGCTACCATCATTACGAAAAGTACCTTTATCAATATCAATATTAAGGGTATGCCCAAGGGTATCCGCAAAACGATAATTGAGGTTGGCATTGCCATTTTTACGACTAAAATCGCCAAAACGATCGGAACGCAATACTTTAAGTGCCACTTCAGTAGAAGCAATACCTACAAAATTGACAGAATTACCAGCACTTTCACCGTGCGAATCGCCACCTGTAAGTAGCACACCAATAGTGTGGTTTGGCGATAAATACAAATCCAAACCAGTGCGCAGGTTAAGGTTGCGGCCACGCCTCCAACTGGGTGACGATTGTGCATAAAGCGTATCAGACACGACCGAATTGAGTTCCATATCGTTGTGCCAGATACCATCGCCATAACTACCGCTGCCAAAAACATTGAATTTCCCATTGCGGTAGTTGAGGCTGAGTGAGCCATCGCCTTTGGGCGTTACGCCCTGCATGGCAGTTCCTGTCACGTTTCCATTAAAACCGATTATTTTATTCTTTTTCAAACGAATATTGACCACTCCGGCATTGCCTTCGGCATCAAACTGCGCTCCAGGATTGGCAATTACTTCAATCGCCGCTATATCGGAGGCATTCAAACTTTGTAAAAAAGCCGCCAAATCCGCACCCGCCAAAGGTGAGCGTTTACCATTAATGAATACTTGCACATCTTTTTTACCCCGCAGACTGATATTATTGTCGGGATCCAATGCAAGTCCCGGCGAACGGCGTAAGAGTTCCAAGCCATTCAACCCCGCAGCCAAAGGGCTATTTTCAACATTAAAAACCAGTCGATCCGATAAGGCTTCAATGATCGGTTTGCGGCTTGTGATGGTGACCGTTTGCAATGTTCGATCCGTAAATTTTACATTGGGGGCAACGCAAGTCGCTGCATTACACTTAAATATAGGCGTAAATGCAGATCCACTTCCAGCCAGCGTTGCAGTTACCCGAAATTGTCCTTGCTCGGTATGAAGTATTTCGTATTGGCCAAGGCTATCCGCAGCAGCTCCTTTTACAAAAGTAGAATCGGGCATTTTCCAAAGCAAAACGGTGGCATAAGCCGCTTGAGAGCCATCGCTATTGAATACGGCACCAGTGATGGTATTTTGCGCACCCGACGCAATGCATAAACAGGAAAAAAAGAAAAATAAAGTAAATCGCAACATAATGTTTGTCTGTGAAGAACGATAAAAGGAATCAGCCAAAAGTGCTAAATTATTCTTTTATCGTTCCTAATGATGAATGATGCTGCAAAGGTGCAACTACTATTGGGTAGGTACAACCGATTTCCGATGAGCGACGGTATAGAGCGACGAAGGGGCAGGTGGCATTCACCGACGCATACGGTCGTTCAGCGGGTAGGATTGTATTTGTCGCTTTTTATTAGGTTCTTTGCAGCATGATTATATCAGCAACAACACCTTCGCTTTTTTGGCAAAAACAAGTATATTGGGGCATTCAGCGGTGGCAATTGGCCGCTGTGGGTGCTTTTTATTTGTTTTTTGCTACAGTTTACTTGGTTACGCTCGAACTGAATGCGCAAAGCCATTTTCCGGCTTTTGTACTTCAGGTAACGATCAACTATCTTTCGCGGATTCCGCCGTCCTTACTGGTTTGGTGGCTGTTGTTTGTGCGTTTGGCACCGTGGCATGCTGGTTACAGACTTGCGCTGCATTTGGTATTGTGCCCATTGTGGGTCGTGATACAAGTAAGTTTGTACCATTGGGGATGCGACCTTGTTGGGGAAGGCTATATGACGGGTAATGGTTTGGTTTGGGACTTGTATATTCCCGCCTTGTTTTATATTATTCAATTTGCAGTGTTCCATGTTTATGACTATTATTTAAAATTGCAAAAAGAGAAGGAGCGTGCGCATCAATTGGAAAAACTGGCCTTGGAAAGTGAATTATCGGCACTAAAGGCGCAACTTAATCCTCATTTTTTGTTTAATACACTCAACAGCATCAATGCTTCGTTGCCGCCTGAATTGGAATCGGTACGCGAGCAAATTGCTCGATTGGCGGATATGTTCCGTTATCCATTGTCGGTTTTTGAACGTACACTCGTGCCATTATCGGAGGAAATAGCATTTGTAGAAAATTATCTATTGCTCGAAAAAGAACGATTTGGAGCGCGACTGCAATTTGATATTCAGTCGTCTCCGGCTGCGCTGCGTAGTCTGTTGCCGCCGTTGGTGATTCAACCTTTAGTCGAAAACTCGATCAAGCATGGTCTTTCATCGCTCATTGAGGGCGGTCGTGTGGATATTCGATGTTATTTGGAAGGACAAATATTACATGTTTCGGTGGAAGACAATGGAAAAGGTATTGATCAGCCCCCCGGAAATTGGCTATTTGAAAAAGGGCTTGGACTTAAAAATACTCAACTCAGACTTGAAAAAATGTTTGGACAACAATTGGAGATTAGCACTCCTGTTAACGGTGGGTTATTGATTCAAATGCAAATACCACAAACTTAAACAATATGACACTACTCATTATAGACGACGAAGCACCCGCTCGACTACTCATCCGGCAATACCTCGCAGATTATCCCGATTTACAAATCATAGGAGAATGTAGCAATGGTTTAGAAGCCGTTCAATACATCACATCGCTACGGCCTGATCTCGTGTTTTTGGATATTCAGATGCCCGGTTTAACGGGTTTTGAGGTAATAGAGCAACTGACCGAAATACCACAGATTATTTTCTCTACGGCTTACGACCGCTACGCTTTGCAGGCATTTGAGGTAAATGCGCTTGATTTTTTGCTCAAACCCTATACAAAGGAGCGGTTTCAAAAGGCGATTCGAAAGGCATTGGATGGAGGCGACGAAATGCTGCAAAAACTACGCGCACTCACCGAAAGCATGCAGCCGCAGAAGACCTACCCTGATCGCCTATTGGTAGAAGGTGTCAAAAAAATTATTGCAGTGCCAGTTCAAGACATCTTATGGCTCGAAGCCGATGGCGATTATGCCCGTTTGCATACCCAACAGGGCAGTAATTTGACCAATTACGGCTTAGGCACATTGGTGCAAAAATTAGATCCTTCACTGTTTGTTCGCGTCCATCGTTCTGCTATTGTACACCTGCATGCCATTGCCGAAGTACTCAAAGAAGACGGAATTTACACCATTGTATTGGTAAATGGAACGCAAGTAAGGGTAGGTAGAACGTACCAAGATGCTATTCGGGCGTTGATACTTTAAATAGATTGCTCCTTGAAGCATATTTTTGATGATATTATTATTTGTTCTTAAAGCGTACAGCAACTTCATACAGCATAACATATTATTACATACCTTTGTACTCATCTTGTAGTGGCTTTGTTTTTCTAAAGCAAAACCTTAAAAGGGAATCTGGTGCAAATCCAGAACAGTCCCCGCTACTGTAAGTCCTTGTGCGCTCATTAAAAAATGAACATTAAACATTTAGCGTTTAACATTAAACATTGAAAAAAATAAAATTATATAATGTTGAATTTTAAACGTTTAATTTTAAATTTTAAATGAAAAAGCACAAAAAGTACAGGCAATAAGCCACTGTCAATTGCGATGGGAAGGCGCCATGTACCACGGGATAAGTCAGGAGACCTGCTACATATTATTATTTACAACAAACGGCTTTCGGAGGAAAAGTCCCAACTGTTATGCTTAGAAGATACCCGTCACCCATGTCGGTTGTTTTGCTGTTGTTTATTGCCTTACGGCTATCGGCACAGCAAGACACCTCCAATTTGTTACCATCCGTTACGATATCTGCCTTGTCGCTGCGTACGGCTATGCCCGGCGAACGAACGGAGCGTTTTGATTCCACACAATTAAGTACGGTACAACACCAATCTTTGGCCGATCTGTTATCGGGCCAATCGGGCGTGTATATCAAATCCTATGGTTTAGGTAGTTTGGCCACCTCGTCGATGCGTGGAGGAAGTGCCAGCCAAACGGCTATTTTGTGGAATGGGCTGCCCATACAAAGCCCCATGCTTGGCCTTACCGATTTGTCTTTGCTACCTGCGGTCATCGCCGATGAAGTAAGTATCCACTATGGCAGCAGCGGTGCGCAATGGGGTAGTGGCGCGGTAGGAGGTGTACTTTCGATACAAAATAAAATGGTCGGAAAGGGAAAGGGATTGCATTACAACGGCAGTACAGGTAGTTTCGGGTTACAAAGCCACCAAGCAAAATTACACTGGAGTAATGGTCGCTTATCGGTTGTCTCCAAGTTATTTACGTCCAAAGCAGCCAATGATTTTTCTTACAGTACCAACCCCGATTTACCCGCTAAAAAGCAAACCAACGCTGCCGTGGAGCAACGCGGTTTTTTACAAGAACTCTATTGGACGCCTTCCGCCAAAAGCCAAATCAGTATGCACGTATGGCGGCAATTCAACCACCGCGAAATACCACCTACCACCACCCAAAACAAAAGCCTCGCTCAGCAAACGGATCTTGCTTCGCGTATCCTCCTGCAAGCACATCGTATCTACAAAAAGCACGTTTTACAAGCAAAATCGGCTGTTTGGGCAGAAAACATCGACTTTCAAGACGAACAAACAGGGCTGCGTGCACTTAGCGGATTTAAGACATATCTATTGGAATTAGAAGATAAATGGCAGTTGTCCCGAGGCTGGCAGGCACAGATCGGTGCCCAACAAACATGGTACCAAGCCAGTGCCGATGGTTATAAAGACACTCTGGAAGAAGTACGCTCGGCGGTATTCGGCAACCTCCGTTACCAACGCAATCGGTTCAACCTACAACTGACCGCCAGACAAGAATGGCAGGATGGCCGTGCTGTGCCTTTTATGCCGGGATTGGGCGCTGCGTACTATGTTTCTAAGGGACTAGAAGTACATGCCAGGCTGAGTCGGCATTACCGGTTGCCTACTTTGAACGACCGTTATTGGCGGTTAGGTGGTAATTTGGGCTTATTGCCCGAAAGTGGCTGGGGTATAGAAGGGGGACTAAAGGGGCGCGGCTATTCCGTTACTGCGTTTCACCGCTTGATCGATAATTGGATATTATGGAGTGTAGCAGAAGGACAGGTGTATTGGTCGGCCAATAATATCACCGCCGTAAGAAGTAGAGGAGTGGAGCAACGCTTTTTTTATACCCATAAGTGGAAATCCATGCACCTGCGCGCCACTACTGGCTATGATTGGGTGCGATCTACCAACGAAATAGCACTCACTCGACCCAAATTAGCAGCGGGCGAACAATTGATTTATACGCCCGTACACCGCGCTTTTGTGAATATAGACATGGGGTGGAAAACCACTGCTTTACTTTGGACTACCCAATATACTAGTAGTACAAAAGGGATCAACGATGGTTTGTCCGCTTTTTTGATCCATAATGCACGGATCAATTACGGTTTTCAGCAACGACGCTGGGGAGGGCATTGCTTTTTCCAAGTCGATAATGTTTTCGATGTTTCGTACCGCGTAGTAGAGCGCAGACCCATGCCGGGGCGTAGTTACAGGCTGGGTGCTGGGGTGCGAATTTAAAATTAATTATAAATTCAATAAACACAATTCAATAATGTACACAAAAGCAACATTTTTAATTATTTTCGCAGTACTGTCCTGCACGGTAACGAATGCCCAAACCACTTCAACCTTTGAAAATATTATCCTTCCAACAGCGGGATATCTTGACAATGCCGGTACTTCGGGCGTGTTTCAAAGCGGTAATACGTCTTTGCATAATTTTTATGATACTCAATTTATGTTCTGGGATGGATGGGCTATTTCCAAAATCACCGATAACACAACGCCTGGTTTTGACAATCAATACTCCGCTATTACAGGTAAAGGATTTAATAATTCGGCGAATTATGTGGTAGGTTATTCTTTTGCAGGCAATTATATCCGCTTGGATGGTGCTGCAAAAGGTGGTGTAGTAGAGGGTATTTATGTCACCAATAGTACCTATACTTATTATAGTATGAAAGACGGTGATGCTTTTGCTAAGAAATTTGGTGGCGAAAACGGCAACGACCCCGATTATTTTAAATTAGTCATTAAAAAATTTAGGAATGGCCAATTGAGTACCGATAGCGTCAATTTTTATTTGGCCGATTACCGATTTGCCAATAATGCCAACGATTATATCGTAAAAGATTGGTCGTATGTTGATCTGAAGTCCCTGGGCAATGTGGATTCTTTAGTATTTTACTTGAATTCCAGCGATAATGGCACATTTGGTATGAATACGCCTGCTTATTTTTGTATTGACCAAATTACTACAGCGGATAAGGTATCGAGTGTGGACAATTTGGAGCAAGATGCGCCATTTAGTATTGCACCAAATCCAGTAGCCGATCTACTGAATGTACAATGGAACGGAGTAACACCAGCCGATTTACAAGTTTTCGACGCAACAGGTCGTTTGGTTGCGCGCCAGCAGGTATCACAAGGCAGCAATCCGGTATATTGTGGATCTTGGAATAAAGGGATATATTATATGCTTGTTGGGGGACATGGAATGAGGTTAGTGAAGCAGTAAACATTTACACCTGCTGTCCATGTGAATCAATATGCATCCAAAATAAAAATTTTAAATAATTCATGCGTAAAAACCCTTCACTATCAGCAATTCCTCAGATAGGTATTGAGTCTGGATTCCAAGCCCTGAAAGGGCGCAATATCTAGCACAGGGCATCGCCCTGTGTGTGTACGCGACGGTGTATGTTACGATGTACGCGACGGTGTATGTTACGATGTACGCAACGGTGTATGTTACAATGTACGCAACGGTGTATGTTACAATGTACGCGACGGTGTATGTTACAATGTACGCAACGGTGTATGTTACAATGTACGCAACGGTGTATGTTACGATGTACGCGACGGTGTATGTTACAATGTACGCGACGGTGTATGTTACGATGTACGCGACGGTGTATGTTACGATGTACGCGACGGTGTATGTTACGATGTACGCGACGGTGTATGTTACAATGTACGCAACGGTGTATGTTACGATGTACGCGACGGTGTATGTTACGATGTACGCGCCGATATATCCTCTCCGATGTATGCCACATTTACAGCCATGAATCACCCCAGAAGCATCCTTTCCCAACCGAGTACCTTAGCAGTAAGCATTGCCTATTGCTAAGGTACGTATCCCCGTCAAGATTGATTTGATAGATTCTCTATTTCTTTTTCAAAAAGAACAAATACACCGGCAAGTGGTCGCTGTATCCATTAAGAAAAATATCACCCACATAAGTCCTAAACGGATAACCACGGAATTGGCCTTCGTTTTGTAACAACCAAGGCCGACGGAATACCATAGATTTATAATACTGCCAACCGCCCGATTTTTTGTGAACAAAAGGTTGTGACACCACTACCTGATCGAACAAACTCCAAGAATCGCGGTAAGCCATAGTACCATCGCCATTTTTGTAGTGGTCGTACATTGGGTTGTATAATCCGCCCTTTTTTACCTCTTTTGTATCGCCTTTTGCTTCCAGTACTTTGGTCATACTTTTGCTATCTGGGTCGTCATTCAAATCACCCATAATCACAATTTTGGCGTTTTCGTTGGCCGCAAGAATACTATCTGCCAGCGTTTTGCAAACAAGCGCCGCAGCTGCACGTCCGGGTGCACTCGCTGCCTCACCTCCCCTGCGCGATGGCCAGTGGCCTACCATAATATGCAGCGGCTCGCCATCCAGTTGACCAGCAACATAAAGAATATCACGGGTAAAATCCGGCTCGCCAGTTTTGGGATCTTTCAATGCAACTGGACAAGCCCTTGAATACGTCACCGTGAAATATTTAGGGTTGTAGAGCAAGCCACAGTCGATACCCCGTTCGTCGGGAGAGTCGTAATGGACAATTTTATAGCCCCTGCTTTTGATGGCTTCCTGTGTCACCAAATCTTCCAATACCTTAGCATTTTCCACTTCGGCTACGCCCAAAAGCGCTACACCATCCGGTGAAAGTTCGACGGCCAGTTCGCTGATCACTTTAGCCATATTGGCCTGTTTGGAAATATATTTTGGCGTATTCCAAACCAATCTGCCGCCCGGCAAAAAATCGACATCATTCGTCGTTGGCGAGTCGATGGTATCAAAAAGATTTTCCAAATTGTAAAAACCGATGGCTGCTACCTTGTATTCGTCCTTTTTATCTTGGGCGAGAATAAGATCATCGGTAATAATGAACAGGGCTAAAATAAGCCAAATTTTGTGTAATTTATTCATTTTCAATAGTACGTTGCTAAATTGCGGTGCAAAGTTGCGGTAATTATCACACTATGACGTATCCTTTGCAGTAAATTAACATGGTAAGGTGCTTACGAGGTGTTATTTTTTACTTAATTTTGCGCCACTTTTCAAAAGTGATACAATACGTCCCTCTATATCTTGCATTGTATTCGCCCAAGAGCGGGCGAGAGAATGATATTTTAACCAATTATTTTACCAATTTAATGTTTGCAAAAAAACTTTTACTCAGCCTGCTGATGACTTTGGTCAGCACAGTGGTATTGTTGGCTCAAGTCACCCTCACAGGAACCATTTCCGACGGTGAAACAGGGGCTCCATTGGGCGATGCTTCGGTGTCCATCAACGGTAAACCATTGTTTGCTTCTTCCAACGCCTCAGGTGTTTTTGAGATCCTAAACGTACCTAAAGGCAAATGCACAGTGGTTGTAACCCGTGCTGGCTATCAGCCTTATGAGGTAACACTCGAACTCCAACCTACCGTAAAAGGTATTGAAGTAGTGCGTATCATCCTCAAAAAAGACCAAGCAGCCGCAGCAGACAACAGCACAACACCCGGTACCGCTGCATCGGGCGATATTCCAACGGTAACGCTGGACGAGGCCGAATCAGAAACAGATGGTGCCAGCGAAGTAGCCAATTTGTTACACGCCAGCCGCGATGTATTCCAAACTGTTTCCGCTTTTGGTTGGTCGTTTTTCCGCTTCCGCGAACGCGGTTACGAATCCGAAAACTTTCCACTATTCCTCAATGGCGTAAGTATCAATGATCCCGAAACGGGTGGTGCTTTTTTTGGTGAGTTTGGTGGATTGAACGACGTATTGCGCGCACGCGAAACCTCCATCGGTATTGAAGCCTCGGAGTTTGCATTTGCCGAAATAGGTGGCTCTACCCTCCTCGATACCCGTGCATCCGTACAACGCAAAGGTGTACGTGCATCACATGCTATCAGCAACCGCACTTACCGCCACCGCACTATGCTCACCATGAATACTGGTCTTATGCCCGGTGGTTGGGCCGTATCAGTATCCGGTAGCCGCCGCTGGGCCGATGAAGGTTGGTACGAAGGCACGCCATTTGACGGTTCTTCCTATTTCCTTTCGGTGGATAAAAAATTAAAAAAGCACACCTTTAATATAACAGTACTCGGCGCACCTACCAAACGTGGCCGTAATGGCGACGCACAACAGGAACTGTTTGACTTGGCCGGTACCACAAGGTATAACCCAAGTTGGGGATATTGGAATGGCGAAAAACGCAATTCCAATATTGCTCATTCGCATCAACCAATAGCTTCGTTGCGTTGGGATTGGACACCAAATACCGCCACTAGCCTAACATGGACGACTTACGGGCAAGCTGGCAAACGTGGGCAAACACGCCTCGACTGGTTCAACGCACCGAATCCAAACCCCGATTTTAATCGCCGTTTGCCATCTGCATTAGATGATCCATTCTTAACTGATCAGTGGGCTGATTTGATGCGCAACAACCAAGCCTACCGTCAAGTTGATTGGGCGGGTATCTGGGATGCCAATAGTGGCGGTCGCGAAACTGTGGCTAATGCAAATGGAATAGCCGATAATAACGTAACAGGTAGCAGGTCAACCGTTTTAATGGCAGATTTCAGGGAAGATAGTGAAGAATTGGGTACCAATCTATTGGCTAAGTACAAATTGAACAATAGAACGTCTATCAATGGCGGTGCTAATTTCCAATATTATTTAGGCCGCAATTTCAAAACAGCAGATGATTTGCTAGGCGGTGATTTCCATGTGGATCTAAATCCTTTTGCATTACAAGACCTCCAAGGCAATACATTTGCATTAAACAATGACTTACGTACACCCAACCGCATAGTGCGCGAAGGAGATACTTATGGCTGGGACTACGATGAAAATATCCGCAAAGGCGGTGCATGGGGACAAATTGTATCCAACCTCCGTAAATGGAGCTTCTTCGGCGGTGCCGAGGCCAATACAGTAACCATGTGGCGTACAGGTCACATGCAAAATGGCCGCTTCCCGGATAATTCTTTAGGCGACTCCGATAAAATCAATTTTACGACATACGGCGTAAAAGGTGGTGCTACCTATAAAGCGAATGGCCGTAATTATGTTTATGCTAATGTTTTTCATGGTACGCGTGCGCCTTTGTTCCGCGATATATTCTTGTCGCCTCGCACACGGAGTACCTTTTATGAAGATGCAAAACCTTATAGCATTTACAGTGGAGAAACAGGTTTTATACATCGTTCGCCTCGCCTGCGTACTCGTGTAACAGGTTATTGGACAAAATTTGACAATCAGATCGAATCTTTTTTGACATTTGGTCAAGTGACTAGTACTTTTGGAACCGAAATTCGTACAGGCGTGGATCAAGTACACTCTGGTGTAGAGGCTGCTTTCGAGGCCCGTCCATTGGAGTCACATACAGAGTGGAGTGTTTCAGGTGCGACCAATTTGGGTTATTATCGTTATACTTCTAGGCCAAGGATCAGTTTCTATGATGATAATACCAATTCTGTATCTCTGGATAACCAACTGATTTATCAAACTAATTTTTTAGTACCACGTACGCCACAGACAACGGCATCGCTATCTCTTAAATACGAAGGTCGCAAGTTTTGGTTTGCATCTGCTACTGTCAACTTTGCTGATGATTACTGGTATGAGTTTGACCGCGCCCGTCGTACAGAAGATTATGCCATAGAAGTAGCAGGAGGTGGAGCACCTCCCGGTTCAGAAGCATGGGATGTTGTGTTTAACCAGAGCAAAGCACCAGCCGCTTTCACCGTGGATCTTTTTGCTGGTAAATCATGGCGTGTCTCATCAAAGTATTTTATCTTTGTCAATGTCGGTCTAAATAACATTTTAGACAATCGCAATGTCATCGTTTCTGGCCGCGAAGCCTATTCTCGCGCTTTTAGGGATGCTGCAGATGTACGCCAGTATCAAAACGAATTAATTTACGCCCCAGGCTTCAACTATTTCATTAGCGTAACAGTTAATGTTCGATAAAAACTCAGGATCGGATATTTCCCATTCCTTAAATCATACTTATAAAATTAAAATAGCATGAAAAATACACTCATCGCAAAATTCAGTATGGCATTGGCACTTTTCGCCTGCGTCTTTTTTTCTTGTGTAAAAACAGAATTTGACGAGCCGCCCATCACTGGTTCGCCAGTTGACATCAAAGCAAATATCACGATCAAAGAACTCAAGCAATTGCACGCAACTTTGGGTGGCTTAGACAAGATTGTGGATGAAAAAATCATTGAAGGCATAGTTGTGATGAACGACCGTTCGGGCAATTTTTACAAAACCATCGTCTTACAAGATGCCAGCGGCGGTATTGAAGTAAAATTCAATGATGGCTTTTTGTTCAATCAGTTCCCAATTGGTCGTACCGTTTATATCAACTGCAAAGGGATGATGCTCGGCGATTATGGCGGGGTTACGCAATTGAACGGTGGTACTAAAGAAGAAGCGGGCGTTTTGGATGCAGTAGGTATCACCGAAGCACAAGTACGCACACAAGTATTCAAAGGATTGGTAAGTGCTACACCTCCAGAGCCACGTATTATTACATTGGCTGATGTAACCAATCCTGACTATTTAAGTACTTTGGTGAAAATCGAAAATGCACAGTTTATCGGTGCTGATGCCGATAAACCATATGCTGACGCAGCCGCTAAATTAACGCTCAATCGCACCATCGAAGATTGCGGTGGTAGCGCGAATATTGTAGTCCGCACAAGCGGTTACAGCGATTTTGCGTCAGAAAAAACACCTTCAAAAAGCGGTACCATCACCGGTATTTTAAGTACTTTCAATACCACAGCACAGTTGTATATCCGCAATACTGCGGATGTAAACTTTACAGCAGATCGTTGTGTGATTATTTGTGGTAAAACCGGTGGTAATATGACTGTGGACAATATCGACGAGCCATTCTCTACGGTTACTGTCAACCAAGATGTTAATCTGGCAGGTTGGTCTAATATTGGATCCGATGGCTGTCGTACTTGGCGCGGAAAATCTTTTTCTGGCAATGTTTATGCTACCGTATCCGCATTTCAAAGTCAAGATGGATCGAATGAATCATGGTTGATTTCTCCTGCGATCAACGCATCAACTCAAAAAACGCTTAATTTTGAAAGCTCTTGGGAATATTACAAGCACGATGGATTAAGTGTATGGTATTCTACTAATTTTGACGGTACTAACTTTGCCAGCGCAACTTGGCAGCCCATCACTTGTACATTAGCACAAGCATCGGATAAGGATACCAATCCAAATTTCGGAAAATGGATTCCATCTGGTAATATCACTTTGCCAGTTGTCAATAATGGTAAAATACACATTGGTTGGAAATATAACGGAAGCGGCCCGGGTGGAAATACGACAACTTGGCGTATCGATAATGTTCAAGTAGATTAATCAGCAAACGTTTGAGCAAAAAATCGGAACACACTTTTTGTTCCGTTACTTTTATGTACATTTGCGTCTCATTCCGCGATCGGTTCGATCAATAACCATTTAAACATTCGATAGTAGGTTTAATTTAAATTTTTTTATTTAAAACCTGTTATTCTTGTATTAATATCTTAACAAAATAAAATTATTCAAATCATGTCTGTACAAGCTAAATACCAATCAGTACTCAATCTAGGCGAAGAACTCGGCGCCAAAAATGGTAATGTAACTGAAGAAAACGGTGTATTAAAAGTAACCGGTACTGTTCACTCTGCTTATGAGAAAAACCTTCTTTGGGATAAAATCAAAGCGGTTGGTGGTGCTAATCCTTCTGATATCATTGCTGATATTGCAGTAGAAACCAGCGATTACTATGCGAAATATACTGTAGTAAGCGGTGATACATTGGGCAAAATCAGCAAGCACTTTTTTGGCGAGGCAGGAAAGTATATGCAAATCTTCGATGCTAACAAAGGCACTCTTAGCGATCCTAATCTAATTGAAGTAGGTCAAGAATTGGTAATTCCTTTCGAGCAATAATTTATGGTTGCCTATAAGGAACGATGAAATTATTGTTTCATCATCCCTTATGGGTAAATAAAGCCCATATTGATACATAAACATGAGTCATGCTCTTCACGAGATGGCTCATGTTTTTTTTAGGGATACTTGTTATTTATCTAAGTTTTTACTAACCAAAAACAATTTCACATGAGTAATACATACGTGGCCATTATGGCCGGAGGCGTTGGAAGCCGTTTTTGGCCCGGCAGCCGCGAGCAACATCCTAAACAATTTTTGGACATGATGGGCATGGGCAAAAGCCTATTGCGGCTCACTTTTGAGCGCTTTTTGCCGCTTTGTCCGGCAGCCAATATCTTTGTAGTCACCAATGCGATCTATAAAGATTTGGTCAAGCAACAAATACCCGAACTCACCGATAATCAAATACTTTGTGAGCCAAGCCGTAATAATACCGCCCCTTGTGTGGCTTATACGGCCTTCAAATTGGCCAATCTCGATCCCAAAGCCACGATGGTGATCGCTCCTTCCGATCATATTATCCTCAAAGAATCCATATTTATTGATAAAATAAGTAATGCGGTGCAATTTGCGGCACAAAATGAGGCTCTAGTTACGTTGGGTATCCAGCCTTCGCGCCCCGATACCGGTTATGGATATATACACTTTGATGCCACCGAAACCACTACAGGCATACACAAAGTGCAGCGCTTTGCCGAAAAGCCCGATATTGCAACCGCGCAAGCCTTTTTGGCATCCGGGGAATATTTATGGAATGCGGGTATTTTTATTTGGAGTGTGGAGTCCATTCTAAAGGCGTTCCAAACCTTTTCTCCTGATATTTTTAGTATTTTGGCTACAGGCAAAGACCACTATAATACACCCAATGAGCAAAGTTTTATCGATACAGCATACCCAACAACGCCCAATATTTCTGTTGACTTTGCCATTATGGAAAAAGCCCAAAATGTATTCACCATTCCCGCCGAATTTGGTTGGTCTGATTTAGGTACTTGGGCCAGTCTTTTTGCCGAATGTGAAAAAGACAATTTGGGCAATGTCGTTCAAGCAGGCTCAACGCTACTAATGGAGGCCAAAAACAACCTTATTCGTTGTTCTAATAAGGAGAAACTAATCGTCATTAAAGACTTGGAAGACTATATTGTAGTGGATGAAGCCGACGTATTGATGATCTACCCAAAATCAAAAGAACAGGAGATTAAGAAGGTTACGGCTGCTGTAAAAGATACCTTTGAGGGAAAATATTTGTAGGGATAAAATTTTTTTTCGACAAACAGCTACAAGTTAATTACTAAACGCCATACATTAGCCGTCGAAATTAACATTTCATTTAATCCACACCCAATGTATAGTCCCGGTACTGCTTTTTCAAACGAAAATAACAATTAAACAGCACCGGTTTTTATGAATTACTTTAACTCTGTCAGCGTACACCCTGAGGTTCAGGATGGAGCACCCGTATTTAGCGGCACTCGTATTCGCGTTGAAACTTTTTTTGACTATATGCGCATTGGCGTTAGTCTCAATGAGTTTTTGAGTGAATTCCCCTCTATTACAAGAGATCAAGCCGTTGAGGTACTGGAATTGGTACGTCAGCAACATTACTCAATGGAGCAGCTTCAGCAAGTCGCAGCTGCATAAGTACAAGCAATCGGATTCGGTTTGCGTATTCTTCTAAATGGGTAAGGTACCCCCTTCTTTAAACAATAAATCCCACGTGTCGCAATTGTGACACGTGGGATTTATTATTGTGAGGTGTATTATTGTGCTTGACGTACAATTACGCCACATCCCAAGCGCGCTCCGGCATTACCTGTTGGCTGTGTCGTAAAATCATCCGCTTTAGCATGAATTATAATGGCTTTGCCAGTTATATCTTCGTTTAAGTCGTTACAGCCAACACACCATAGGTCAGTCGTCATTGCAATTTTTCCTTTACCATCGGCTCCTACTTCAATATTGCCAATATCGCCACGGTGGCAAGGCCCACTCCCCCATTTACCATGATTTTCCTTCGTAGGATTCCAGTGACCTGCTGCGGAAGAGCCATCGGCCGCGCTGCAATCGCCTTTCTCGTGAATATGGATGGCGTGGATGCCTGGTGCTGCGCCGCTAATTTCAGCAACCATATTGACAATCCCATTTTTCTCGGTAAAAACCACGGTACCCTTTACCGTACTTTCACTTTTGGACTCAATCACCGCTTTGGCCACAATCGTGTTTTTTATGGATGACTTACAAAGGATAAAAATAAAAGCGAGCATCAGAAAGCCGCTTAAAAACATAATTTTAGATGTTAAATTGCTCATTTTTTATGTGTATAATGATGAATTAAAATGTTGACTGGTGTTTAGCCCAATGTTTGCAACATGTAGCGTACTATTTTTGTTAGGTACTTAGTTTATGCTATATCAATATCAAAATTGAAATAGGAACAAAAACTTGACATAAAGGTACAGGATTTGCACCATCAAAAATAAAAAAATGAGCTGGGAAAAAGAACCACATCAACTTACGGCTACGTTTACGTTCGCCAATTTTACACAAGCCTTTGCGTTCATGACAGAAGTAGCGTTTGCTGCTGAAAGGCTTGGCCACCACCCCAATTGGAGCAATGTGTGGAGTACGGTACAAATTACCCTCACTACCCATGATAAAGGTAATATTGTAACGGATAAAGACCACGCTTTGGCGGAGGCCATTGATCAGATTGCAGCCCGATACTAGCCCCCGATACTGCCCCCAGCAATCCAGCCCCCAGTCCAAGCGGCTTGAAAATTAAAACCACCAGTAACGGCATCTATATTAAGGACTTCTCCTGCAAAGTATAAATTGGGAAATAGTTTGCTTTCAAATTTTTTGAAATTGATTTCCTTTAGATCAATACCGCCAGATGTGACAAATTCTTCTTTAAATGTGCTTTTGCCCTTTATTTCAAAAGAGGAAGCACCCAATTCTTGACAAAGTGCATTCAATTGTTTTTTGTTAATATCTGCCCAGCGTAGTAGATCGGCAATGCCCGCCGCAGTGCATAGGCTTTGCCAAAGTCGGGCAGGAAGGCCAAATTGAGCATTGGCGATGACCTGCTTTTTGGATAATTCAGACTTAAGATCTATTAATTGTGCGTTCAATGCCTGTTGGGTAATATCACCTAACCAATTAATGGTCAACTTAAAATGATAATTCGCAGCATGTAATTCGCGTGCTGCCCAAGCCGAAAGTTTGAGTATTGCTGGCCCGCTCAAGCCCCAATGCGTCACCAAAAGCGGCCCATTGGACTGTTGTTTAAAATCGGGCAAAGTAACCTGAGCATTGGGGACCGAAATACCAGCAAGATTTTGTAAGCGTTGATCTTTGGTATTGAAGGTAAATAGTGAAGGAACGGGAGCAATAATACGATGCCCAAGTTTAGATAGCATTGTCCAGATGGCCTCGCTGCTGCCAGTAGTGACCAGTACCGCATCTGCTTCGAGCACTTCATTGGCTGTTGTAACGCGCCAACGACCACCTTGGATTGGCGAAATTTGATCGACACGGCAACTGGTTTTGAGGTCAATATGGTGCTTTTTAGTTGCTTGCCACAAACAATCAATAATTGTTTGCGATTCGTCCGTTTCTGGGAACATTCTGCCATCGGATTCTGTTTTAAGTTTAACACCGCGTTGTTCGAACCAAAGTACTGTTTCGGTAGCCCCAAAGCGGGTAAACGGTCCGGCAAGTTCTTTAGCACCTCGTGGGTAGTTTCTCGTCAGTTCGCGTACGTCAAAACAGGCATGGGTAACGTTGCATCGTCCGCCACCGCTAACTTTTACTTTTTGTAAAAAACTATTGCCGCGCTCCAGAATTGTGATTCGAGCATGGGGATTTGCCTCAGCAACAGCGATAGCCCCAAAAAATCCGGCGGCACCTCCACCAATGATAATCGTTTGCATGGCGCAAAAATAAGCAATGATTTTACAGAAACACTGAAAATAAATATAAAAGCAAACAATAATTTGCGTATCTTTGCGGCGCTTTTCAAGCAAAGCTTACTTTTCACTTAAATATCGTTCGCCTTCAAATAGTTTCGCATTACAGGCGCCTAGCGCCCACAAAAGATAATATTAACAAATTTTTATCATCCCAGAAAAGGTATAACACATTCATTATGAAGTAATTAAAGGTACTTTTTCTGTAGGAAAAACAACTGCATGGCATTAAAATTAATTAAGGTAGCAAAAGATTTTAACGTTGGTCTCCACACCATCGTAGAGAAACTTCATGGCAAGGGATTTCCCGGGTTAGAAGAAAAACCTACGGCCGAGATCACCAATGAGATGCTTGATGTGCTGAATAAGGAGTTTCAGAAAGACATTGCTATCAAAAAAGAAGCAGAAAAACTGCTTCGGCCTGTAATGAAAAAAGAACCGGTGGAGATGCCAGGCGCAAGTCCTTCTCCTGCACAAACTCCTGCATCGGTTAACTTACCGCCCTCTTCTGGGCGCGATGAATCAGCCCCCAAAGATGATTTGGCCTCACCGCCAAAAGACGAACGGGTGCAACCTAGGCGCGAGCTGCCTCAACTGCGCGTTGTGGGTAGGATTGATCTCAATCCTCCAAAACCCGCTCCAAAACCAGAACCAAAGCCTGTTGCTAAGGAAGCGCCCCGACAAGCACCACCTGCTCCGGCTCCTAAACAGGAAGCTAAACCTGAAGCAAAACAAGAGCAAAAGCCTACGCAGCAACCAATTGCTCCTGTCGTTCCAAATAGCACAAATACACCACCCACTCCAGCAGGAACTATATCTGCCGAAGAAAGTGCCGCTGGGGGAGACGAGTTCTACCGCGCTGATTCGCCTCAGTTGCGTGGCTTGAAAGTATTGGGTCGTATCAATTTGGAGGTCAAAAAAGATCCCCCTGCAGGCGGAGGTAATAATAATAATCGCGGTGGACGCGACCGCAATAATAATAATCGCGGTGGACGAGACCGTAATCGACCGGGCCAACCTAACACAGGGGGCGAAGGAAGTGGTCAACGCAGAGATGATCGCAACCGTGGTAATGCGCCACAAAGTGGGGAGGCTGGTCAAAAAGCACCATTACTTAATGCTGATGGCACACCACGTGCGCCACAAACAGCTGGCAATGCCGCAGATGACCGCCAAAAAAGGAAGCGCAAACAGGTACAACGCCCTGTTACCGCCGAATCCTTACAGGCTTCAATGTCCGGTAACCAAGGCGCTCAAAGCGGTGGTAATCGTGGCAATAATAGCGGCGGTAGCAATAATACACGGACAAGCCCCAACAGGCCAAACGATCGTAATAATAACACCCGTGGTCCCGGCCAAGGTACTGGTCAAGGTGCTCGCCCAGGTGGTGGTACTGGCCAAGGTGCTCGCCCAAGTGGTGGTACCGGCCAAGGCGCTCGCTCAGGTAGCGGTACTGGCCAAGGTTTCCGCCCAGGTGGTGGTGGTACTGGTGCTCCTGGAGCAAACCAACCGAGAGAGGTTTCTCAAAAAGATATTGAGAACCAAATCCGTCAAACCATGGCCCGTATGGGGGCAGGTGCGAGCCGCAAACGCCAAAAAATGCGTCGTGGCAAACGCGACAATATGCGCGAACGCGCTGAACAAGCAGAATTGGCAAATGACCAAACAGGTATCCTCCACGTTACGGAGTTTGTATCGGTTTCCGATCTTGCGTCCTTGCTTAATGTAAAACCGATCGACATCATTAAGTCTTGTATGTCTTTGGGTATATTTGTTTCCATTAACCAACGCCTCGATGCAGAAATTATCGAAGTTGTTGCCAGTGAATTTGGCCACGAAGTACAATTTGTATCGGCAGAAGAGCAGATGGAAGTACAAGATGAAGATGATGATCCAGCAGATTTACGCGCCCGCCAACCTATTGTTACGGTAATGGGTCACGTTGACCACGGAAAGACTTCGCTACTCGACTTTATTCGTAAAGCCAATGTGGCGGCTGGTGAGGCCGGTGGTATCACGCAGCACATCGGTGCTTATGAGGTGAAGGTGATGGTGGAAGAGCAAGAAAAGCGTATTACATTTTTGGATACACCGGGTCACGAAGCCTTTACGGCCATGCGTGCACGTGGTGCCAAAGTAACGGATATCGCAATTATTGTAATTGCTGCGGACGACGCGATTATGCCACAAACCAAAGAGGCCATCAGCCATGCTCAAGCAGCCGGTGTTCCTATTGTGTTTGCGATTAATAAAATTGATAAGCCTGGCGCAGATCCAGAACGTATCAAAAATGAATTAGCACAAATGAACCTTTTGGTGGAAGATTGGGGAGGTAAATTCCCTAGTCAAGACATTTCAGCCAAACAGGGTTTAAATATTGATAAATTACTTGAAAAAGTAGCACTTGAGGCTGAAATCCTAGACCTAAAGGCCAATCCAAAACGCCGTGCAACGGGCACTGTTTTGGAGGCATCTATGGAAAAAGGACGTGGTTATGTAACCAAAGTATTGATCGAAAATGGTACCTTGGATAAAGGTGATCCGATCATTGCAGGTGAATACTCCGGTCGTGTACGCGCCATGTTTAATGACCGTGGTAAGGAAATTACCCATGCAGGGCCGGCTATGCCAGTATTGATACTTGGTCTTGGTGGTGCACCTCAGGCGGGTGAAAAACTAAAAGAAGCGGCTTCTGAATCAGAGGCAAAAGAGGTAGCAACAAAACGCGCTCAAATCCTCCGCGAACAAGCCAACCGCGCTACCAAGCGTATTTCCTTGGATGAAATCGGTCGCCGTTTGGCTTTGGGTAACTTTAAAGAACTGAAGTTGATCGTTAAAGGTGACGTGGATGGTTCTATCGAAGCCCTTACCGATTCGTTGGTGAAGTTGTCTATGGATAAGATCCAAGTGAGCGTGATCCACAAAGCCGTTGGCCAAATTGTCGATTCCGACGTTATGCTTGCCTCCGCATCAGATGCGATCATTGTTGGTTTCCAGGTACGTCCTTCCCTTACTGCCCGCAAATTGGCAGAAAAAGAAGGTGTTGAAATCAAGATGTACTCTATCATTTATGAAGCGATTGAAGAAATCACCGCAGCAATGGAGGGTATGTTGGAGCCTACTAAGGAAGAGGAGATCATGAGCCAAGTAGAAATCCGCGATGTATTCAAAATTACAAAAGTGGGTACTGTGGCAGGTTGTTATGTTCAAGAAGGTAAAATATTCAGAAACCACTATATCCGACTTATCCGCGATGGTATTGTGATTTATCCGGTCAACCAAGGCCAACATGCTGAACTTTCGTCACTCAAGCGCTTTAAAGAAGATGTAAAAGAGGTGAAGAATGGCATGGAATGTGGTCTTACGATCAAAAACTTTAATGATATTAAAGTGGGTGACGTAGTTGAATCTTACGTGATTAATGAGGTGAAGGGCAAGTTGTAATACTTGTTTCATACAAATATGAAAAGGGTGCTTCAACAGACGTTGGAACACCCTTTTTGATTTTATAACAAATACAAATCCTCTGTAATTATCCGGCCGCACCAAAAAAATTCCCGTAGGGAATATATGTTTATAGGCTAAATAAGGTAAATAGCCCAAATCCCGTAGGGATTTTATGTAAAAAACGCACAAAACAACATGCAATCCCTACGGGATTTGGGGGGTAGTTCTCCGTTCAGCCTAATAAACATACATTCCCTCCGGGAATTTGGACGACGGCTGGATGGGTACTATCCTCTCCTATCTTAAGCACTACTTATCCTTTCTGATTTTTACATCTATCACTACAAAACTTCACTTCATCCCATACTTTTTCCCATTTTTTGCGCCATGTAAAAGGACGTTGACAAGTTGGACAAATTTTCTGTGGTAAATGTTCTTTTTTAACTGGTTTATTATTTTTATCCTTCATTTTTGTAAATAAAATTCTACTTTATAATTTCCATTATCAATCAATTATACTAGGTTTTGTATCCGTTTTTGCATAAGATAACCGAGCAATGCGCTGGGTACGATGATAACTGTCTAAGCCGCTACAAGTCAAGGAGCCAGCCTTTTCAATATCCACAAATCCATCAGATTGAACTGCTCCGTCGGGCAACCAAATTCCGGTAATTTTGCCAATAAGGAGTATCGTACCATTGATGGTGAGCGGAATTTTTTCTTGCAATTCAAGGTAAAAACGCAAGTGACTTTCTGCAACAAAAGGAGCAATATAGCCAGGCTGCCAAAGCGGCGTTAGACCGGTTGCCTCAAATTCTGAAATCGTGCTGGGGTATCTGGCAGAAGTTTGGTGCGCTTGTTGATAGATATGCTCGTTGAGGTGGTTGACCGTATAAGCACCCGTTTGCTCTATATTGGTTAATGTGTGCCGCTCAACGGAATCGGGGCGAAAAATAAGCCCACAAAGCGGTGGATTTGCACCAATATGGAATAACGAATTAAAAATGGCCAAATTGGTATGGCCTTCCTGATCGGTAGAGCCTATCATCACAACACTTTTAAATCCGCCAAGAGAATTGATTAAAGCCGCACGGTAACGTTGCTCCATTTGGGCGAGATCGGATGTAGCGATATACATAATTGCTGTGTTTGAGTAAATGTTTTTAGGCAATGCCGCCCTAGTATATTTGACATCTTGCCAAATACTGTTCAGTACCAACAACGGTACATTTCGCTCATTGTTCAAGGACTTAACTACTTAACAATCATGTAATCAGAAAAATCATCCGTATGACGCAACAATGGTCAAAAACTTGAACCAGTTATTTAGACCTCATATATTATACGATATATGTTTCACAAATAAAAAACTACCTACTTATCAAACAATCAATATACTTTTACTTTTGTTTTCGGAAAAGGGGGTACATCGCCATTTCGTAGGTTAGCAATATTATTGGGCGAATAGCATCATAGATATTCATGGACGCAAACTGAATAGTAAAAAAATACCATTAGTGTATATTTTGATAGATACCAAATGGTTGGGATCACGACAATATCCACGATTAAACATTAAATAACAAATTTTCATTCCTTACTGCGCAAAAGGAGATAATTATGGAAAATACAAAAAATCTTTTCGAGATAAAAACGCTGCGTCAAAAGGCAGCGGAATTATTGAAAAAGAAACCAGCCAAATCTGGACATAGATGGTCTGAATCTGAGTTATATGATTTGTTGGAAGAGTTAGAAATACATCAGAATGATCTAGACGTACAACACAAAGAGTTATTAGGGGGCAAAAACAGCGCAGAGGCTGAGGTTGCAAAATATTTAGAATTATATGATTTTGCGCCATGTGGTTATTTTATCCTTTCCGAGGAAGGTATTATTAATTGCCTAAATCGTTACGCAGCACAATTATTGGCTATAGAACAATCTGTTGCAAGAGGTATGCATTTAAGTAGTTGGATCGTCTCGGATTCAAAACAAGAATTTAAGTACTTTTTGGAACGAATAGAACGGCATAAATGCCAACAAGTATGCACAGTGGTTTTCGAGGATCAGCATATTGGACAAAAGTATATACAACTGACAGGTACTACGGGTACTACAGCAGGGCAATGCTTAATATCGGCTGTCGATGTTTCTAAATTCAAAGAAATAGAACGAGAGGTCAAAATGAGTGAGGCCAAATACCGCACCTTGGTAGAGCAGGCTGTGGATGCCATCGTGATATACAGTGCTACTGGCGATATACTAGATGCACACGCTGGTACTGAAAATTTTATAGGGTATGAACGAGAGGAGTTGTTAAAAATGCACGTGTATGAGATTTTAACAAAGGAAGAATATACCGCAAAACCTATACAATATGAGGTGCTGCAAAAGGGCGTATCTACTGTTAAGCAAAGAATGATGCGCAAAAAAGATGGTACTTATATCCATACAGAAGTACGCTCGCAGCAATTGCCAGACGGACGATTTCTCTCTTTAATCAGGGATCTCACCGAGAGTATTGAAGCCCGCGAACAAATTCAAAAAGAAAAAGAACTCTCGGATTCCATTATCAATAGCCTGCCTGGTATTTTTTACTTGTTCAATAAATTTGGAAAATTTATACGTTGGAATAAAAATTTTGAACAGGTGATGGGCTATAATAGCGAAGAAATAAGCCAAATGGGACATAATAATTTTTATAAATCAGAGCATCAAATGTTAGCCTTAAAGCGGATAGAAAATGCTGCTGATACAGATTTACAGGGCGTCGAATTAGAATTATACACCAAAGAACACCAAAAAATTCCATTCTATGTGAATACTAGAACAATAGACTATGAAGCAGAAAAATGCTTAATGGGGATCGGTATTGATATTACAAGGCGCAAGCAAACAGAAGCGGCGCTTACTGCTTCAATTTCGTCACTCGATGCATCACTAGAATCTACCGCAGACGGGATACTCATTGTGGATAAAACTGGAAAAATAACCAAGTGGAACCAAAAATTTGTTAAAATGTGGGAAATCTCCGAAGATCTCCTATTCCAAAATGACGATACGATTGTATTACATCATATATTATCCTCGCTTACTAATCCTGACCAATTTATCAATAAGGTCACCCATTTATATGCCCATCCAGAAGAATCTAGTTATGACCAAATTGATTTTTTAGATGGCCGAATTTTTGAACGATATTCTCAATCTCAAAAAATCGGAAATGAAGTGGTGGGCAGGGTATGGTCTTTTCGCGATATTACACTAAAGAAGCAAACCGAAAAGGCATTGCGGGAAAGTGAAGCCAAATACCGTATGATTTTTGAAAATGTACAAGATGTGTTTTATCAAGTTGATCTAGCGGGAATCATTCAGGAAATAAGCCCTTCTTGCCACTTCTTTACAGAATATACAAGAGAAGAACTCATTGGTACTTCGGTGTATGATTATTACTATGAACCAAAAGATAGAGCCATTTTTATTAAAACGCTTCAACAAATGGGTGAGTTAAGGGATTATAAATTACAGTTTAAAACAAAATTCAATGATACAAAGTTTGCTTCTATCAATGCCCGTTTAATGTTTAATACCAATGGAAACCCTTCTCATATAGACGGTGTAATTAGGGATATTACAGAAAGGGAAAAAAGTGAACAGGAAATAGCCGCTCAAAATAAGAAGCTGGAAGCCCAAAATAAAGAACTAGAACAATTTGCCTATATTACTTCACACGACCTACAGGAGCCACTCCGTAATTTGATGAGCATTGCTGGGCTGCTAAAAGAAGAATTTACTGGCAAACTCGATCAAAATGGCGACCAATATTTGGATTATATTATCCAAGCCTCAGGGCGTATGCAAGAACTCGTCAAAGCCTTATCAGAATATGCCAGAATTGGTAAAGAAAGAGTGATTACACTGGTCAATTGCAATCAAATTGTCCAAGACGCTCTTGCCGATATGTCTATCTCAGTAAAAGAAAGTGGCGCAAGCATTACAATAGAAAACTTGCCTCAATTGATGGGCTGCTCTACGGAGTTAAGGCAACTATTCCAAAATTTGATTGGCAATGCTTTGAAATTTAGGAAAAAAGAAATTACGCCGAAAATTAGCATTTCGGCGACACAGCAAGAAAATATTTGGCTTTTTGAAGTAAAAGACAATGGAATAGGCATACATGAAAACAATAAGGATAAAATATTTGTTATTTTCAAACGACTGCACAACCGAAATGATTACGAAGGAACGGGTATTGGCCTTTCTAACTGTAAAAAAATAGTTGAAGTACACGGTGGTAATATTTGGGTCAATTCTAATCCCGGTGAAGGCAGCACTTTTTATTTTACCATCTCAAATACTTAGATACCAATGGAAAAGAAGTTAAATTGTGTGTTGCTGGTTGATGACGACGATGCAACAAATTTTATGAGCCGTTTGGTCATTGACCGAGCAGGCATTACAGAACATATCGAAATTGCTTTAAACGGTCGAGATGCTATCGAATACCTGGAAAAAACAGTAAAACAGGCACAGGTGGCGCATTCTACGGTCTCGCCCATGCTAATTTTGTTGGATATAAATATGCCAATTATGGACGGATGGGAGTTTTTACAGGCATACAAAGCACTAGAGACAAACCCCAATGATGAAATAATTATAGTAATGGTTACTACATCTTCCAACCCCGAAGATGAAAGGAGAGCCGGGGGAATACCTGAAGTAGCCGGTTTTGCGCACAAACCGTTGCGGCTCGCAATGGTGGAGGAGATCATTAAAAAACACTTTTAAGTTGTTCGTGTATTTTGCCCCTCTGTGCTACAATATTAGCCTAAAAATATCCCTATCTAAAAAAAATTATAAAAAAACATCCTGCTCAGTTCACATTTTGTCTAATTACTCCATTAAATAAAAACAATCACACTACATTGCACCCTAAATAAATGAGAGTATATATATGTACGATGGTTTTAGCTTCACAGACCTATATAATCAAAATAGAAACAAATTTGTGCACTGGGCAAAATCCTGGACGGGTCTTAAAGAGGCTGAAGTCGTGGATGTTTACCAAGACGCATGTGTAATTTTATGGCAAAAAATACAAGCCGGTAACCTTGTATTGACAGCCAAACCTGCAACATTTCTATTTGGTATAGGGCGAAATGTACTGCGGGAACGCCTTAGAGGGCAGAAACGAGACCCCCTCCCTTTACCAGATGGATTGAATATCACCGATGACGACCTAAATGAATTTATGGACAGTCCGGAGGAGGAAATGATACGGCTCCAGCGCAATAGTTGTTTGGAAAAAATTATTCAAACACTAGGCGAAGGGTGCGCATCTATCGTTCGACTGACTTTTTTTCACGACAAAAACAGTAAAGAAATTGCTGAAATTTCGGGTTATGCCAGTGGCGATGTGGTGCGCCAAATGCGCCGCAGGTGTTTGACCCAATTAAGAGAACTTTACGAGAAACATTGTATCTGATTAAAATTATTATGGAAGAGCGTTACGAGTATCTATTAGACCAGTATTTTAGTCGGCGTATCACACCCGCCGAAAAAAAAGAACTGGATTTGTTGGTGGCTAATAACCCCGAGTTTGCTGATGTATTTGGCTTTCAACAGAAAGTGTCCGCTGCTACTATCAGCAATGAACGCACTCAATTGAAGGCATTGCTTCAACAAGAAGAAGCCAAAAATAACAAAGGTGGCTTCGGCACTGGAGGATGGTCAATTTGGACAAAAACATTGATGGCGGCTGCCGCTGCTATCATGGTGGCGGTTGCTATTTATTTTATTGCTCCAAATGGTACTGCTGCGGAGCATCAAATGGTCTTTATCCCTTATCCAAACGAATTTGCCAGTGCTGGCGGCGGCGATGCTACGAGTATTTTGCAAAAAGCGTCCAATGATTATCAAGCAGGCCAATTTGCAGCAGCGGCAGCAGGATTTAGTCAGTTGGATAAATCTGTTCCAGCACATACTTTTTATTATGGAGTATCCTTGGTGGGCGCAAAGGACTACCCAAAGGCATTGGAAGTATTGGCTCCGATAGCCGTTTCGGGTAATCCTGACTATGCTACTCCAGCGCAGTATTATATTGCTTGGTCACATTTTCAATCCGGAAATTTACCCGGTGCAAAAGTTACAGCTAAAGCCTTTTTAAAGAACCCTGCTAAGAAAGGTCAAGAATTGATGCGGGCAAATGCCCAAAAAATGGCCGAATAGTATGCTATTTGGCCATTTTTATACAAATCTTTATACCAAGGCCAGAAAAGATTGATTTTATTTTACATTTGCCCTGATAAAACTTAAATTCATGGCAAAACTATTCACTTTTCTGGCGGCTGCTTTGGTGCCGATTTCCCTCCTCGCACAGTCACCTATTCCCGCTCCACCTCAAAAAGGTGCTATCTTAATTTTAGGTGCTACCGCTCATATCGGGAATGGTACTACCATCACTTCCAGTGCGATTGCTTTTAACAAAGGTAAATTGACGATGGTTGCCGATGCTACCAATATACGAATCGACCGTACACAGTTTTTAAAAATATTTGATGCAACGGGCAAACATGTCTATCCTGGATTTATTGCGACCGATTCCCAATTGGGTTTGGTAGAAGTGGATGCCGTACGCGCCACCAATGACCAAGCCGAAACTGGAGCACTCAACCCGAATGCCCGCTCCATTATTGCTTATAATACAGACTCCGAGGTGACACCTACTGTACGCTCTAATGGGGTTTTATTAGCGCAGGTCAGTCCTGTTGGCGGCACATTATCGGGTTCCTCCTCTGTGGTGCAGTTGGATGCTTGGAACTGGGAGGATGCGACCATAAAAGCAGATGAAGGCCAGCACCTCAATTGGCCAGCACTCCGGTCTTGGGGCGGATGGGACACTGGCAACCCCGAGCAAAAGGGAAATGATCGATATACCAAAGATATAGAGCAAATGCAAGCCTACTTTAATGAGGCCAAGGGTTATGCGCAATTGGAGCAGCCTAGCACGAGCAACCCTCGTTTCGAAGCAATGAAACCTTTGTTTACGGGCAAACAAACCTTGTATATCCATGCAAATGAAGCAAAAGCCATCCGCGCTGCGGTAGAATTTGCAGTGGGGAATCAATTAAAAATGGTCTTGGTAGGCGGCGACGATGCTTGGCAAGAAACAACTTTGCTCAAAAACAATAATATTCCTGTTATGCTTAGCCGCACGCAACGCCTGCCCGCACGCGAGGACGAGGACGTGGATCAACCGTATAAAACCGCAAAAACACTCTACGATGCTGGCATACTCTTTACGTTTTCCGACGAAGGCGCATGGAAACAACGCAACCTGAGTTTTGAAGCAGGACAAGCTATCGGTTTTGGGTTACCTTACGAAGCAGCGGTTGCCGCAATTACCCTCAACACCGCTAAAATACTTCAAATTGATGCGAATTACGGCTCTTTAGAAACAGGCAAATCTGCTACCTTGTTTATCAGCGAAGGAGATGCATTGGATATGCGTACCAATCAAGTGACCGCTGCGTTTATTGATGGAAGAGAGATCAGTTTGGATAACAAACAAAAAGAACTATCCCGCAAATACTCGGAACAATATAAAAGGAATAAATAAACACAATATATTTTCACTTAATCTAAACACGGATATGACTACTACATTTAAAACACCCTTTGTTTTAGCACTTTTTTTCGTACTTTTAGGGGGGGGTACACGCCTACACAGCCAAATAATTATCAATGAAATGTCCGCTGCAAACATGAAGCAGTTGCTGGATAATTTTGGGAAGTATGAAGACTGGATCGAGCTGCACAATATCACTACTATTCCCATATCCTTAGAAGGTTGGTACATCAGCGATGACAAGGATGCTCCCACCAAATGGGCGATTGACGAAGCCGTTATTATTCCTGCGGGTGGCTACAAACTGGTATATTGCTCGGGGCGCAATACGATCATAAACGATACGCTCCATGCTTCGTTTAAAATTAAACAAACCAAAAATAATGCAGAGGTGATTACCTTGACCAATCCGCAAAATGTAATTGTTGATTTTAAAAAGGTGAAAACCACTGCGCGGCACCACTCTTATGGCCGTAAAGCCGATGGTGGCAGCGATTGGGGTATCTGTACTGTGCCTACACCGGGAGAAAGTAATACAAATGCACCTTTTTATGAAGATTATGCCAAACCTCCAGTAATGGATATGGCCGCTGGATTTTATCCAGGTGCCATAACAGTTACATTTTCGGCCATAGACTCAGGTATTATACGATATAATTTAGTGGGCAATGAACCTATTCTTACTTCCACTAAATACGAAACACCGCTCAATGTAGCAACAACAAGGATAATAAAAGCAAGGGTTTTTCCCGCAGATCCTAACCTGCTGCCAAGTTTGACGACTTTTAATACCTACTTTATCAATGAAGAATTTACGCTGCCGGTGATTTCTCTATCAGGTACTGATCTTACTGCCTTGGCTAATGGTAATCAGGGTTTGCGCCCATTGGGTACCTTAGAAATGTTTGGTACAGACAAAACACGTGTGGCAAGAACAACAGGTGAAATGAATAGCCACGGGCAGGACTCTTGGGTAAATGACCAGCGCAGCCTCGACTGGATCAGCCGCGATGAAATGGGGGTGAATGATGCCATTAATGAAGTGTTATTCCCTGGACTTACCAATCGCGATGAATTCCAACGCGTTATTTTGCGCGCTGCTGGAGATGATAATTACCCAGGAGGTAGCGATTGGCCGGGCAATGGAGCACAACCGCTCTCTGCACACATGCGTGATGCCTATACCCAAAACTTGGCTAAAAAAGGCAATCTTCATCTGGATGTAAGAACCGGATCTAAGACCATTGTATTTGTTAATGGTAAATATTGGGGCGTTTATGATCTCCGTGAAATACCTGACGACCATGATTATACCGATTTTAATTATAATCAAGGCAAATACGATATTGACTATTTAAAGACGTGGGGCGGATCTTGGGCCGAATACGCATCAACCTCCGAAGCAGAGGTATTTGCAGATTGGAATAACCTCGTAGATTTTGTAAAAACAAATGATATGGCGGATCAAGGTAATTTCGATATCGTGAAAGAACAATTGGACTATAAGAGTTTAGTCGATTATATGTTGGTCAATTCTTTCTCTAATGCCTCCGATTGGCTCAATTATAATACCGGTTGGTGGCTTGGTAAAAATCCAGAGGGTAGCCATAGAAAATGGGGCTATATGCTTTGGGACTTGGATGCTACCTATGCTTATTATATCAATTATACTAATATACTGGATACAAGTGCCACCGCACCACCGTGTAATGTAGAGCAAATTGACCTGACCGATTGGGCGCAATTCGACCCACAACCACAGAATCACCTCGATCTGCTTAATATCTTACAAGATAATGAAGAGTTCCGCCAATACTGGATTACGCGTCAGGCAGATTTAAGCAAATCGACATTTGGTTGTGAAAACATGCTTGCCTATTTTGATGAAGTACTAGCCACTATTGAGCCTGAGATGCCCAAGCATATTGCAAAATGGGGTGGATCTGTAAACCAATGGAAGAACAATGTGAAACGATTCCGCAATTTTATTGAACGCCGTTGTGAGTATTTCTCTACAGGATTGGTCGATTGCTACGACCTGACAGGGCCGTTCAATACTGTATTCATCGTAGATCCTCCATTATCGGGTAGTATTCAGGCCAATTCATTGGTGTATAATAATTTGCCAGTAGAAACGCCTATTTTTGGTAATATCGGATTGCGCTTAGAGGCTTTACCTGCTGGTAACAATACGTTCGACCGTTGGGAATCCAAGCAGCACACCTTTGCAGATCCATCGGCTATCGTAAACCAACTTGATCTTACTGTACCAGATACGATTATTGCATATTTTAAAGGTACATCCGTACCCGTAGTAACGCCTGTAGCGGATCAACCTGATGTTGTTGTATTCCCAACACTCGTAAAAGAGTCGTTCTCTGTGGATTTCACGATGCCAGTAAGTGCAAGGGTTAGTATTCGATTGTTGGATGTAGCGGGAAAGGAAATGGCAAATATCATGGCACAAGGACGCAACGAAATCAGTGGTAATCAGCGTGTATTTGTACATGCTGCAACTATCCCAGCGGGCACCTATTTCTTAGAGTTTGTTACGGATAAAGGATTTGTGGAAACAACGAAGATCGTGAAGATGTAGTCAATTTAGTGTCGGCGTGACTCGAGTTGCGCCGACACTACACATTTACAGCACATAATTGATAGCCTAATCTATCTCATACACCAAAATAGATGTCCCTACTTTCCGCGTGGGTTCGTAAGCGCTTAACCAAGGATAAAGCCCATTGGGATGTACGCTGCTTTTATTCAGGAAACGATGCATACTGAGGTAGATCGTATGTTTTCCAGACCCTAATTGTTCCCTGCTTTCTGTTGGGATTGGACTCAAATCTATCCCAAAATCTTTGGGTTGTATCACCCCGAAACAATCGCCCCACACCTTCGTTTCTTGTACGCTTGGTGTTGCTACATCCTTTTTCAAAAACAGCATATCTTGCCCCCAGTCGATATTTGAATCGGCGAGGTGGTAACCCGTTCGCGATAGTTCATTAAAGTAGGACAAATGGTGTGGCCAAACGGACAGTGCACTCATGATGTGTAAGATCAACAAAACCAACACGATACGTTGTAACTTGCGAGATGCCCCCGTGGTTAAATACCCAATTCCCATAGCGAGAAAAGGATAAATAGGCAATATATAGCGGTGTCCAATATTGATTGTCCCCAATGAGCATGCCACAAATAGCAGCAATGGTGGTAAAAACAAACAGGCGCCAATCATAGATATTTGCCTTGCTGTTGCCGCTCTTTTTTGAATAAGGTTTTTGCCCGAAAAGAACAGCACCATGAGCAATAACAGCACCGAAGACAAGGTTGACTTAAGTATAAAGGTCCAGCAAAAATACGTGCGCCAACCCCGTCTTGAATAGTTGCCATTGAGGTATTGGAATGATTCTTTTTTTTCCCACATATCTTGGAACAGTGCGTGGAATACTTGCATACCAAAGCCTTTCCAAAAATCGTAAGCAGGTATTTGAACAGCGAGCATTTTTGCCCGAGTAGTACCCAGATCTGCTGCTATTTGATCCAATTGTGCTTGTATTTTAACGCTTTCTCGCGCCATACTGATTTGGGCATCATTAGCGGGAGACTTCATTTGGAATAAATAAACTGCAAAAATCAGGAAGAGTAGTAAAATTGGGCTAAGCCAAAAGCGTTTTAAAGACAACACTTGCTGTCTCTTAAATAAAAAGAAACATACAATAGCCGCAAAATAAAGTGGGATGGCCGCAAATTTGCTCAAAAAAGCCAACCCAAAACATAGGTTAAGCCACCAAAAATTACGCCAATTGGGTACTTCTAAGTACCGCCAAAGTGACCACGATGCTACAAAATAGGTTAATGAAAAACCGATGTCAAGCGTAGCCAATTGCCCATGACTCAAGAATGTAGGCTCAAAAGCCATAAACGTCAACGCCACTATTGCAGCCTTCCAGCCCCAAAGTTGTCTCGTCCAATAATACAAAAATCCAAGTAAAAATAAAGAGAGTACAATATTGACCAAGCGCGTACCGGATAGTATTTGTTGCCAAGATTGGTTGTTTTGGAATAAAAAATGAGTACCATAACTTTGCCAACGGTACAGTGCAGTACTGTCGTTGGGGAGCGGATCGGCTTGTTGAACATAGAGCGGAACCGCCATGATATAACGCAGGAATGGAGGGTGGGTAGCATCGGTATAACGATTGGTTTTCAAGTAGTTATAGCCGCTAGGAATATTAGCTATTTCGTCATAGACCGGAGAAAATTGCTTTTGAGCATACCACATCATTATAAATACTGAAAGCAGCAGCAAACCGGCAGCCCAAGTTGCCATAATGTCGGATGTCTGCTTTGTAGTCATAATAAAAACATTAGGGGAATTTTTAGGGCATAATTAAAGCATAAAAAAAGGCGATACTGTGTAGTATCGCCTTTCGAGAGGGAGAATAATGGGATTCGAACCCACGGCCTCTAGCGCCACAAGCTAGCGCTCTAACCAACTGAGCTATATCCTCCAAATAATGCCTTTTTCCTAAAGCGACGCAAAGATACGTTCTTTCTAATGAATTAGACAAGTATTAGAACGAAAATATTTTAGAATTAGTTCCAAAGGGTGTCCGTTTTAAGCATATAAGTCATTCATCCAATAGACTATAACAAAGCCCACATACCTAATTAGATTACTTGTCAAATAATATCTACTTTTGCATGTTTTTTATTTAGATGTTGCCCAATTAATTAGAGTTACACAGTTAAATAACCGATTTATGAAAAAAATGATATGGTCAATAGTCCTGTTTATGTTGCAGACCAGTAGTATCTTATTGGGACAAAGCGGTGACGGTTCAGGCTCTAAAGTGGAATACAGCCTAGAGGAAAAGGCCGTCATGCAAGTCATACTAGATGAAACCGCAGACTATACTAAAATGTCGTTTGCCGACCTGGCTCGAAAATACTGGATATTGGACGATAAAACGTATATGTGTGTCGGGCATTTAGATGGCATTAGTTTCATGCAGTATAAAGACGAATTGTTAGCGCGCGACGAAATTACACCTGCCGATCAAGTTAAGGTTGAAAAATCTAATTTTAAGGTACTCGTGAATGGCAACATGGCGACAATTTATCATAATCAAGTAGTGACTATCCTCGAAACGGGCGATAAATCATATAGCCACGAAATCCGTACCCTTGAGCGAGTGGATGGAGTATGGAAAATACATTGCTCTACGGTCGTACAATATATGCCGCACTGAGTACTCATAGATTAGCCCATGATTACCTTCCGCCCCGGGAGTGTTCCAAATGATGGATGCGTAGGTTTTATCCCATCTGGTGAAAGTAGCCAAAAAACAGGGATATGTGCAGCCGTCAAGATAGGCCCTGCAAACCCATCCGTAAGGTAAATAAACGCATCGGGTCGTTCTCTATTGGCTAGTTCCAGCGGTTGCGTAAAATCCGTTCCGCCGCGTCCTTGCACGATTTCGGGCGTTACTCCTTTATATTTATACCTTTGGTGTATAACGGTATCGCATTCTACGACATCTATCTCCGCACCCGCTTTCCATAGGTGGTGTATTTCGTTAAAAAAAAGTTGAAATTCAGGAGCACCTACGCTACCCGAGGTATCCACGGCTACTAGAATCCGTTGTCGTCTATTAATACGTATGCCCGGGTTGGTACCATAGCGTTTGGAGGGGCGGCGCATGGTATTCTTAAGTCTTGTACTACGCGCACTTTGGGTAAAACGCCTCAGCGCCAATCGCCAATTAATAGCGGGTGGAATTGGCATCAAAGCATTGATTTGATCGCGTACGCCCGCGGGAAGTTGCCCCCACGCCGCTGCATTGGTGCGTTGGTGTGCCGTACGCATGAGGCTATCCAAATGGTTATCCAATACGGCGTTTTCCATTTCTGATCGGGCACGTATTTCGCGCCAAGGCTGATGTCGTTCTAGTCCATTGGTCGTGGATTGGATTTGCTCCAGGGCATCTGCATTGTTTTTTCCTTTGCTTTCATCGCCCCCTTTTTTGCGGGAAGATTCGAGTTGCTGATAATAATAAAACCAAGTTTCGCCTTTTTTTAGGTGTAATTCGGGGAAAGTTTCGAGAAATATACTGTCTTCGGGCAATTGAAAGCGATCTATGTATTGGTTGATCACCAAATCTAAGGCTACATTGAGCAATAAGGCATCAAGTGCTGGGTCGCGGATGAACAAATGTCGGAATACCAAATGCAGCATTTCGTGTTTTACCACACCCAAGCGATGCTCTGGTTGAACCAGATCCTTGTCCCAAAAATTAGCGTTTACATAAAGGGTAAAGGTGTTTTTTCCCATCCCAACAGCAAGCGTTTGCACCTCGTGGCCTGCGCCAGTAATTTCCTTATTGAGACCAGCAAATATATGGGCATAAAAGGGTTCTCGAAGTAAGAGTTCGATACCTGTCTTGGATAATTCATCCAATATTCGGCGTTGTTCATTCATCGGTTATACAAAATCAACATCAACTGCATAAGGATAACTCAGTAGGTATTCCAAGGCGCGCTCTACGGCCAATCCCTCAAAAACCACTGCGTACAGCATATCCGTAATCGGTACATGTAATTTGTAATGCTTAGCCAGTGCATGAGCGATTTGCAGCGTGCGCACACCTTCTGCCAGTTCGGGCATATTTGCTTTGATCTGCGCCACGGTTTCTCCTTTGGCCAATCGCGTACCAAAAGTATAGTTACGGCTATTACTACTTGTGGCTGTGGCTACAAGATCGCCAATACCCGCTACCCCTACAAAAGCCTGACTCGAAGCACCCAATGCTTTACCAAAATGGATCATTTCGCCCAATCCTTTGGCGATCAGCAAACCTTGTATATTACGCCCCAAACCAAGTCCGCCCAATATACCCGATCCTAATGCAACAATATTCTTCAAAGCACCAGCCAGTTCAGCACCCAGCATATCGTAGGAACCAAATACATGAAAACGGCGGCTGTTGAGCGCAGTTTGGCCTGCCTGAATCACTTCCCTGAACCGACTACCCACCAAAGTAGCCGCTGGTTGGCCTCCTGCTATTTCTGCGGCAAGGTTGGGTCCTGAAAGGCAGCCTACCCGTACCACACTGGTTTCTTCCAAGATCACTTCACTCATGGTGCGTACTTGTTGGCGATTGAGTGTAAGCCCCGGGGCAGCCAATTGCTCATCGGTGATGGCGCGCAGATCCAAACCCTTTGTGCCATGTATCACGATATGATTGGGGCGCAGATACGGTGCAAAATTTTGCATCATTGGGCGGAAAGCATCGGATGGTACGATGGGAAATATCAACTGACATTGATCGACCAGCATTTCAGGATCGGAGGTGGCTTTTATCCTATGGTGCAATTTTACACCATTATATGCTGCATTCTGATTTACTTCTTCCACAAAATCGGCGCGGCGGCTAAAGATGAGGACATCTGTATTGAGTGCTATTAAATTGGCTATGGCGGTACCAAAACTACCTGCGCCTACTACTCCAGTCATGGTATTTATTTTTGACTATTGATGACTTGTTTGCAAAGTTCTTTCCCTGTGGTATCAAAAAATTTGATTTCCAAACTACGTTCTTTCCTTAAACCCGAAAAATTCAGCATTGCAAAATTATGCACGCCTACCGCAGTTCCTTCTATCCGGTTTTTATTTTGCTCTTTTGTGGGGCCATCTGCATAAGAACCCGCAGTGAGCGATGAAGTGGTAATATCATATACCGTGTTCCCTTTTGCATTGGTTAATTTGCTCATTTCCGCAAAATGGCGATCACCAGTCAGGAAAACAACGTTTTTAATATTATTTTCTTCTATAAATTTCAATATAACTTCCCTTTCTTCCGCATAATACTTGATATACGTTTCATTGGCGGCATTGGTGGTGAGTACTTGTCCGCCAATCATCACTATTTTAAAAGGTGCTGTACTTGATACCAAAGCCTCCAATAACCATTGTAATTGTACTGCGCCCAATTGCGTTTTTTGAGGGCAAGTTGCACAATGATTGGGCGTGCGGTGGTAGCGATTGTCCAATGCAAAGAAATCGATATCATTTATTGTAAACGCTGTGGCAACACTAGGTTGGCCTTCCACACCAAAAGTTGGATTACCCCAAAAAAGTTTAAACACATCCAATGCGGTTTGTTTATGCACCCATGTCCTATCGCTGTCATTAGGGCCAAAATCATGATCGTCCCAAGTAGCATAATTTGCCGTAGATGCTAATAACGGTTGTAAATCGGGCAAGGAACGGGAATGTGTATAGCGGTGGATCATCCCTGCGCGGGTGGACCAATCAGGTTCACGTAGATAAGCGTTATCGCCCAACCAAAGCATAGCATCCGGTTTTTTTTCGGAGATAGCCTTAAAAATTTCATGCTCGCTGCCATAAGGCTTATTCGGACGATCGTAAATCGTCTCATTTACATAATTACAACTACCAGCTGCAACCGAAAACGCAGGAGGATCGGTGCGGAACTGCCAAAGGGCTTGTGTGGTAAAGGTGGTGGCGTAAGGTAATTTGACCTTTTTGCCATTGATACGGAGTTGATAAGCGTATTTTGTACCGGGTTCTACTTCATTGGCTAAGCATTTTGCCGTAAATCCCTGATATGCTCGAGTCCGCACTTTTTTTGTTTTGTGTTTTTCCTTTGGTTTATCTATCGGCCAGTACTCAAATTGTACAGTTGCGTTTTGGGTCGTTTGCGCCCAAAGTAATGCCTCTTTCATCACAACGTAACCAATCATTGGGCCGTTCTTTAGGTATTTATTTTGGGCATGAGACAATATTGCCGACAAAAACAGTATTAGTACTAATGTAATCTTTTTCATAATTATTAATTTATTGTACAGTCTGCTAGATGTTGAATTTTAATGTAACGCGTCTTTTGTAAAGGTCTAAATTAGGCGGTTGGGGTGAGCCACTATATGCTTTCTTGCAGCAGTAATGCAGCCAATTACCATACTACTGGACATTTTATAAACCGCAGGAACAGATCACGTTTACGAAACTTTTTTTAGTTTCGTAAACGTCATTTTCCACCATTTCAAAAGTGTATTAAACGTGTTTTTTAAAAAACGTCCATTAATATGGCCAATTACTGCGAAAAAAGTATATAGATGACTAGTAACCGTTCCAACAAGTGCGAAGGTAGTGAGTAATATAGAAAGTGATTTGAAATTTTGATTAAGTTATGGTGCCAAACCTTTTTGTTGGTGTAACTTTGCAAGCGTTTGCGATAACAAAAAAATCAAACCTTATATCATGACGAAACTAAACCATCTTTGTATTGCGCTATTTTTATGCTTAGGGTCTAATCTTTATGCACAAGAAGTCCTCCGCAGTTCGCTCGACCAAGTTCCGAGTACTTGGAAAGGCAAAAAATTTGAACTGAGTAAACAATACCCAACCACGGTAGCAGATGAACCACAGCCCTGGAAAAAGATTGACTTCAAAAAACAACCTTTGGAGTATATCAACGCCGTTAAAAAGTATGTATTAGAAGGTAATTTAGAAAGTGATTGGGTATTCAAAAACAATAAAGTGCGTAAATGGTACCATGCACCTGCCATGATCTGGGGGCAAAATGGCCGCGAATTTATCAATGGTCTTACCCGTGAGCGCAGTAGCCGTCCGGGCGAATTGCATCCAAACCAAACCAGTTCCTGCCAAAACTGGGCCGTTGGTTTCTACAATCCGAAAGGCGGGCAAACCATCGGTAAAATATTCGCCAATCCCAACGCGCCCAATGCTGCGCTGGCTACCTTCCCCGAAGGAACAGTCACCGCAAAACTACTCTTTTCCAATGCCTCCATAGCAGAAGTGCCCTATATGAAAAATGCTTTTGAATGGCAAGCCAATATACACACTGCCCAAAGAGGCACTAATGACCGTTCGCCAGCAACTGTCCGCCTTTTGCAAGTGGATATTGCCGTAAAAGACAGCCGCGCCACCAATACCGATTGGGTAATGATGACTTTTGCTTATAACGATAAAGCACCAGGAACTACGCCTTGGGACAAATTGGTACCTGTGGGCATTCAATGGGGTAACGATCCTGCGGCAACGCGCCCCGGTATGCCCTTGACGGAATCTTGGATCAATCCACAGTTCAAGCAACTGTTTACTGTAGGCACTTGGACGATGCACACAGGGCTCAATGGCCGCCTCAATGGTCCTGTGGATAACCCAAAATCATCTTGCCTTTCTTGTCATGGCACAGCACAAGACCCTTCTGTATCCACAGGTATGATTCCTGCGGATAATCCTGCTTCACAGGCTAAATACTTTAGAAATATTAATCCGCCTGCTGTTTTTGAAGATTTACCCAATAAAAAAGAGTTTTCGTTGGATTATTCATTACAATTAGAGGTAGGCATACCGTTGGCGCGCAGCCATGCACCAGCGCAGCCATCAAAACGAGGGGTATCTGCTCCTCCGATGGATACGGCAAATATCCAAGCCGTTAAACGTGTTTTTCTTACTACCCGCGATTTTGAAGACGAGGAAAGTGAGCCAGAACCCGCCACAAAGCAGGATACCGCATCCGTGCAACCGACGAAAGAAAACCCGACCCCAGCAACCGACTCTAATGGGTTAAAATGGTTGTTAGGTGCCGCCGCCGCCGCTGCTGCTGGATATTATTGGAAAAAAAATAAAGGAAATACTAAGTAAGGCAACCATATTGTGGTTAGTAACCTCAATATCATTGTTACCATCCTAATTTATTATTCATTATGCGCTTATTATTATTAGCCCTTATTAGTAGCTGCTTATTAAGTTGTAACAAAGACGACGGGTTTGAAAAATACGTTGAGTTAATCTATCGCGAGTCCTTTGAAATACCTGCGGGCGTGGGTGTTTTTGACGTGCCTCACTTATTTATCAATGATGTGCCTTCCAAGTATTTGGATTTATTGAGAGCAGGCAATATGAAACCCGAAGAAATAGAGAAAGTGCTTACAATTGAAAGCACGATTAGCGGTATTTTTGGTGACGAGGACTTGGGTGTGATTGATCGCATCTCTTTACGCGTTATTCAAGGTAATAATTCCAGTGATTTTATTGAAATTGCTTACCGCGACCCAGCACCCAATAACCCCGGCAACGGAATGGGGCTTATACCCTCATTATCCGATTCTAAAGCTTTTATCAGTCAGGAAACAATTAATTTTGAAATTGTAATTTGGCTGCGTGCAAACACTACTCAAACAATTCCACTGCAACTGGACTTGAAAATGAGAGCAGGGTATTAAAGTGTTTTAAGTATTTGGTCACCCAATCTGAAAAAGGCTTTACATTTGCCTTTCTATGTAACCCATAGAAAGGCATTTTCATTAAATATCTACGTTTTCAATGTACGAACATCTATTTTCCCCGCTCGATCTCGGTTTTACTACCATCAAAAACAGAATGTTGATGGGTTCTATGCACACAGGGCTGGAAGAAGAAAAAGGTGGCCTCCATCGGTTGGCAGCCTATTTCGCTGAACGTGCAAAGGGCGGTGTTGGCTTGATGGTCACCGGTGGCGTTGCTCCCAACCGACAAGGCTGGCTTATGCCTTTTAGTGCAAAAATGACCTCCTCTTCGGAAGCCCGCAAGCACCAATTGGTCACTAATGCCGTACACGAACACGGTAGCAAAATATGTATGCAAATTCTGCATGCAGGTCGTTATGCCGCGCACCCGTTTTTGGTAGCGCCAAGTGCTATTCAAGCCCCCATTTCACCGTTTAAACCCTGGAAAATGTCGGGGCGATTGATTCGTGCTACCATCAACGATTTTGCGGCGTGCGCCGCGTATGCACGCGAGGCCGGTTACGATGGCATTGAAATTATGGGTAGCGAAGGATACTTAATCAACCAATTCGTTGCACCTAGAACCAACCACCGCACCGATGAATGGGGGGGCGATCTAGCAGGCCGACTGCGTTTTCCTACGGAGATTATGAAAGCCGTACGTGCAAAGGTTGGACACGATTTTATCGTTATTTTTCGCGTTTCTATGCTCGATTTGGTTGAAAATGGCAGCACTTGGGAAGAAGTTGTCTCCTTGGCCAAAGCCATAGAGGCTGCGGGTGCTACTATGATCAATACTGGTATTGGTTGGCACGAGGCACGGGTTCCTACTATTGCTACACTAGTGCCACGAGGCGCTTATACTTGGGTAACGCAACGACTAATGGGCGAGGTGAAAATTCCGCTGATTACCAGTAATCGTATCAATACACCCGAAAAAGCAGAAGAAATTATCGCTAGTGGGATAGCCAATATGGTGAGTATGGCACGGCCGTTCCTCGCCGATCCTTATTTTCCCGAAAAGGCACGTACGGGCAAAAGCCATCTGATCAATACCTGTATTGGTTGCAACCAAGCCTGCTTAGATCATGTTTTTGCCCGAAAAGAACCTTCTTGTTTGGTCAATCCGCGTGCTTGTCGCGAAACAATATTGCCACCTGCGGAAAAGAGTACCAGCCCAAAGAAGAAAATCGCGGTAGTAGGCGCAGGCCCAGCAGGGTTATCTGCGGCGACAGAGTTGGCGGCGCGTGGCCACGAAGTCCACTTATATGAATCTGCCGCTGAAATTGGAGGGCAGTTCAATATTGCCAAACGCATACCCGGTAAAGAAGAATTTTACGAGACACTCCGCTACTACAAGAACCTCATTACCGAAACTGGCGTACACCTACACCTCAATACAAGGGTAAACGCACCAGATCTTATTGAAGCGCAATTCAAAGAAGTTATTTTGGCAACTGGCGTAGTGCCACGTAATTTGTCCATGGAAGGCATCGATCATCCTAAAGTTGTTTCATACATGGACGCTATTTTGGGACATAAAAAAATCGGTAAAAAAGTAGCAATTATTGGTGCAGGAGGTATAGGCTTTGATACGGCAGTAACACTTACCGCTCCCGAAGCACCTACCGAAATAGCATCTTATCTATCCGAATGGGGCGTAGATGCCAACTACCAAAACAGGGGAGGATTAATGAAACCTGTACACGAAACTACACCGCGCCAAGTCTGGATTTTGCAACGTACAAAAGGAAAAATGGGTAGCAAACTGGGCAAAACCACCGGTTGGGCACACCGAATGGCACTTAAAAGCCGCGGTGTAAAGATGCTCGACGATGTAGCTTATCTCAAAATAGATGATAGTGGTCTGCACGTTACCATCCAAGGTGTACCACAAATATTAGATGTAGATCACGTTGTCATCTGCGCTGGACAAGAGCCGCTGCGCGAATTATTGCAACCTTTACAGGCGGCAGGTATTGCGGTGCAAATGATTGGTGGTGCAAAAGAAGCAGGTGAATTGGATGCAAAACGGGCTATTGAGGAAGGTATTCTTGTGCAATAGGAATTATCCAAGTACTTCAATATTGGTGTGAATCGCAGTCTAATGTCGTCAGATTAGCGAATTCGACCCCGGTAGGGGTCAAACATGAATAGCCCCGAATGAAATTCGGGTTCGATGTGTAAGTGTATGTTTAAAAACCCTGAAGGGGTTTAATGTAATAAAGCCTCACAATACGTTGAAGTTCAACTACTCCGTAGTGGCTAAAAAACACCGCATTCCAAAACCCCGAATTTCATTCAGGGCTATTCAAGTTTAACCACTTCGTGGTTGGCATATCGCAAAATTGAAATTCAATGTTTGCCTATATCAAATATCCCATTTTGCCAAAAAACATATACTCTGCTAATGAAATAAATTTCAAAATTGGCCAAAGAGGATCAGTGCTTAATTGTCGGGGTGACAGAAAAAGTCGCCCCGACAATAGTCCAATTTCGTTCCTTACACCCCTTTCCACCGAACAAATGCCTCCATTGCCTCGTACTCTGCCAAACCTAAGGCGCGGTACATTTGAGCCGTTTCTCTGTTGCGGTGTTCGGAGCGTTGCCAAAATTCGCGGCTATCATCACCCGGAAATGGAGGACGGTCTTTTTGACTTTGGTGCATAAAGATCGCCAATCTTTTTTTACGCAATTGTTGCGGACTCATCGGGACAGCCATTTCGATTTCGTGTATGGCCCATTCGTGCCAAGCACCACGGTACATCCACAACCAACAATCTTTCATAAAGTCCTTGGGAGCCAAATGGCGGAATGCCTCAAAAATAGCATCCAAACAAACGCGGTGGGTACCATGTGGATCCGCCAAATCACCAGCAGCATATACCTGATGAGGTTTTATTTTTTCTATTAAATCGGCTACTATTTGCACATCCTCTTCGCCCAGTGGCTTTTTGCGGGCTCCACCAGTTTCGTAAAACGGCATATCCAAAAAATGAATTTGGTTGTCGGAAAGTCCCGTAAATCGCGCTCCTCCACGTGCTTCTCCACGGCGAATTAAGCCTTTTATAGTGCGTACTTCTGGAATATCAATATCACCCGGTGCTTTCTTATTCAAAAACTTGATTACCTTTTGGTAGTGTTTTTCTTGATCGGGCGTGATCAAACCCTGTGTTTTATCGTGTTCGTACATGAATTCGGCGTAACGAAGCGCATCAAAATCATGTACAGCAATATTGCCCGAAGTTTGGTAAGCCACATGCACCTCATGCCCTTGGTCGATTAAACGTTGGAACGTACCACCCATAGAGATCACATCGTCATCGGGGTGTGGGCTGAACAAAATGACCCGTTTTTTAATAGGTTTGGCGCGCTCGGGGCGGTGGCTGTCATCAGCGTTGGGTTTTCCTCCGGGCCAGCCAGTAATAGTATGTTGTAAGTGGTTAAAGATACGAATATTGAGTTCGTAAGAATTGGCCTGCTCAATAATCAAGTCGCTCAATCCGTACTCGTGGTAGTCCTCGTCGGTGAGTTTAAGGATCGGTTTATTGGCTTTTTGAGCCAGCCAAATAACAGCCTTGCACACCAAATCATCCGTCCAGTTGCAGATTCCTGCTAACCACGGCGATTTGATACGTGTGAGTTCTTCGGCAGCACTTCTATCAATAATCACCTTAATGTTTTGGTGTTTTTGTAGGAATGAAGCAGGAACTGAAGGGGAAATAGGGCCTTCCACCGCTTCTTTGAGGATACTGGCCTTATGGTGTCCCCAAGCCATTAAATAAACGGTACGTGCTTTAAAAATACTCCCTACACCCATGGTAATAGCGCGATACGGTACATCATCTTCCAATCCGAAATCCTTTATCGCATCGTGTCGGGTAAGGTGATCTAGGCGCACCATACGCGTAGGCGAGGTTTCCCAAGCACCCGGTTCGTTGAACCCAATATGACCAGTACGGCCAATACCCAGTAATTGGATATCAATACCACCAGCCAGTGCAATCTGTTTTTCGTACTGCTCGCAATAGTGCGATACTTCCTCCATCGCGAGCGTACCATCCGGGATATGGATATTGGTCGGCTTAATGTCCACGTGATCGAAAAGGTATTCGTGCATAAACCGCCAGTAACTTTGGCGCGATTCGCGGGGCATTGGATAGTATTCGTCGAGGTTGAAGGTAACCACATTTTGAAAACTCAATCCTTCTTCGCGGTGCATACGCACGAGTTCTTCATAAACCCTTATGGGTGTACTACCTGTTGCCAAGCCCAGCACAATGTGTTCACCATCCTGTTGCTTTTGTCGAATGGCCAATGCGATACTACGCGCTACGTGTTTGGAGGCTTCTAATGCGTCTTCCCAAATTTTGATGGGCAGTTTTTCAAAGTTTTTTAGTTCGTATTTGAGGTAACCAAGATCTTTTTGTTGCATATATTGAAGGATATAAGTTGATTTTATCGTTTGTAATAAAATAGGTATTAAATTTTTCCTGCTGTGCCAATCCATTCCGCAATGGCCTCAAAAACCTGCTCTTGCGCTGGTTCATTGTGAATTTCGTGGTACATTCCGGGCCATTCCAACTGTTTTACAGCACTGGTTATTCGTCCCGCAAATTCTTTTGATGCAGGAGCGGAGGTAATTTTATCCGCACCGCCGTGCATCAGGAGCAATGGGCAGGGCAATGCACCAGTATAGGTGTTCAGATATGCGGCACCGTCCATTAAATCCATTCCGGCGGCAGCACTTACTTTGTCGTGTACCAAAGGATCTGCGTTATAAGCGGCCACCACAGCGGGGACGGTACTCAAAAAATTGGTATCCAACCCAGAAGGCAAAGCCAAGGACGGCCAAATATTGCGCATAAGTTTGCCCGCCCAAACTTTTATTGCGGGTGGTTCAAATGCCAATCGAATCCACGGGCCTGTAATAATCGCACCGGATAAAAAATCGGGTTTGCGGCGTAAAATATAGTTCAAACATACATTTCCACCCATCGAATGGCCATATAAGTAGATGGGCGTATTCGGGTATTTATCCTTGGTTAAAGCCAAAAAACTACCAATGTCATCCAAATAAGCATCCAAACTAGCAGCATGGCCGCGAGCTCCGGCACTTTGGCCAAAACCTTGTTGGTCGTAACCCATAAAAACATAACCACGTTTATTCATCCATTCCGCTTCATGCTGATAGCGGTTGATGTGTTCGCCCTGTCCGTGTACCATGACAATAACGGCGGTAGGATTCGCAACGCTCCATTCGTTGTAATAGAGTTGCATGCCTTTTGAATTATTCCAAAACATAGAAACTTGGTGTATCTTTGCGCGGTGAGTAATATTGGTTATCTGCTGCAAAAATACCGCGAATCTTCACAAGTCCAAACTATTGTGAACGCTTTTTCTCAACCATTGCCCAGACTGCAATTGGAGGGACTAAAAGGAGGCCAACGCGCCTTGGTTTTGGCCGCTACTGCGGCGAACACTGATTGCCTTCATGTGGCGATTTGCGAGACCAAAGAAGAGGCCGCCTATCTTTATAATGATATGAGTGGTCTATTGGGCGATACCAAAGCGTGGTTTTTTCCCGATAGTTTCAAACGCCCTATGGTGTATGCCGACTTGAATCCGACCCATATACTTCAACGCAGCGAAACCATCAATAAACTCACCTCGGCTACTGGCAAAGGACATGTTTTGATTACTTATCCTGAGGCATTATTTGAAAAAGTAGTCCGACCGTCCACTTTGCAGGAACACCGTATTGATATTACAAAAGGCGAAAAACTCAATAGCGATTTTATGATCGAGGTATTGATCGAATACGGCTTTGAGCGCACCGATTTTGTGTATGAACCGGGCCAATTCAGTATTCGCGGCGGTATTATCGATCTGTTTTCTTACGGCAACGACTTGCCTTATCGTATCGAATTGTTTGATGATGAAGTGGAAACTATCCGTACTTTTGAAGTAACGACCCAAGCCAGCAAACAACAGTTGACGGCTGTACGGATTATTCCTAACCTGAATACGCGGTTTCGGCAGGATCAAAAAGCACCGCTACTGTCGATACTCCCGCCGGATAGTGTGCTGTGGATCAATGATGTGCAATTTGTGCTGGACAAATTACAACAGTGTTTTGTAGCGGTAGAAAAATTTGCTACAAAAATTAATGTCCATGACCCCGATGAATTAAAGGAAATTTTTAGAGATCGGGCATTTGTGATTCCGGGGGAGATAGTGGCTGGGATGGAGGATATGGCGGTGGTGTATATGCGGAAGTAGGAATCAGGCTGGATACCCCAGCCGATATAATGTGCCTTTTTACCGAGTAAGTGCTTAAATAGAAAGCGCCTTGTATTCGCGTTTTTTTCGCTCTGAAATTTCGACCTTTTTACACAACAGAATGCCCATATTTTATTTTTTTTAAAAAAAACTACCTGCCATTATCACAAACCATCTACCTTTGGCTTACTTCTAAATGCTTCACCAAGGCAATCTTCAAGGAACGAAACGTTAAAGATTATCTATCCAAAAACGATAATTTATGCTCTTAGCGTTCCTTATCTTTTTTCATTTCAAATTTATACCATCTCAGTATGAAAAACGCTACAAGCACCCATCCTTTTTATCCAATTTTTTCTAAAAAAATCCTGTTTGCGGCCTGCCTTTTGACAGGTTTACTGGCGCAAACAATCCAAGCACAATTTTCTATTAATGGGAAATCCTATATCCCTTACGGCAATACGGAGACGGTAGTAGCCTCTTTTGCCAATCCCGAAGGAGCCGTTACTTCCAAACGATATACAGGTTTGGTGTTGCTCACTATTTCGGGGGTAGGCCAATCACCTGCCGAAAACTACAACGATGCCTTCTATATTTTTAAAGGTCTTTTTCGGCAAGATTCCCTCTTTTACCAATTGGGTGCTACTACGCAATCCACGCTGCACCTCAACAAGAACAGCAATGTAACCAATCAAATGGTATATGATGCAGATGCTGGTAAAGAAACGGATTTGGGCTATGTACCGAGGTACAACAAAGATCACGACTACGCTATTGTGATCGACCTCAACCGGATGCGTCCGGCACCTAAATCTGCTACCACGATTCGTCTTGGAGTAACAGATGGCATTTACACCGATAATTCGGGCAAATTCAAGATAACTGTTGCCCAATTGGAGGAAGATACCGATACCGATTGCGATAAAGTAGTGGATGTATGCGATGTATGCCCCAACAACAATGACGCCATTGATAATAACCGCGACGGCATTGCGGATTGTAGCCAATTGCTGGATTTTTCAGCCTATAGCGGCGCATGGAAGCCTTCCAACAATAAAATCATGGTGTGCAATAACGGCCAAGGCATGGTCATCAACAAGGAATTACTCGCTGCCCGTTTTGCTATGGGCTACCGCGTAGGGCCTTGCGTTACCTGCGATGCTAACGACGAGCGCAATGATCTCGGTACTGAAATGGGACTTACCATTGCGCCATCTATGAGTTTGGCACCAAATCCCGCTGTTGAAGTACTCAATATCACCCTCGATAAAGCATTAGAGGAAGAAAGTACGCTCTCTATTTTTGACAATACAGGCAAACTAATTTATAGCCAGCAATGGCAGGCGAATGACCTTCAAACGCAGGTAAACTTGGCACCCAATCGCTTTGCTACGAGCATCTACACGGTACAATTGGCGAACTCAAACACGATGTTGAGTCAAAAAGTAACGGTGATTAAGCAATAGTTTTTTAAGGTTGAACAAAAAGAAGCCCCATGCGACTCACAAGAGAACGTATGGGGATTTTTTTTATTGTCTTGTGGCTCAATGGGCAGTTCCAAGGCTTCTCCTTTGTGGAAGAAAAGAACAACTAGCAATACTCAAAACAAACCATCATTTATTGCAAATATTTCATAAGATGCTATAGTCCACCAACATTAAATCTTACGGTGCGCTCAAGCACTTAAAGTCCGGTCTTATCCACACTATCCAGTAATTCTTCCTCCGAGATACCCATTTTTTTCTTAAAACGATACCTCAATTTGCGCACCGATTCAGGTGATATGCCAATAAATACGGCGATTTCATTCGTTTTTAACCCCATTTTAGTCAGCAGCACGAGCCGGAGTTCGGCGATACTGAGTTCCTGGTACTCTATTTTTAGTCGGTTCAAAATACCGGGAAATACTTTTTCAAAATGTTGTTGGAAGCGTTGCCAGTCTGTATCGGTGAGGAGTGCGGCTTGGAACAGCGCGTCAATATCATCGTCATTAGAGGCGTTTTGCGTAGCCGAATTACTTTCCATGTCAGAAACAGACTCACCCTTGTAGGGTTGCAATGCTTCGATTTTAGTATTTTTTTCCAACATCAAGGCCGTGAATTCCTCCAACTGCGCTTTATGCAACTCAAGTTCGCGGGCGGCGTTTTCCAGCCTTTGGCGGTTTAAGTCATCATTGACGCGCAGCACCTCGTTTTCGAGGCGTTTGTTTGCTATATCTTTCTCGAGCAGGGCTTTTTCTCGGCGGTGGCGGTAGCGCAAAAACCAAGCACCTGCACCGACGACTGAAAGCAGAAAACCGCCGCCCAAAAGATTGCGCTGGTCGCTCAGTTGTTTTTCCAATTTCAGGGCAACAATTTCGGCCTGTTTTTCCCGCGTTTCGTATTTGACGACGGCCTCATGGATGATTTTTTCCTTTTCCTTGCTAAAAAGCGAGTCGTTGAACGCAACGCATTGTTCGCGAAAATCCAATGCCTCGGATAATTTCCCCTGCTTTTGTTTCGATTTTGAAAGCAAGTCAGCAGCAGACCAAGCTAGTTTGTATTGCTTCCGGGCACGACAATTTTCAAGATTTTGGAGCAGCAAAACGTCGGATTCCGGCAGGCGGTTCAAATGAAAAAGGGCTTCCCCGTGAACGAATTTAAAAAAGGCCAGCCCCTGTTTATTGCCGAGTTGGGTCAGGGTTTTTTCCGCGGATTCTACGGTATCCAAAGCCACCTGCCAATTGCCAAGTTTGTTGTGCATGCTCGCAATAGCGTGCAAGTTTTCCGGCGTGTAGGCATGTTCACCAATTTGCTGGCGCAGCAAAAGCGATTTTTGGTGGAGTTCGATGCTTCCGGCAAAGTCCTTTTTTTGCGCAAAAGCACTGCCTTGAACGGCCAGCGTATAGGCGTACATATGGGTATCACGGGATTGCTCATAAAACCGTAACGGCTCTTTCAACAACTCAAATAGTTGTGCTGTGTCCGCTTTTATGGTGAGGGTTTTGGCAATTTGGACTTTCATGTACATCCGATCCACCTCCTTTTCGGCCAATTCAAGGGCTTGATATTGGAGGGCAACGGTTTCATCGTACTTACCCTGCACGCGGCTAACGGATGCGCGACAATCCAAAGCATCCCTCAATTTTAGTTTGTCGCCTTTTTGTTCGTACCATTCCTGTGCTAATTTGTAGTGGATTTCCGCCGAGTCGAACCGAGCAGCAAATTGGTGCGCAATGCCCCTACTGAGGTTGATAAACGCGCCCGCCGCTCCATCGCCGGGGCGGATTTTTTCGTAAACCGCCATGGCTGCGTTCAACGCAGGGCCATCTTGTTTTTTCGCCAAATCCAATCGCCTTTGGTGAAAAAAAGTATCTACCCAAGTACCCGGCAGTTTCCGTGCCTCGGCGGTCAAGGCTTCGGCACTCAAAGTATCGGCTGCCAGTAAAAGACGTTCCATTTCTGGAGGCGTGTCGGTTGATCTGCTTTTGGGTGTTTCGGGGCTGCAATAGGCAAAAAGTACGGCGAGGGTAAAGAGCCAAGCACAATAATTTGAAAAAATAAGTTGTAACGGTTTGTTCATTTTATCAATACAGTATTCAATATTTGCGCAAATGTAGTCTGTTTTTTTATCGGTCTCGTATCCAACTGTGTTAGAACTGCTAAAATATGCGAATCATGGGGGGCTTGGCGTACATTTTATGATCTTAGTGTTGACTGTGTTGGCTCAGCAT